>CAYWSB010000333.1:0-1516 GCA_964460465.1 uncultured Geminicoccaceae bacterium | reverse complement strand
CTGCGCACCGCGGCGAAGGCGGCCAGGGCCGGATGCGCGCCCGCCGCGGCGGCCGCGGCGGCCCTCACCACCGCCGCCGCCGCGAGCGGCCGGCACAGGCCCTCGAGCCGGCTGGCGACGTTGACCGTGTCGCCGAGCACCGCGAACTCGAGGCAGTGCGCGTCGCCCACGTCGCCGGTCACCACTGGCCCGAAATGCAGGCCGATGGCGACCCTGAGCGGCGCCTCGCCGGAAGCCGCCCGGGCGGCGTTCCAGTCGGCCATCGCCCGGTGGATGGCGACGAGGCAGTCCAGCGCCCGGGCGGCGCTGGGCCGGTCGCCGCGCTCGGCGCTGCCGGTGACGCCGAAGCTCGCCATCAGCCCGTCGCCCAGGAACTTGTGCAGCGTGCCGCCGTGCGCGAACACCGCCGCCGCCATCCGGCCGTGGAAGCTGCGCAGCAGCGCGATCACCGCCTCCGGCGGCAGCCGCTCGGCGAACCGGGTGAAGCCGACGAGGTCGGCGAACAGGATGGCCGCGTCGGCCCGCGCGGTGGTGTGCACCAGCGCCGAGCCCTGCGCCAGGCCGGCGACCAGGTCGGGCGAGAAGTAGCGCGCGAGGTTGGCGCGCTCGACCGTGCTCCGGATCTCGCGCCGGACCAGGGTACGTGCCCGGGCGCAGGCCAGGGCCACGATGCCGGCCACGACCAGCGCCAGGAGCACCTCCTGCAGCCGCTCGACCGCGCTCACATAGCCCGGATCGAGCAGCACCGCCCGCAGCGTGGCGGCATCCATCGCCTGGAAGCGGCCGAGGTCGAGAATCGTGAAGACACCCTCCTGGCGCAGTGCCAAGGCCATCGCCGCGAGCCAGGCGACCACCCCGGAAAGCGCCGTCCAGACCGCCGTGAACGGGTGGTAGGTCAAGGCGGCGAGCACGATGAAGACGAAGACATAGGCGAAGCTGCCGAGCCGGAACTGCATCGCCATGGTCCACTCCGGCGGCGAGCCCGGCGGCGGCACGACCAGCGCATAGGCCAGGATGGCCATCTCGAGCGAGATCGCCGCCGCCCGCAGCACCGCGCCCGGCCGATCGTGGCGGCGGCCGAGCGGCACCTGCAGCCAGCCGACGACGGCCAGCAGGGCGATCAGCCAGAGATAGTGGTAGAGCGTGGGCGGCTCGATCCTGAGCGCCGTCCAGAGGGCGATCAGCGTCAGGGCGGTGAGCCGGACGCGAAAGGCGAGGACCAGCCCCCGCTCGATCTCGCGCCGGAACGTGTCGACCAGCGACCCGCCGGCCGGATCCGCCGCCATATTCGCCGCCGCCGGCGGCACCCGACCGGGCCCCGCCCACCCCGCGGCCCCCCCGGGCTCGTCCTGCCGGCGCATCGGCTCCCCTCGTCCAGCCGCATGGCGTTCTGCCGGCGATCATAGGCCCGCCCCGGCCCGGCCGTCGACGCCCTCGTCAGGGCCGCCGCACGAGCCAGCCCCAGGCCAGATCGGGCACCGTCCAGAGGTCGCGGTCCGATGCCGCCGCGGCGGCC
>CAYWSB010000332.1:0-1520 GCA_964460465.1 uncultured Geminicoccaceae bacterium | reverse complement strand
TGCCGGCTACGGTCCACGCGGCAAGATCGGAAGGACCGCCCATGCTCCGCTTCTACTATTCGCCTGCCCCGAACCCGATGAAGGTGGCCCTCTTCCTCGAGGAGGCCGGCATCCCCTACGAGCCGATCCGCATCGACACCCGGCGCGGCGGCCAGCACGCGCCCGACTTCAAGGCGCTCAACCCCAATGCCAAGGTGCCGGTGATCGTCGACGGCGAGACCGTGGTGTTCGACAGCAACGCCATCCTCCTCTACCTCGCCGAGAAGACCGGCAGCTTTCTGCCGGCCGACCCAGGCCAGCGCGGCGAGCTGCTCTCCTGGCTGATGTTCGTCGCCACCGGCCTCGGCCCCTATAACGGCCAGGCGGTCCACTTCCAGCACTATGCCGACGACAGGAACGCCTACGCCATCAACCGCTACACCTTCGAGGCCGAGCGCCATTTCGGCATCCTCGACGAGCGCCTCGCCAGCCGCACCCGGCTCCTCGGCGACGACTACACCATCGTCGACATGGCCGCCTGGGGCTGGTCGAACCCGCTCGAGCTGGTCCTGGGCGAGGGGGCCTGGGCCCGGTTCCCCCATCTCCGGCGCTGGCACAGGGCGATCAGCGAGCGGCCGGCGGCAGAGCGGGCCAAGGCGCTCGCGGCAGGCCCGGTGACGCCCATGGACGACGAGGCGCGGCGCCACATGTTCCCGCAGAACGCGAGGCTCGCCGAGCGGGCCGGCAGCACGCCCGGCTAGTGCCGGCGGCCGACGCCATGGCTGGACAGCGCCGCCCGGACCCCCTATATGCGGGCGCGCGCCCAGGTAGCTCAGTTGGTAGAGCAACGGACTGAAAATCCGTGTGTCGGCGGTTCAAATCCGTCCCTGGGCACCAGATTTTCAAAGGGTTAGGTGCTGGGCAAGGTCTGCTTTCACTATTGGCGCGGACTCTTCGTCGGCAGGCAGACGACACGACGGGCCTCGTGCACCTAGCCCGCAGCATGTGGATGATTCGGCAGGCAAAGCCGGCTTGCCGGGTCCGCCCGGCACCGCAACGAGCAGATCAACGACAGAGTGACCTCGGGCGGCGGAGGGGGCGGCCCTCGGAAGCGCCGTCCCTTTGCCGACTACCTGATCAGGCAGACAAGCTTTTCATCCAAGCCACCAGGGCCCAGGTCCAGGCCGGAACCGTGGCCGCCAGCCGGACAAGCAGCCGCGGCGGCTTGGGATTATGCTGGCAGCGAGCTTCAAGCCGCACTAAAATGCGGCTTGTCTTCGGGTGAGGATCCTTTCACTCGAGGGTCAGAGCGGCGGGGTGTCGTTGGTAGCGGCCCCGTCGCTTTCTCTTATCTAGCAGAGGTCACCGGTCAGGTTGATCCTTTTTCGCGCCACCGGCCAACTGAGCAAATGCCCTTCGCCGTGCCCGGATCACGGGCGGTCGCTGGCTTTTGTGGTTGAGGGTGCCACCGTCCGACCGGTTGTGGGATCATGTCCCGGGACGTGGTGTAGCTGACGGTGGCCATCGGCGGCTCTCCGGCA
>CAYWSB010000331.1:0-1652 GCA_964460465.1 uncultured Geminicoccaceae bacterium | reverse complement strand
CGCGGACCCGGACCTTCGCCTGGCGGCGCAAGGTGTTCCTGGTCTCGACCCCGACCATCCGGGGCAGCTCGCGGATCGAGCGGGAGTACGAGGCCTCCGACCAGCGGCGGTTCTTCGTCGGCTGCCCGCATTGTGGCCACCGCCAGTTCTTCGTGTTCGAGCGCTTGCGCTGGGAGAAGCGCCGGCCGGAGACGGCGGCCTACCATTGCGAATCGTGCGAGGAGCAGATCGAGGAGCGGCACAAGACGGCGATGCTCGCCAGCGGCGAGTGGCGGGCGACGGCCACCTCCGCCGACCCGCTGACCGTGGGCTTCCACATCTCCAGTCTCTACTCGCCGCTCGGCTGGCTGTCGTGGGAGCGGATCGCCCGGGACTGGCTGGCGGCCCAGGGCTCGGACGAGGCGATCCGCTCGTTCAAGAACGGTGTCCTGGGCGAGACCTGGCAGGAGAGCGGCGAGGCGCCGGACTGGCAGGCGGTGCTGGGTTTGCGCGAGACTTGGCCCGCCGGCACGGTGCCAGCCGGTGCGCTCTTCCTGACCGCCGGGGCGGACGTGCAGAAGGACCGGATCGAGGTCGATGTCTGGGCCTGGGGCCGCGGGCTGGAGAGCTGGCTGGTCGAGCACATCGTCGTCGAGGGCGGGCCGGGGTCGGCACAGAGCTGGGCAGCGCTCGATGCGCTGCTGGGTCGGACCTGGGCGCATGCGTCGGGGGCCACCATGGCCCTGTCTCGCCTCGCCATCGACACCGGCTACGAGGCGCCCGCCGTCTATGCCTGGGCCAGGCGGGCCGGCTTCGCCCAGGTGGCACCGGTGAAGGGCGTGGAGGGCTTCAACCGGGCGAGCCCGGTCTCGGGCCCGACCTTCGTCGATGCCACCGACGGCGGCCGTCGGCTGCGGCGTGGGGCACGGCTCTGGACCGTCGCGGTCTCGACCTTCAAGGCCGAGACCTACCGCTTCCTCCGGCTCGACCGCGCGGGCGAGGTGGCCATCGCCGATGGTGGCCCATCCCCGGCAGGCCGCGTCCATCTCCCGGGCTGGGTCGACGGCGAGTGGGTCAAGCAGCTGGTCGCCGAGCAGCTGGTGACGGTGAAGACCAGGCGCGGCTTCCAGAAGCTCGAGTGGCAGAAGCTCAGGGAGCGCAACGAGGCGCTGGATTGCCGGGTCTACGCCCGGGCGGCGGCCTGGATCGCCGGGGCCGATCGCTGGCCCGAGCGCAAGTGGGCGGAGCTCGAGCGCGAGCTCGGCGTCCCGACATCGCGCGCGACTGCCGTCGGCTCGTCCGACGAGCCCGCCCGGGAGTCCCGCGCCGAGGCCGCCGAGCGTCCTGCCCCTCGTCCATCCGGCCGCAGCGATTGGCTCGGCGGCCGGCAACGCAATTGGCTCTCGCGATGACCACCTGGACCGAGACCGAGCTCGCGGCGCTGCGCCGTGCCTATGCCTCGGGCACGCTCCGGGTCAGCTATGACGGGCGCTCGGTCGAGTACGGCTCGGCCGAGGACCTGCTGCGGCGGATCCGGCTGATCGAGGGCGAGATGGCAGCGGCCCAGGGCCGGCCCAAGCCGCGGCGCAGCTTCGCCTCCTTCGCCAAGGGCTGAGCTTCATGAACTGGCTGGATCGGGCGGACCGGGGCAATGGCTCAGATGACCATCAGGG
>CAYWSB010000330.1:0-1674 GCA_964460465.1 uncultured Geminicoccaceae bacterium | reverse complement strand
CGAAAAAGCCGCGCACCTTGTCCACCCAGCCCTGCTCGCGCGGGCTGTGGCTGCGGCCGCTGTCGCGCAGGCTGGCCTCGAACTCCCGCAACAGTTCCTTCTGGCGCTTCTTTAGGCCCACCGGCGTCTCCACCACGACATGCACCAGCAGGTCGCCCTGCGGGCCGCCGCGCACCGGGCGGATGCCCTTGCCGCGCAGGCGGAACACCTTGCCGCTCTGGGTGCCCTCGGGCACCTTGAGCTGCTCCGCGGCCGCGTCGCCGAGGGTCGGCACCTCCACCTCGGCGCCCAGCGCCGCGGCGACGAAGCCGATCGGGATCTCGCAGGCCAGGTCGGCGCCGCGCCGCTCGAAGATCGGGTGCGGCCGCACCACCACCTCGACGTACAGGTCGCCCGGCGGGCCGCCGTTGCGTCCCGCCTCGCCCTCGCCGCCGAGGCGGATGCGGTCGCCGCTGTCGACGCCGGCGGGGATCTTCACGGCCAGCGTCTTGTGGTGCGGCACACGGCCCTCGCCGTGGCAGGCATCGCAGGGATCGTCGATCACCGTGCCCTGGCCGCGGCACTCGGGGCAGGTCTGTTCGACCGCGAAGAAGCCCTGCTGCATGCGCACCGAGCCGCGCCCGCCGCAGGTCCGGCAGCTCACCGGCGACGCACCCGCGCGGGCGCCGCTGCCGTGGCACTCGCCGCACTCCGCCGCCAGCGGCAGGGTGATCGTCACGGTGTCGCCGAAGGCCGCCTGCTCGAGCTCGAGCTCGAGTTCGTAGCGCAGGTCCGCGCCGCGGAACACCCGCGAGCGGCTGCGCCGCCCGACGCCGAAGATGTCGCCGAACACCTCGCCGAAGATGTCGCTGAAGGCCTCGCCCGGGCCGAAGCCGCCGGGGCCGCCCGGCCCGCCGCCGCCCACGCCGGCATGGCCGAACTGGTCGTAGGCGGCGCGCTTGCGGGGGTCCTTGAGCACCTCCCAGGCCTCCTTGACCTCCTTGAACGCCGCCTCGGCCTCCGGGTCGCCGGGATTGCGATCCGGATGGAACTTCATGGCGAGGCGCCGATAGGCCTGCTTCAGCTCCGCTTCGGTGGCGTTGCGCTGCAGACCGAGCGCCTCGTAGTAATCCCGTTTCGCCATCCGGCGCTCCCACAAACGGGGTCAGACACCAGTTTCACGGCAACCGGTGCCTGACCCCATGATTGACCTTGCTCAGAAACGTGTCTCTGACCCCGGTTACTTGTCTTCCTTCACTTCCTCGAACTCGGCGTCGACGACGTCCTCCTCGCCGGGCTTGCCGGCGGCGGGCTGCTCGCCGCCCTCGGCCGCGCCGGCCTTCGCCTCCTCGGCGTAGACCCGCTGCATCACGCTGGCCGAAGCCTCGGCGAGCGCGCGCGACTTGGCGTCGATGCGCCCCTTGTCGTCCGACTTCACGGCGTCCTTCAGGTCGGAGACCGCCGACTCGATCTTGGCGCGCTCCTCGGCCTGGACCTTCTCGCCGAGATCCTGCAGCGACTTCTCGCTGGAGTGGATCAGCGCCTCGGCCTGGTTGCGCGCGTCCACCAGCTCGCGGAACTTCTTGTCCTCGGCGGCATGCGCCTCGGCGTCCGCCACCATCTGCTTGATCTCCTCGTCGGTCAGGCCGCTGGAGGCCTTGATGACGATCTTCTGCTCCTTGCCGGTGGCCTTGT
>CAYWSB010000329.1:0-1735 GCA_964460465.1 uncultured Geminicoccaceae bacterium | reverse complement strand
GATCGACGTCCTCGTGGATGATCACCGGCCCGTGGCCGCCGAGCTCCATCGACATCCGCTTCACCGTGTCGGCGGCGCGGCGCATCAGGTGCTGGCCCACCGGGATCGAGCCGGTGAAGGTGACCTTGCGGACCAGATCGCTGTCCATGATCGTCTCGGAGATCACCTCGGGCTTGCCGGTGACGAGGTTGATCACGCCCGCCGGCACGCCGGCATCGATGAAGCACTTGACCAGCTCGGCGACGCAGGAGGTGCCCTCCTCGGCCGGGCGGGTGACGATGGTGCAGCCGGTGGCGACGGCCGGGGTGATCTTCCGGGCCTGGAGCACGATCGGGAAGTTCCAGGCGGTGAAGGCACCCACCACGCCCACCGGCTCGTAGGACGTCATGAACCGGCTGTCGGCGTTGCGGCCGGGGATGGTCTGGCCGAACAGGCGGCGCGCCTCGTCGGCGTACCAGTCCATGAGCTCGACCGCGGCGACGATCTCGCCCTTGGCCTGGGCCAGCGGCTTGCCGGTCTCGAGCGTCAGGAGCCGGGCGATCTTCTCGATCCGCTCCTCGAGCAGCATCGCCGCCTTCCTGATGATCTTCGAGCGGTCCCAGGCCGCGACCTGCCGCCAGGCCGGCCAGGCGCGATGGGCGGCGTCGATCGCCGCCTCGACGTCGGCGCGCTCGGCCTGGCTTGCGGTGGCGACCACCTCTTCGGTCGCGGGGTCGAGGATGTCGATCTTGCCACCGGCCATGGCGGGCTGCCACTTGCCGTCGATGTAGAGGTCCACGTGATGCCGTTCGGCCATGGTCTGCTCCTGCTGGTCGCCCCGGCGCGCAACCGGCGGCGCGTTGCTGGCCACCGGACGTGCAAGGGGGAATTCACTGGTGAAGGTCGAGACGCGCGGGTTCTAGCGCATTCAGCCGGGCGCGTCGAATGCGACCTGCACGCGGCGATTGAGCCGGCCCTTCTTCTCGATCTTGACGACCGTTACCCGGCCGATCTCGGCGGTGCTGCGGACGTGGGTGCCGCCGCAGGCCTGCAGGTCGAGGCCCTCGATCTCGACCAGGCGGATCAGCCCGCCGGTGCGCGGCGGGGCCACCGACAGGGTCTTGACCAGCTCCGGCCGGGCATCGAGCTCGGCCGCCTCGATCCAGCGCTCGCGCACCGGGTGGTCGGCCTCGATCCAGGCGTTGAGCCGGAGGGTCAGCGTCTCCTTGTCGAGCACCGACTCGGGAATGTCGAAGTCGAGCCGGCCCTTGCCGTCGCCGATCTGGCCGCCGGTGACCACGCCGTCCACCGCCTTGCAGAGGAGATGCAGGCAGGTGTGCATGCGCATCAGGCGGTGGCGGCGCTCCCAGTCGAGCTCGGCCACGACGGGCGTGCCGGCGGCGAGCGCTGCGGGCTCGGCCAGGATGTGGCGGATGCTGCCGGGCGCCTCGCCCTTGCGGGTGTCCACCACGGCGTGCGCGGCACCGGCGACGACCAGGCGTCCGGTATCGCCCGGCTGCCCGCCGCCGGTCGGATAGAAAACGGTCCGGTCGAGCTCGACAACATCGTCAGTCACGGCGGTGACGATGCTTTCGACTGCGCGTTGATAGGGGTCGTCGCGAAAAATTGCCTGGGTCATGACGCTCGCTCACTCGGCCTTGTCGCTGCGGGGCAGGCGGCTTTACACTCGCGCGGTTCTTGTCTAGTGGATTGTTTCCAACACTTGATGTCCTCTCTTCGCGGCTGCGATGATCGC
>CAYWSB010000328.1:0-1761 GCA_964460465.1 uncultured Geminicoccaceae bacterium | reverse complement strand
CCGGCCACGGTGAGCCGGTTGCCGGGGCCGGTGTCGAGAACCCGGTAGAGCGCGCCGCGCTGCAGCCCGCTCCTGTAGGTCTTCTCCGGCTGGATCACGTCGCCGACCCGGTAGTTCCGGCTGAACCGGCGCTCGGCCTGGGTGCTGTCGCGGCGAAGGAGGGTGTCGAACTCCCGACCCTGTCCGGCCGTGCCGCTCGCTTCGCGGACGCGGACGTTGATGTCGCGGCGGGCCTCGTTGGTGCCCGAGACGATCAGCGTGCCGTCCCGCTCGTCTGGGCTGAGCGCCATGAAGTCGCGGACCAGCTCGGCCCGTCGGTCGGCGTCGTCGCGGATCTCCATCACCGCCGAGATCTTCTCGAGGGACGCAGCCGTCCTGCCCCGTGCCGCTAGGTCCACCGCCGCGCGCAGCGCGGGGTCGCGCTGCCGCTGGATCTCCTCCATCCGGGCGGTGCGCATGCCGGCGGCCTGCAACTGGTCGAAGGGCCGGCCGGCCTCGATGGCCTTGGTCTGCGCCACGTCCCCCAGAAGCACGACCCGGGCGCCGGCCGCCTCGGCCAGCTTCAGGGTCTGCTCCATGAGCCGCACCGGGACGACGCCGGCCTCGTCTATGACCAGGACCGTCCGGTCATCCAGGCCCTTGTCCTGGCCGCGCAGGAACGAGGCCAGCGTGTTGGCCGGAACGCCGAGCTCGCGAAGCGCCTTGACCTGGCTGCCGTAAGGGGCGAGCGCCCGGACCCGGTAGCCGTTGTCCTCGATGAGGGTCTTGGCGGCGTCGAGCATGTGCGACTTGCCGGTGCCGGCGAACCCCTGGACGCCGACGACGCGGTCGGCGGTGCCGGCCATCAGCTCGGCGGCCTGGCGTTGTCCAGCGTTGAGGTTGGTCGCGGCAAGCCGCGCCCGGGCGGCGTCCTCGGGCAGGATCGGCGCCACCCGGCCGCGTCCGTCCCGCTCGATCCGCAGGATGCGCTTCTCGCGGGCCAGCGCCGTCTGCGTGGTCAGGCGGCCGTCGGCCATGATCAGCCCGCCGTCGCGGATCGCGCCGTCGACGTGCCGGCGGGCGAGGGGAGGGGTCATGCCGTGCCTGCTTATGAGAAGGTCGATCCAGGCCTGGCGGCTGAGATCCGTGCGGTCATCGGCCGCACTCGCGGGGCGGAACACCGGCGCTTCGCGAACGAGGAAGCCGGCTGCGGTCTGGCGTTGGACCTCGGCCTCGACGTCGCGGAGCTGGACGTGGCCGACGCCGTGGCGCATCGCCACGTCGATCAGCTCGCGCTCGCCGATCACCGCCTGGCGTTCGCTCAGGTGGTTGATCGCATAGCGCACCGCCCGCCGGGCCGCTTCCTCGCTCGGCGAGGCATCACCCCAATCCTGCCGCGAACCCTTGGCCTGGCCGGGGTCAGGCCCCGTCCAGTCGCGCCGGTCGAAGTCGATGCCGAGCTCGCGCGCCTGGGCCTGCCATTCGGCGAACAGCTCGCCGCGGTCGACGACACCCTTGCGGGCGCGGGTCTCAAGGGTCGCCTGCTGCTTCTCTGCTGAGCTCGCCGCTTCGCGGCAGAGGCCGCGCTCGGCGAGGCGGGCCTCGATCTGGGCCGCCCTCTGGCTGCAGGCGGCGATCTGGTCACGGCCGATGTGGGCGAGCTCGAAGGCACCGTCGCGTTCGCGCCGCAGCGCGAAGCCCATCGCCTGCAGCTCGGCGGCAAGCGTGGCGCGATAGACCGCGCCCAGGGTGCGCAGCGACTTGAGGATCTCGTCGTTCTTG
>CAYWSB010000327.1:0-1817 GCA_964460465.1 uncultured Geminicoccaceae bacterium | reverse complement strand
GCGGGCGAAGGGGGACACCTCCCTTTTTAACCAATTCGCGTTATTTCCGGCCGCTCCGGGTGGTGCTGTTCCGCTTCGGCCCGCGCGATGCGTTTGCGTCGCAACTTCCGCCCCGTCGCCGTTTCCGCTGCCGCCAGCAGCTTGTCGTCGCCGAGCGGGCGGCCAGTGCGGACGTGGCGGCGAATGCGGCCCTGGCGTGGCTTGTGCGCGGGCGTTGTGCTAGGGATTTGGGCATGGCGGCAGTGGGGCATGGGCGCGACGGCGTGGCTGATGGCGGCGGGCGGGTCGTTCCGGCGGCGTTGTTGCGCGATGTCGTGCGTTATTTCCGGCCGCTTCGGGTGGTGCTGTTCGGCAGCAGCGGCCGTGGCGAGGCCGGCACCGACAGCGATCTCGACCTGGCGGTCATCCTCCCGGACGACGCACCGGCGGCCCTTCTGCATTGGCGGGCGGTGAACGAGGCCCAGCGGGGCCATCATCTCGCGATCGACATCGTCCCCTACCGACTGTCGCCCTTCACCGCGGCGGCCCGGGACGTCGGCAGCCTGCCCTGGACCATCGCAACGGCGGGGCGGATGATCTGGCAGCGAGAGCCCGCCACCGCCGATCGCTGAGGCAAGTGACGAGCGGGGACACCCCCTCTATAGCCATTGCCGCCCCTACCGCCACCCCAGCAAAGGTCCAGAGGGGGCCGCGGGGGAAATCATTTCCCCCGCATCCTTTCTTTCCAAACCATGCCGCCTGTGCTGATCTTCGTCCGCCCGGTAAAGGAGGAAACGGTCGATGCGCAGAAAGCTGAGCGCTGCCCTCGTGGTCGCGATGACGTTGGTGGGCGGCACCGCCGTGGCCCGGGACACGCTCACCATGGGCATGGTGCTGGAGCCGCCGCATCTCGACCCCACGGCCGGGGCCGCCGCCGCCATCCGCGAGGTCGGCTATGCCAACCTCTTCGAGGGGCTGACCCGGATCGACCAGAATGGCACGGTGCAGCCGGCCCTGGCGCGGTCGTGGACCATCTCGGCGGACGGCCTCGTCTACACCTTCGATCTCGCTCCGAACGCCACCTTCCACAACGGCGTGCCGCTCACCGCCGAGCATGTCGTCTTCTCGTTCGAGCGCGCCATGGCCGAGGACAGCGTCAACGCGCAGAAGCAGCTCTTCGAGCCCATTGCCGCGGTCGAGGCCGCGGACGACCACACCGTGGTGGTCACGCTCCAGCGGCCGACGGGACATTTCCTCTTCAACCTCGGCTGGGGCGACATGGTGATCGTCGAGCCGTCCTCGGCCGAGACCAACAAGAATGCGCCGGTGGGCACCGGCCCGTTCCGCTTCGTCCGCTGGGTGACCGGCGACCGGGTCGAGCTCGAGCGCAACCCCGACTACTGGGGCGAGGCGCCGGCGCTGGCTGCCGCGACCTTCAAGTTCATCCCCGATCCGGCCGCCGCCACCGCCGCCCTGCTCGCCGGCGACATCGACGCCTTCGCCAACTTCCCGGCACCCGAGGCGCTGGTCCAGTTCGAGGCCGACCCGCGCTTCGCGGTCGTCATCGGCACGACCGAGGGCGAGACCATCCTCGCCATCAACAACGCCCGCCCGCCGCTCGACGACGTGCGGGTGCGCCGGGCGCTGGCCCACGCGGTCGACCGCCAGGCGGTGATCGACGGCGCCATGTTCGGCTACGGCACGCCGATCGGCAGCCATTTCCCGCCGCACCACCCGGCCTACGTCGACCTCTCGGGGCACTACCCCTACGATCCCGAGCGGGCGCGCGAGCTGCTGGCCGAGGCCGGCTTCCCCGACGGCCTCGACGCCCAGATGCC
>CAYWSB010000326.1:0-1871 GCA_964460465.1 uncultured Geminicoccaceae bacterium | reverse complement strand
GCTCTTGTAGGAGCAGTGCTCGGACCACATCACCGAGAAGATGCCGAGCTCGACCGCTGTCGGTGTGCGCCCGAGAATCCCCTCGATGCGCAGGAGATCCTCGGCGTCGAGCCCGTGCTTCCGCAACAGTTCCGGGGTCATCTCCATCACCCGACCGCCCCGGCCAGGGCGGCGAACAGCGCCCGGCCGTCCTCGCTGCCGAGCAGGGGCTCGATCGCCCGCTCGGGATGCGGCATCATCCCCAGCACCCGCTTGTCCGCCGACAGCACGCCCGCGATGTCCGCCACCGACCCGTTCGGGTTGTCGACATAGCGGAACGCCACCCGGCCCTCGCCCTCGAGCCGGGCCAGCCCGTCCTGGTCGATCACATAATTCCCGTCGTGATGCGCCACCGGCAGCGAAAGCACCGACGCCGGCGCATAGCCCCGCGTGAACAGGGAGGCGGTGGTCGCCACCCCGACCCGCACATGGCGGCAGACGAAGCGGAGCGACGCATTCCGGATCAGCGCCCCGGGGAGGAGCCCCGCCTCGCACAGCACCTGGAAGCCGTTGCAGATGCCGAGCACCGGCACCCCCGCCTTGGCCCGGCGCACCACGTCGGCCATCACCGGCGAGCGTGACGCGATCGCCCCGCAGCGCAGGTAGTCGCCGTAGGAGAAGCCGCCCGGAATGCCCACCAGATCGACCTTCGGCAGCACGGCGTCGCCGTGCCAGACCCGGAGCACTTCCCAGCCCAGCACCGTCTCGATCGCCACCGCGAGGTCGCGGTCGCAGTTCGATCCGGGAAACGTGATGACCGCCGCGCGCATCGCCTACCGCCGCTCAAGCACTCGCCTTGCGGCTTACCCGTACCCCGGCCCACGCGCAAGGACGGCTGCCGACGGGGCGGGCTGGTCCCTTGCGTGAACCCGGACACGGAATAGGTCGGCGGACGGGAACAAAACTCGCCGCCGCGCCGTTGTCACGACGAGCGGCCGGATCCGCCGATGCGGCCGACAGCAGAGAAGAGGCGCCGACCCGCCATGCACGAACGCCCGCAGCCGACCGCACCGGACGCCGCCATCCGACCGGACAGGCGCTCCCCATGCTGACCCTGGCCCTCTTCCTCGGCATCCTCGCCCTGCCGGTCGCCACCGTCACCCTGGGCCCTGCCGACCGCGCCCTCGCCCAGGGCGGCGCCAGCCTGCTCATGGCCGGCCTCGTGCTCTGGCTCCTCCTCTTCTGGACCGCGGCCCTCGCCCTCGCCTGGCCACTCCTCTCGCGCCTGCTTGCGGCCTTGCCCTTTTGAGCCGTGGCCGCGGTAGCTCCCCAGGGGTGTGGGAAGGGGGCAGACGGGGGCAAAATCTCGCCGGCGGCTGTGATCGATGCGGTGGAAGGCCGCAGACCTGGGCAACTGTCGCCGACAGTGTGGGCCGGGTCGATCAAATCGTTGTTTGGGCGACTCAACTCTTCATTGATCCACCGCCTTGGCGGATGGCGGTCCGCCGCGCGAACCGGCGTCGCTCGATGCGGATTGGGGCGCCGCGAGGCCCGAACTTGCAGCAAACCGGCCTGCCGATTGCGCGAAGGTTGCAGGAATGGGACGCGGCACCGCTGCCCGTCTCGGCCAAAAAAGAGGAAACGGCCTTGGACAAGGATCGGCTCGCCGGTTCGGCGAAGCAGGCCAAGGGCGCGGTCGAGGAGGCCGTCGGCAAGGTCACCGGCGGTGCCGAGCTGGAGGCCGAGGGCAAGGCTGACAAGGCGGAAGGACAGGCGCAGAGCGCGTTCTGCGGGATGAAGGATGCCGTTGGCGACGCGATCGACAGGGCCTGAGCCGGCACTAGAGCATTTTCACGCTGACCGTACATATCCTGCATTGTCGATGTAGTTTT
>CAYWSB010000325.1:0-1950 GCA_964460465.1 uncultured Geminicoccaceae bacterium | reverse complement strand
ACCAGTTGATGTAGATGCGGTCAGAGGTTTCCCAGTCTTCGTCGATTTCGACGAGGACGGCGGTGGTGAGGCGGAGCAGGGACTCGCGGTTGGGGAAGACGCGCACCTTTCTGGTTCGGCGCTTGATTTCCTGCTGGATGGCCCGCTCGATGGGGTTTGCGGTCCGCATGCGCCGCCGGTGCGGCTCCGGCAAGGTGAAGACGGCGAGGCCTTCGGGCACGTTGTGCTCGAGCCAGTCGGCGAGGCGGTCTGCCGTACCCCGGTGGGCAGCGACCAGATGGCCGAGTTCCTCCTGCGCGGTCTGCAGCGAGGAGGCATTCCAGATCCGCCGCAGCTCGGTGCCGATCCGCTTACGGATGTCGGCGTTGGGTGCGTGGTGAATGGCGTTCTGTGCGAGGTGGAACTGGCAGCGCTGCCAGACGGCGCCGGGCAGGACGGCGCGGATCCGGCGGATCATGCTTGTAACTTCTCCACTCACCGGCTCGCTCCTCGGCTAAGGTTGCGGACCGGTTGCTGGGAGAGGGTCGCCGCGGCACGCTCGAGGCTTTGTCCTCGTCGATGAGATTGGCGCCCTCGACCGGCGTTCAGGGCTCGAACGGTATCCTGGGGCCAGGCCTTGCGCGCCTGCGTCCTCGCTTGGACAAGCGTGAGCATGATCGCCGGCTCCGAGGCTCCTGGCCGCTGACGACGCAAGGAGGGGATATGTTCGCCGGCATCGACATCGCATCCGAACGCCATGTGCTCGCCCGCCTCGACGAAGACGGCGCGCCGATCGGCAAGTCCATGACGATCACCGAGGACCGCGAGGGCTACGACGCCCTGCTCAAGGCGCTCGGCTCGCCGCCCGCCCTGGTCGTCATGGAGGCGACCGGACACTACTGGAAGAACCTGTTCGCCGTGCTCACCGCTGCCGGCCACGAGGTCGTGCTGCTCAACCCGTTCGTCGCCCGGCGTTTCCAGGACAGCAGCCTCGAACGCACCAAGACCGACGCCATCGACGCCCATGGCCTCGCCCGTCTCGGCTTCGAAAAACGCCCGGCACCGACCCGGCTGCACGACGAGATCGCCGAGAGCCTGCGCGAACTGGTCCACCACCGCGACCGGCTGCGCCAGGACTTCGACGACCGCGTGCGCCAGCTGCATCGCCTGGTCGACCTCGTCTTCCCGGAGTTCACCCGCTACGTCCGCAGCCTCGACAGCATGCTCGCCACCTGCCTCCTTGCAGAGTACCCGAGCGCCCAGGCCTTCGCCCGCGCCAACCCGCGCCGCCTCGCCAAACTGCGCTACGACGGCCGGCACATGATCGGCGCCGAACTGGCCGACCAGCTGGTCGAGGCGGCGCGGCGCTCCATCGGCCAGCATCACGGCCCGGCCTACGCTCTGCAGGCGCGCCACATCTGCCAGGACCTCGACCTGTGGCGACGGCGCCTGAACGACATCGAGCGCGACATCGAAGACCTGCTCGATACCCACGAGGTCGGCAAGCTGCTCACCACCATCGAGGGGATCGGCCCGCAATCGGCCGCGCGGATCATCGCCGCCGTCGGCGACCCCGCCCGATTCAGAAGTGCCGACGCCTTCGCCGCCTACGTCGGCGTCGTCCCGGGCCTCAAGCACTCCGGCAAACGCACCGCCGGGCGCGCCGCCATCGCCCCGCTCGGCAACGCCCGCCTGCGGACGGCCCTGTGGATGCCGGTCCTCGGCGCCGTCCGCCGCAACCCCTGGCTGCGCACCTTCTACGAGCGCCTGCGCGCCGCCGGCAAGCCGCCCAAGCTCGCGCTCGTCGCCGCCATGCGCAAGCTGCTGCACGCCGTCTACAGCGTCGCCAAGAACCGAAAGCCGTTCGTCATCCAAACCACCCCGGCGCGGGCGGCGTAGTCCCCACACAACGCAGCCGACCGCGCCGGCGCCATGCGCACAAAACGCTTGCTCAACGTGACGGTATCTCAT
>CAYWSB010000324.1:0-1991 GCA_964460465.1 uncultured Geminicoccaceae bacterium | reverse complement strand
CTGAAGCGGTTCGTCTGGAAGACGAAGGTTTGAACCCTGGGTTGGGACAATCAACTATCCGTAGCTAACGCTAATTAAGCCAATCATTTCCCCCACTTGTTCTTTCTTACCTTTGGACCCGTCGCTCGCTGGCGAGGATGGTCCAGCGGAGACCGCCGCCGATGCCGAGGGTGAGGTCGTCGCGGTGGAGGGGGCTCGTGTCGTTGGCGGCGTGGTTCCAGTAGCCGATCTGGAGGCCGCCGAAGGCGCGCAGGCGCTCGGTGAAGCCGTAGGAGAGGCCGAGGCTGAGCTCGGTGCCGATATAGCCGTCGTCGGCGTCGAAGGCGGGGCGGCCGGGGCGGGCGTCCTTGGGCTTGACCTCGTAGAAGTAGTCGCCCAGGCCGTCGAAGCCGAAGATGGGCTCGAGCCAGACGGTGGCGTTGAGGTCGCGGTCGAGGATGTTGTTGCGCCAGTAGGTCAGGCGCGGGGCCACCGTGATGCCCTGGTAGCGCCAGTTGGCGAAATCGGTGGCGATGACGGCACGGCCGGCCAAGGACAGGTAGAGCGAGTTCCGCTGGTGGCGGGGTAGGATGTACCAGGTCAGCCGCGGCCCCACCTCGAGCAGGTAGTCGAGGTCGTCCATGCCCTCCCGGGCGTCGTTGTCGTCGGAATCGACCGGGAAGGCGGCATCGACGCCGACGTCGAGCTCGAAGCGGCTGGTGTCGGCGAAGATGCCGCGGGCGACGCCGCGGTCGCCGACCCGGAAGAAGTCGCCGCGATAGACGGCGTAGGGCAGGCCGATGGCCTGCACGCTGTTCTCGTCGGCGGCCGGGTAGTCGGGCAGGTAGCCGCCACCACCGACGACGCCGATCTCCCAGAGCGGGACGGTGTCGTCGGCGTCGCCGTCGAGGGGGAGGTCCTCGACCGGCGGCACCGCCTCGATCGGTGGCGCCGGCGGCAGGGACGGGGCCGCGGGCAAGGACGGGTTCTGCGCCCGGGCCCCCGAGTTGGGGGGTGTTGCGGTCAGGACTGCGGCGGCGAGGCCGAGGGCCGCCCAGCGAAGCGCAACGCTCAAGCCGCCATCTTCGCCTTGAGGCCCTGGTCGAGGGCGTCGAGGAACTGCTCGGTGGTGAGCCAGGGCTGGTCGGGGCCGATCAGGAGGGCCAGGTCCTTAGTCATCTTGCCGCCCTCGACGGTGTCGATGCAGACCTTTTCGAGGGTGGCGGCGAACATCTCCACCTCGGGGGTGCCGTCGAGCTTGCCGCGGTAGGAAAGGCCGCGGGTCCAGGCGAAGATCGAGGCGATGGGGTTGGTCGAGGTGGCCCTGCCCTTCTGGTGCTCGCGGTAGTGGCGGGTGACGGTGCCGTGCGCGGCCTCGGCCTCGACGGTCTTGCCGTCCGGGGTCATGAGCACGGAGGTCATGAGGCCGAGCGAGCCGAAGCCCTGGGCCACTGTGTCGGACTGGACGTCGCCGTCGTAGTTCTTGCAGGCCCAGACGAAGGCGCCGTTCCACTTCATCGCACAGGCGACCATGTCGTCGATGAGGCGGTGCTCGTAGGTGATCCCGGCGGCCTTGAACCGGTCCGCGAACTCGGCCGCGAAGACCGCCTCGAAGAGGTCCTTGAAGCGGCCGTCATAGGCCTTGAGGATGGTGTTCTTGGTCGAGAGGTAGACCGGCCAGCCGCGCATCAGGCCGTAGTTCATGCAGGCCCGGGCGAAGTCGCGGATGCTGTCGTCGAGGTTGTACATGCCCATGGCGACGCCGCTGCCCGGGAACTTGAAGATCTCGAACTCCATGGGGGCGGAGCCGTCCTCGGGCTCGAAGCGCATGGTGAGCCTGCCCTTGCCCGGGACCTTGAAGTCGGTGGCGCGGTACTGGTCGCCGAAGGCGTGGCGGCCGATGACGATGGGCTGGGTCCAGCCGGGCACGAGGCGGGGCACGTTCTGGCAGATGATGGGCTCGCGGAAGACGGTGCCGCCCAGGATGTTGCGGATGGTGCCGTTGGGCGAGC
>CAYWSB010000323.1:0-2009 GCA_964460465.1 uncultured Geminicoccaceae bacterium | reverse complement strand
ATCGGCGGCGGCGCCCGCTGACGCCGGGCCACGACGCAGCGCTGCCCGGCCGGCGCCGGGCTCGCCGGCGAGGCTCCGGCCGAAACGACCTGGGGAGTCGTTTCTTCGGTCGATGCGCGAGAGTGCCGTCAGGAAAGGCCCGATGGGGCGTGGAGAAGATCATCTTCCCCACCCTCTCCACCTTCAAGTGACCCAGGCGATCCGGAGCAGGTTGGTCGCACCCGGCGTGCCGAAGGGCAGGCCGGCGGTGACGACGATGCTCTCGCCCGGGGCGGCGAAGCCCTCGGCCTTGGCGTGCTGGCGGGCCTTCTGCACCATCTGGTCGAGATCGGCCGCATCCTCGCAGTAGACTGCGTGGACGCCCCAGGCGAGCGCCAGCTTCCGGGCCGTCACCATCCGGGTGATCAGCCCGAGGATCGGCCGGTCCGGCCGCTCGCGGCTGGCCCTGAGCGCGGTCGCACCGGAGGTCGTGTAGGTGACGATCGCCGCCGATTCCAGCGTGTGGGCGACCATGTTGGCGGCGAGCGTGATGGCATCGGCCGAGGTCCGCTCGGCCTCGGCGTGGAACGCCTCGATATAGGAACGGTAGAGGTCGTCGCTCTCCACCTGCTTGATGATCCGGTCCATGATCGCCACCGACTCGACCGGGTACTCGCCGGCCGCACTCTCGGCCGAGAGCATCACCGCATCGGCCCCGTCATAGACCGCGGTCGCCACGTCCGAGGCCTCGGCCCGGGTGGGGGCCGGGTTCTGGATCATGCTCTCGAGCATCTGCGTGGCCACGATCACCGGCTTGCCGGCCTCGCGCGCCGCCCGGACGATCCGCTTCTGCAGCCCGGGCACCACCTCGGGCGGCATCTCCACGCCGAGGTCGCCGCGCGCCACCATGATGCCGTCGGAGAGCTCGATGATCGGGCCGAGCCGGTCGATCGCCGCCGGCTTCTCGATCTTCGCCATCAAGGCCGCCCGGCCGGCGACGAGGCGCCTCGCCTCCGCCATGTCCTCCTCGCGCTGGACGAAGCTCAAGGCCACCCAGTCGATCCCGAGCTCGAGCCCGAACTGCAGGTCGCGGCGGTCCTTGTCGGTCATCGCGGCGATCGGCAGGAGCACGTTGGGCACGTTGACGCCCTTGCGGTCGGAGAGGCCGCCACCGGCGGTCACCACCGTCTCGGCGAAGTCGCTGCCGCAGCGCTCGACCGAAAGGCGGATCTTGCCGTCGTCGAGCAGCAGCTCGGCCCCGGGCCTGAGCGCCTGGAAGATCTCGGGATGCGGCAGCTGCACCCGGCGCTGGTCGCCCGCTGCCGCGTCCAGGTCGAGCCGGAAGGGCTCGCCGCGGGTGAGGCCGACCCGGCCCTTCTCGAAGGCGCCGACCCTGAGCTTGGGGCCCTGCAGGTCGAGCAGGATGCCGATCGGCCGGCCGATCTCCCGCTCGGCGGTGCGAACGTGGTCGAGCCGGGCGCGGTGATCCTCGTGGCTGCCGTGGCTGAAATTGAAGCGGAACACGTCGGCCCCGGCCCGCGCCAAGGCGACGATCATCGCCTCGCTCGAGCTCGCCGGTCCGAGGGTCGCCACGATCTTGGCACTGCGCCCGCGCCGCATGCCTGCCTCCCCGCTGCGCCGAAGCCCGACGCTTCGGCCGGTTCATAGAGGAAGGCGCCGAACGTGTCACGGCCAACCGGGTGCCACCCTGAAATGGCTTGCCAAGTGGCGGGAAAACCGGAAGATCGACAGGGCCATTGAGCCGCCGACCCCCTCCCGGCCCGCAACCGAGCGTCGAACACCCCATGCCGATGCCCAAGACCCGCCGCGGCCCCCTCTACCTGGCCTCGATCGCCCTCGATCCGGCCGATGCCGCACCGCTGCACCGCCAGCTCTACTTCGGCCTGCGCAGTGCTATCCTCGAGAGCCGCCTGCCACCCGGCGCCCGGCTGCCCTCGACCCGCTCGCTCGCCGCCGATCTCGGCGTCTCGCGCAACACCGTGCTCGCCGCCTTCGAGCAGCTCATGGCC
>CAYWSB010000322.1:0-2019 GCA_964460465.1 uncultured Geminicoccaceae bacterium | reverse complement strand
TGCGCGTTGGCTGGCCGGCCGATGCGCGGATCGAGCCGGCCCTTCTTGGGCGGCAGGTCGCGGCGCTGCGCGCCGCCGTCGCCGCGCTCGCGGCCGCCTGAGCGGTCCGGGGCGGTCGTCGTGGGCCGGGGCGTGGCGTTCCTCCGGGGCCTGCGGGCCCTGGCCCTCGCGGGGATCGGATGGGCGGCGTGCCGGCCGGTCGGGGCGCGATGCCGTCCGCGCTGATCGACGATCGATGGGGCCCGATCCGGGGGGCAGGGGGATTGGCGCCGTCCGGCGTCACCGGTGACCCGCCGCCGGGCGGATGGCGGCGGCGGCGCGGTCGGCCCGGCGACGATGCGGGCGGCAGCGGTCGTTGCGGTGGAGCCGTCGTCGCTCGATCGAAGGGGGCGCGATCGAAGCGGGCTCGGGCGGGCGGTGCGGCCGGCAGATCGGTGTCGGCTCGGCGGGAACGGCGAGGTCGCCGGCGCGGTGCCGACCGGCACGGTCGATCGGCGGCGGCGCGTGGGCGTCGGGTGCCACCCTCCCGCCGCGCCGGTCGATGAACGTCGGCATCGCCGCGGTCGAGACGATCGGCGGGACCGGGCCGAAGGCGGCGTCTCGCCTTGGGCGGACGGCGCCGAACAAACAGGCCGCCCAGAGGTCCGGTGGTTCGGGCGCCGGTCGCCGAGCTCGCTCGGGTGGGGTGGCGGAGCGATGAAGGGCCGGCGTTGCATCCGATCCCTGGGAGGGACGCGGCCGGCGGCCACCGCCCCGCGCGGCCCGCCGCGCGGGGACCGGGGGGGGGGTCGTTGCGGCCCGTCTCTTCGCCAGCAGGGCCAGGAGCCCGGGCCAGCAGGGCCAGGAGCCCGGGCCAGCAGGCCTGGAAGCCCGGGCCTTCAGGCCGGCGGCGGCGGGCCGGGCAGCCATGCGGACCACCGCCGGATCGAGCGCCCGAGCCCGCTCCGGCGCCGGACCGCCCGAGGCCCTCGCCCGTCCGATCCGCTCGACGCCCGGCGCAGGTCGGCGCACGACGGCGGCGATGGCGCCGTCGCCGGCACGCCCGCCGCCCGCGCCCGCCGCCACCGGCACGCTGCCGGTCATGGCTGCCGCAGGGCCTGGACGGAGCCCCTTCCGGCGCCCCGACTCCGGGCCGGCAGTGTCGTGGTCCTGGACGAGCCGGGCCGCGACCCGGCGCCGTCTGCCGCCGTCCGGCCCGGCCGTCGATCCGATCGGGCAGGGGCTCGTCGAGCTGCGGGATGGCGCGCGCGAGGCGGGCGCGCGGACCGTTGCGGCCGCGCCCGACGCCGCAGCGGCCTCCGATCGGGGCCCGCCGCAGGAGCGCCATGGCCCCATCGCGAGCGCGGGTCGTGGCTGCAGCCGACCGGAGCTCGCCCCGGGCCCCCGCTGCGCGCCCCGGCGGGACCACGGCCGCCCGACGGTTCGCAGTCCAACCGCAGTCCAACCGCAGTCCAACCCTTGCCGCGGGCCGCCTCGACGCCGCCATGCAGGCCAGCCACGCCGCCCGCGACGAAGCCGGCAAGCCCGCCGTCGCCGCCACCCCCATGCCGCGCGATGCCGGCACCGGCCCGCGACGCCGCCCGGCGATCACGCCCGACCTAGCTGGTGCGGTCGGCGGCGGCCTGCCGCGGGCCGGTATGGACGACGAAGCACTCCTGGCGCTTGGCCTGCAGCAGGCTGCAGGCGCGCTCGGCGACGGCGCGCTCGAACCCGGCGACGCGGGCCCGGTAGACCAGCTGCCGCCGCCCCTGCAGCGGGCTGATGTCGATGTCGCCCTGGAGCAGGATCTGCGGCACGAGGCCGGTGGCGTTGTGCGCCGCACGGCGCGCCAGGTTCGGATCGTGATACGCGCCGACCTGAACCGCATAGGGGCCTCTCGCCGGGGCGCCGGCGACGCCCCCGCTGCCGAGCTCGACCGCGTTCGGGTTGGGCGACGGCAGCGGCGCGGCCGCGGCCGCGGCACTGGCGAGAATCGCCGCACGCTCCGCCGCCGGCAAGGCATCGAGCACGCTGGCATAG
>CAYWSB010000321.1:0-2054 GCA_964460465.1 uncultured Geminicoccaceae bacterium | reverse complement strand
TAACTAGCACAGCTCAAGGATAAAGGGAATCTTCTGTTGCTAACGATCCACTAGCACCAATGGGGACAGGGGAAGGGAGCCGCCGGTCCTTGGTACGGCCGGCTGTGGTCAGGACCACCAGCAGAAAGAGCCGATGCCGACCAACGAGCAAGCCTTCGTCCGGTTCGCGGACGTGCAGAAGAGCTACGACGGCGAGACCCTCGTCGTCAAAAACCTCAACCTCGACATCGCCCGTGGCGAGTTCCTCACCATGCTGGGCCCCTCGGGCTCCGGCAAGACCACCTGCCTGATGATGCTGGCCGGCTTCGAGACGGCGACCAACGGCGAGATCCACCTCGACGGCCGGGAGATCAACAACGTCGCGCCGCACAAGCGCGACATCGGCATGGTGTTCCAGAACTACGCGCTCTTCCCGCACATGACGGTGGCGGAGAACCTCGCCTTTCCGCTGCAGGTGCGCCGCATGGGCAAGGCCGAGATCGAGGAGCGGGTCAAGCGCGCCCTCGACATGGTGCAATTGGGGGCGATGGGCAATCGGCGCCCGGCCCAGCTCTCCGGTGGCCAGCAGCAGCGCGTGGCGCTGGCCCGGGCACTGGTCTTCGAGCCGCGCCTCGTGCTGATGGACGAGCCCCTGGGCGCGCTCGACAAGCAGCTGCGCGAGACCATGCAGTACGAGATCAAGCACATCCACGAGAACCTGCAGGTCACGGTCGTCTACGTCACCCACGACCAGAGCGAGGCCCTGACGATGTCGGACCGGGTGGCCGTCTTCAACGACGGCGTGGTCCAGCAATTGGCCCCGCCGCCGATCCTGTACGAAAAGCCGGAGAACGCCTTCGTCGCCCAGTTCATCGGTGAGAACAACCGCTTCGTCGGCAAGGTGACCGCCACCCAGAACGGCCACTGCACGGTCGAGGTCGACGGCCGGCCGATCCACGCCCTAGCCGTCAACATCGGCGGCGTCGGCAGCCGGAGCACGCTGTCGCTGAGGCCGGAGCGGGTGGTGGTCGACCCGGACGAGAATCGGTTTCCCAACGTCTTCGACGCCAAGGTGCTCGAGCTGATCTATCTCGGCGATCACATCCGCGCCCGGATGGCCGTCTGCGGCACGGAGGAGTTCATCGTCAAGGTGCCCAACGCCAGCGAGCACCCAACCCTGGAGCGCGGCCACGAGGTTCGTGTCGGCTGGCAGGTCGAGGACTGCCGCGCCCTCGACGCGTGACCGTCCGGCGCCACTGCGGCCGCCCGGCTTGCCGGATCGGCGCACGAAGCACATAGTATCCCCATCGTGGTCGATGAAATCCGGCCGATCCAAAACCACAAGGGAGACATCAATGACAACGACCAATCACGGCGCTCTGCTTGCCGGCGTCGCCGTTGGCGCGCTGCTCGTCAGCGCAGCACCTGCCGCGGCCCAGACGAGTCTTACGGTCGTCTCGTGGGGCGGCGCCTACACCGAGAGCCAGCAGCGCGCCTATCACGGTCCCTACATGGCCGAGAACCCGGGCATCACCATCCTCAACGACGACGGCTCGGCCAATGCGCTGGCCGGGCTGCGCGCCCAGGCCCAGGCCGGCAACGTCACCTGGGATCTCGTCGACATGCTGCCGTCGGACGCGCAGCTCGCCTGCGAGGAAGGGCTGATCCTGCCGATCGACCACGACGCCATGCTGGCTCCGGCGCCGGACGGCACCCCGGCATCGGAGGACTTCCTGCCGGGCTCGCTCGGCGACTGCTTCATCCCGCAGATCGTCTACTCGACGGTGATGACCTTCAACACCGAGATGTTCCCCGCGGACAAGCAGCCGGGCTCGATCGCCGATTTCTTCGACGTCGAGAACTTCCCTGGCAGGCGCGCCATCCAGGACCGGCCGGCCGCCAACCTCGAGTGGGCGCTCTACGCCGACGGCGTCGATATCGACGAGATCTACGACGTCCTGCGCACGCCGGAAGGTGTCGAGCGGGCCTTCGCCAAGCTCGACACGATCAAGGAGCACCTGATCTTCTGGACCGAGGGCAGCCAGGCGCCGCAGCTCCTGGCCGACAAGGAGGTG
>CAYWSB010000320.1:0-2088 GCA_964460465.1 uncultured Geminicoccaceae bacterium | reverse complement strand
TCATGTGGTGGAAGACGAGCTCGCCCTCGTCGCCGAGATGGACCTGCCAGGCGCCCTTGCCCGTGGCGCTCAGCCGCGCGGCGACGCGCAGCAGCGCACGAATCAGCATCCCGATTCTCCCGATGCAGACGAGACAATGGCATCGCCGCCTCGCCTGAAACGCGGGGCGAGCCGTCGGACCCAGTATGGTCGACCCAAACGATTTTTCGGCAGCCGCAACGGCCGGCGGGCATGGTTCGGCGCCGCCCACAAGGCGACGCCGGGGGTGACTTGGCGCAGAACGCGATGGGTGGCCAGCATTGTCCGGTACGTCCCGGGCAGGCGTGGCCCGGCGCATACACCCGTGACAGCGGCGCCGCTTTCTGCGATCAAACGGGTCCGCAACGCACAACACCTTCGGGGAGAGCCGAGATGAAGAAGCTTGCAAGCCTGCTCGCCGGCGGCGTCGCCGCGCTGGCCATCGCCGGGGCGGCACAGGCGCAAGGCGTCACCCTGGTCGGCGCCAGCCAGTTCGACGAGAACCACGCCTTCACCAAGACCATGCGCGAGTTCGAGCGGCTGGTCACCGAGTGCTACTCGGGCGACGTCACCTTCGACCTTCACCTCAACTCCGAGCTCGGCCTCGAGAAGGACTATTTCGAGAACATGAGCCAGGGCATCGCCGTCGACTACGCGGTGGTCTCGCCGGCGCACATGTCGACCTTCTCGCAGATGGCGCCGCTCATGGACATGCCGTTCCTGTTCCGTGATCTCGACCACTGGAACAAGGCGATCGAGGCCGGCACCCTCGACCCGATCGCCGAGGACGTGCTCGCCACCGCCGACGTGCGGCTCATCGGCTATGCCGGCGGCGGCACCCGCAACATCTTCGCCAACAAGCCGGTCCGCAACATGGACGAGCTCAAGGACCTGTCCATCCGCATGCAGGGCGCGCCGATCTGGACCCGCATCTTCGACGCGCTCGGCGCCGCGCCGACGGTGATCGCCTACAACGAGGTCTACAACGCCATCCAGACCGGGGTGATCGAGGCGGCCGAGAACGAGGCGGCCGGCATCGAGCAGATGAAGTTCTACGAGGTCGGCCCCGAGGTGGCGCTCACCCAGCACGCCATCACGGTCCGCCCGCTGGCCTTCGCCAACGCCACCTACCAGCGTCTCGACGCCGAGCTGCAGGCCTGCATCGACGAGGCCGGTGCGGCCGCCGGCAAGCTGGGGCGCGAGATCGAGAGCGGCCAGGATGCCGAGAAGGTGCAGATGATGGTCGACAACGGCTGGATGACCACGCACGAGTTCGCCGACCGCGAGCGGATGCTGGAGCTGGCCGCGCCGGTGATGCAGGCCTATGCCGACGAGCTGGGCGCCGGTGACGTCTACGCGGCGATCGTCGCGGTCGAGTAGCGGCACGAGGCGGGCCGGGGGCCGCCCGCAGGCGGCCCCCTTTGCATGCCCGGCGGTAGCATCGGGAAAGGCAAGGCAGCCCCCATGCGCAAGGCGATCCATCTCTACTACCGCTTCCTGCAGGTGGTGCTGACGCTGCTGATCGCCGTGCTCATCGTGCCGGTCGCGATGCAGATCCTCTCGCGCTATGTCGGCTTCGTCCCGCGCTACATCTGGACCGAGGAGATCGCGCGCTTCGCCTTCATCTGGATCATCATGGTGGGCGCCGCGATCGCGGTCCGCGACGGCACGCATTTCGACGTCGACCTCCTGCCCGAGCCCAGGAGCCGTCTCGGCCACGTCGTCTCGCGGATGATCGTCAACCTCTCGATCCTCTTCGCCGCCATCATCTTCCTGCGCTGGGGCTGGGACTTCGCCATCCTGGGCTCCCGGCAGCGGAGCGAGATCGCCAGCCTGCCGATGCTCTCGATCTACATCGCCTGGCCCTGGGCCGGCGCCACCTGGCTGCTGTTCATCGGCGAACGCATCGCCATCGACATGGGCTGGATCGAGGGGCCGCCGCCCAAGGCGGGTGACGGCGGCCAGACGACCGTCGCGGCGGGACAGCCATGAGCCCGGGCGAGGTCGCCTTCATCCTCTTCGGCCTCTTCGGCATCCTCGTCATCCTCCGGGTGCCGGTCGCCTTTGCGC
>CAYWSB010000319.1:0-2104 GCA_964460465.1 uncultured Geminicoccaceae bacterium | reverse complement strand
TCCTGACGACACACCGCCCTCAGGCCTCCCCGCATGATGTGTGAATCCGATAGGCCGCGGTAGAAGGGGGCCGAGGCGAGAACCTCGGCGCAGCCGAGGTCGAGCTGGTCGATGCCGAGGCCGGCGAGCGTCGGCGTGTCGGTGCCGATGATCACCTCGCCGATCTTGGTCCAGGCAATGGCGGCTGCGCACATCGGGCAGGGCTCGGCGGTGGTATAGAGGCTTAAGCCCGGCCAGGCGATGCCGGGATGGGTGCGGGCGCAGGCGTCGATGGCGGCGGTCTCGCCGTGCAGGAGCGGGCTGACCTCCACGGCATTGACCGCCTCGGCAAGGATGGCGCCGCTCGCCCGCTCGACGATCACCGCCCCGAACGGCCGCTTCGGGTTGCGTCCGGCCTGGTCGAGGGCGAGGCGCATGAAGCCTTCGTGCCGCGCCCGCTCCTCGACCGGCAGATCGCCGGCAAATTCGATCCGGATGCGGCTGTTGCCGGTCATGGCCGTGGCCTAAAAGCTGCCGACAACGCTGGCGACGCCGATGACCGCGACGAGCGCCAGCATCGGCGCGACGCAGCAGACCATGAAGACGTCGCCATAGGACTCCCGGTGGCTGAGCTTGCAGACGGCAAGGAGCGTGATCACCGCGCCGCTGTGCGGCAGCACGTCCAGCGTCCCCGAGGCCAGCGCGGTGACCCGGTGCATCGCCTCCAGCGACACGTTGGCGGCGTTGGCCATCTCCACCAGCGTCGGGCCCAAGGCCTCCAGCGCGATGCTCATGCCGCCCGAGGCCGAGCCGGTCATGGCCGAGAGCGCGGTCACCGAGGCGGCGACGGAGAGCAGCGGATTGCCGCCGGTGACGTCCAAGATCGCCTCGCTGATCATGGCGAACACCGGCAGGGCGGCGATGACCGCGCCGAAGCCGACCAGGCTCGCGGTGTTGAAGATGGGCAGCACCGAGGCGTTGGCGCCGCCGTCGAGGCTGGTGCGCAGGTCGGTGAGCCTGCCCCAGTTGGTGGCGATCAGAACCAGGATGGCCGTGAACAGGGCGACGATGACCGACCAGACGCCGCGGACCGCTTCGATGCTCGTCGATCCGAACAGCGGCTCGGCCAGATACGCCGTGTCCATCGCCGGGATGACGAAGGTGGTGAAGGCGAAGTTGGTGACGATCACCAGCACCACCGGCAGCAGGGCGATGAGGGCGGACGGCTTGCCGGCCGCCTCGGGGTGATCCTCGAGCTCGCGGATGTCGAAGCCTCCGCCTTGCGCGCACTCGCGAAGGCTCCGGTCCGGGACCGGGAGATTGTCCTCATGCGCGCCATACCCCTCGCCCGCCGCCCGGGCCGACGCGGCCCGCCGGTTCAGCCAGAGGATGCCGAGCGCGAACATGATCGCCGCGGCGACGATGCCGAGGCCGGGGGCGGCGAACGAGGTGGTGCCGAAGAACGGCATCGGGATGGCGTTCTGGATCGCCGGCGATCCCGGCAGGGCCGACATGGTGAAGGTGAAGGCGCCGAGCGAGAGCGCGCCCGGGATCAGTCGCTTGGGGATGTCGGCGGTGCGAAACAGGGCCGCTGCGACCGGGAAGATGGCGAAGGCGACGACGAACGCGGAGACGCCGCCGTAGGTGAGCGCGCCACAGCAGAGCACCACCGAGACGATCGCCCGCTCCGGCCCGAGCCGCTCGCTCACCGCCTCGGCCAGGGCCGTGGCGGCGCCGCTGTCATCCATCAGCTTGCCGAAAACGGCGCCGAGCAGGAACAGCGGGAAGAAGGAGACGATGAAGCTCCCGGTGTTGGTCATGAAGACCTGGGTGAAGGCGCCGAGCAGCGGCAGGTCGCCCGTGGCCGCCGCGGCGAGCAGCGCCGCAGCGGGGCCGAGGATGATCAGCGTGATCCCCTTGAAGGCGAACCAGATGAGCAGCCCGAGGGCTACGAGGACGATGACCAGATCGAGCATTCCACCCACCGATTGTTAGTTTACCCGCGAGATCTTGCGGTAGCGCGGCAACCAGCAGATCCGGCTCGCCTTTGCACGCCCTGATGCGAGTTCTCCGTGATAGGGGTCGGGAAGGTTTTCCCTCCCCGCCCTCCGAACCGCACGTGCGG
>CAYWSB010000318.1:0-2146 GCA_964460465.1 uncultured Geminicoccaceae bacterium | reverse complement strand
GCCGAGGGCCGGACCGACTGCCAGGGCCATCGGCGCGAGGCCCCAGCCCACCGCATCGGCCAGCACCGGCAGGAGGTGGATCGAGACCAGGGTGAGCGTGAACCCGGCGCAGGTCTGGACGGTGAGCATGGTGCCCACGTGCTCGGGTGCCGAGAGCTCGGCCGTCGCCGCCGAGAACTGCGCGGAGTCGGCGATGGCGGCCGTGCTCCAGACGATGCAAAGGAGGAGGGTGACGAGCGGTGCGGCGCCGAAGGTGGCACCGGCGACGAGGGCGCAGCCGCCGCTCAGCGCCAGGGCCAGGCTGGTGACGGCGGTCCGGCCGATCCGGTCCGCGGCGCGCCCGGCGGCGACGCAGCCGAGTCCGCCGGCGCCGATCGCGACGAAGGTGCCGAGCCCCGCCCAGAGGCCGGGATCGCCGACCGCGCCGCTGGCCCGGAAGCTCGCCTCCAGGAAGACCGCGAGCCAGGCCCAGAGCGCGTAGAGCTCCCACATGTGGCCGAGATAGCCGAGATTGACGAGCCGCAGCGCCGGCCGGCGCCAGACCTCGCCGATCGCCGCCGGCACGAACCGCCGGGGCGGCCCCATCGCGGGGCCCGGCCGGGCGAGGCCGATGAGCGCCGCGGCCGCGAGCGCCGCCGCCGAGGCCATGGCGACGGCCGACCGCCAGTCGACGCCGCCCATCACCTTGAAGAGATGCGGCGCGGCCGAGCCCAGCGCCAGGGCGCCGACCAGGAGGCCGACCAGGAGGCCGAGATCGCCCCTGGCCCAGCCGGCGGCGAGCTTCAGGCCGACCGGATAGATGCCGGCCATCGCCGCCCCGGTGAGGAGCCGCAGCACCAGGGCCGCGGGGCTCGCCGGGTCGACCACGAGCAGGCCGGCATTGGCGACGGCAGCACCGATCGCCGCCGTCGCGAAGAGCCGCCGCGGCTCCAGCCGGTCGGCGAGGCCGAGCACCGCGCTGGCGAGCGCCCCCAGCACGAAGCCCACCTGCACGGCACTGGTCAGCGCCGTGGCGTGGAAGCCGCCGATCGCCATCTCGGCCCGCAGCGCCGGCAGGATGGCACCGCCGGCGAACCAGGGGGCCAGCGCCAGGACCTGCGCCGCCACCAGGGCAGCGAGCGCCCGGCGCCGCGGCGACGCTCCGGCCGGGATCGAGACAATGGTCGCCATGGTCGTCCTCCGGGAGCCGTCAGAGTCCGGAGGATCGCACCCGGTCGTTGCAGGCAGCGTGTGAGCTGGCGTGTAATAATCGTTGAAGTCCCCCGCCGTGCGGGCGCATAATCTCCTGCACACGGGACAGGCTGCGCCCTGGCGCCGGGGGCGATCGTCTCGGTGGCATCCTGCAGGGCAGGTCCTGTGGCGGGACCCTTGGCAGGGGGAAGCGGTGCTGGCGATCCGACTGCTGGGCGAGATCGAGGTGCTCCGCGACGGCAGCGTGCAGCCGTTGCCGCCCTCGAAGAAGACCCGGGCGCTGCTCGCCTATCTGGCGCTCACCGGCCGGCCGCATCGCCGCGAGCGCCTCTGCACGCTCTTCTGGGACATCCCGCACGACCCGCGCGGTGCCTTGCGCTGGAGCCTGAGCCGGCTCCGGCCGCTGGTCGACGATCCGGACCAGCCGCGGATCACCGCCGACCGGGAGACCGTGGGCTTCACCCCGGGCGACGCCGAGATCGACGTGATCGCGGTGCGCGCGGCCCTCCGCGACGGCGTCGAGCCGCTCGACACGGCGACCCTCGAGGGTCTCGCCCGCCGGTTCCGCGGCGAGCTGCTCGAGGGCCAGGACCTGCCCGACCTGCACGACTTCCAGGCCTGGTGCGTGGCCGAGCGCGAGGACGCGCGGCGGCTGCAGGCGCAGGTGCTCACAGCCCTCGTCGAACGCCTCGGCGAGACGCCGGAGGCGGCGCTGGGCCACGCCCGCCGGCTGGTGCAGATCGACCCCTACGCCCTGCCGCCGCGCCTCGCCCAGCTCCGCCTGCTGGTCGGCGCCGGCCGCCGCGGCGAGGCCGAGCAGCAGGTGGAGACCGGCCTGCGCCTGCTGCGCGAGGCGGAGGTCGACACGACGGCGCTTGCCGCCGAGTGGCGCCGCCTGCAGGCCCGGCCCGTGGCGTCGGCCGCAATCGCCGTGACGCCGCCGGCCGAACCGGCG
>CAYWSB010000317.1:0-2186 GCA_964460465.1 uncultured Geminicoccaceae bacterium | reverse complement strand
CCCTGCCCCGCCGCGGCCCGCGCAGCACCGCCCGCTCCAGCCGGCGGGCGAGGCGCCGCAGCCGCCCCGGCGGCAGGCCGCCCCGGGCCAGCGGGTGCTTGAGGGCGGAGAGCAGGGGCACCGGGCCGCCGTCGCCGAGCAGCGCGTGGGCGGTGAGCAGGAAGAGGCTGCCGGGCGGCGTCTGGTCGAGCGGCACCCCGGCGCTGTCGTCGACGGCGATGTCGAACCGGGCGAGCTCGGCCGCCACGCGCCGGGCGAGCTGGCGGTCGGGGGTCACCAGCGCGGCGGTGCGGCCGGGCGTCTCCAGCGCCTCGCGGAGCTGGAGGGCGACCAGCAGCGCCTCCTCGCCGTGGCTCCCGCACTCGGCGACGGCGAGCCCGGCGAAGGCCTCGTCGGGCGGCGGCGGCATCGCCTGCCAGGCCTCGGCAGTGGCCGCCGGGCGCATGATCTCGACCAGGAGCGCCCGGCGGGCGGCGCTGCTCCTGGCCGGGACGAGACCGGGGAAGAGGGCGACCCCGGCCGGGTCGCGGCCGACCTGGGCGAGGAAGCGCTTGATGGCGAAGAACGGGTGGGTCGGACCGATGCCGGCCCAGGAGGCGGGATCGATCGCCGGATCGAGGCCGGGCAGCACGACGGTGCCGTCGTCCAGCTCGAGCACCGCGGCCAGGAGGTCGGCCACGGCCGGGACCGTGCCGGTGATGCCGGCGGCGATCACCGGGCCCGCCGGCGGCCGGCGCCCGAGGGCCGCGGTCGCGGCGGCGAGGCGGGCGTTGCGCCACGCGGCCGGGTCGACCGCCCCCTCCGCCGCCAGGAGGGCGGGCCAGGCCTGGTCCAGGATGCCGAGAAAGGTGACCACCTCCTGCCAGTGCTCGGCCAGGTCCTGCGGCAGGAGGCCTTGCAGCCGGCCGAGATCGCAGCGCTCCGTCTGGACGAGGTCGAGCAGCTCGGCCAGGGCGGTGGCCAGGCGGATCGCCTGCTCGTCCGGCAGCCCACCCTTGCCGCTGGCCTGCGCCTTGGCGCGCACCAGCCGGGCGAGCAGCAGCCGGCGACGCAACGGGTCGATCGGCGGGGTGGGGTCGGGCTCGTCGGCGAGCAGCGGCAGCGGCAGGTCGCCGAGATCGACCTCGCCCACCGGCTGGAGACGCGGCAGCAGCAGCGCGGGTGCGGTCGTCCGGGCGAGGAAGGTGTCCCGGAGCGCGAGGCAGGCGCGCCGGCTGGGCAGGAGGACCAGGTGGTCGGCGAGGCACCCGGGCGGCTCACGCAGCAGCCACGCCGCGAGGCTCGGGAGGAACGGCCGCTCGGCCGGGATGGTGTAGAGCTGGCCCATGCGGCGCCGATGCTACGCCGGGTTGATCAACGGCGCCAGCCGGTGGCACCAGCCCTCGTCGGACGAGGTCAGGTGCAGGCTGCGCCGCTCGTCCCCCTTGTCCGTGATCGCGATCCGCAGGGCAGAGGGCGGGAACCAGCCCTCCCCGGCCCGCGACGGCCACTCGACGATCAAGACGCCGAGATCACCCGCCTCGTCGAGGCCGAGCTCGACCAGGTCGTCGGGGTCGTCGATGCGGTAGAGATCGGCGTGCGCGATCGGGAAGGCGTCGGTGGCGTAGTGCTGGACGAGGGTGAAGGTGGGCGACGGCACGTCGATCGCTGCCCCGACCATGGCCCGGATCATGGCGCGGGCGAGCTCGCTCTTGCCGGCACCCAGCTCGCCCTCGAGCAGGACCACGTCGCCCTGGCGGAGGTCGCGGGCGAGGCGGGCGGCGAAGGCGAGCGTCGCCGCCCGGGTGGCGAAGCGCAGCCGGAGGTCGAGCCGCGCCACGCCTCGCCTCCGCTTCTCGTCGCCGCTCAGTAGCGGTACTGCTCGCCCTTGAACGGCCCCTGCTTCTCGACGCCGATATAGGCGGCCTGGTCGTCGCTGAGCCTGGTCAGCTTCGCCCCCAGCTTGTCGAGGTGCAGGGCCGCCACCTTCTCGTCGAGATGCTTGGGCAGGACGTAGACCTTGTTCTCGTACTGCCCGTGGTTGTTCCAGAGCTCGATCTGCGCCAGCACCTGGTTGGTGAAGGAGGCGCTCATGACGAAGCTGGGATGGCCGGTGCCGCAGCCGAGATTGACCAGCCGGCCCTTGGCCAGAAGGATGATCTGCTTGCCGTCGGGGAACTCGATCTGGTCGACCTGCGGCTTGACCT
>CAYWSB010000316.1:0-2207 GCA_964460465.1 uncultured Geminicoccaceae bacterium | reverse complement strand
CCCACCGCTTGAGGGCGTAGCGCATGGCCTTGGCGAGGTCACCTTTGGCCGGGACGCGAGCGAGCTGGCTCTCGCACCAGAGACGGAAGGCGTCGACGTGCGGCCGGCTGCGGTTCTGGCGCGCTTCGCGGCGGCGCTCCGCCGGCTGGCCGGTGATCTCGCGCTCGACGTCGTAGAGCCTGCCGATCCGCTCCAGCGCGTCCTTGGCAAGAGGCGAGGCGGTCGCTTTCCAGATGTCGTGGAAATCGCGCCGAAGGTGCGCCCAGCAGGCCGCTTCGCGGATCCGCGGCTCGGTGTCCGCGGTTGCCTGGTAGAGCTTGGCGAAGCCGCCGTAGGCGTCGGCCTGCAACACGCCCTTGAACTCGGCAAGATGGCCCTGCGGATGCTCGCCCTTGCGGTCGGGGGAGAAATAGTAGGCCACCCCTGGCGGATCCTTGCCGCCCCATGGGCGGTCGTCGCGGACATAGACCCAGATCCGGCCTTCCTTGACCGCCCGTGCCTTGCCTCGGGTCTGCCGCACCATCGGGTCGAGCACCTGGATCGGCGTATCGTCGGCGTGCAGGCGGTCGGTGCACATCACGTTGGTCTTGATCCGCTCGATCAGCGGCCGGAGCACGGCGATGGCTTGGCCACACCAGTCGATCAGCGTCGAGCGCGGAATGTCGGCGCCATGGCGGGCGAAGATCTCGCCCTGGCGGTACAACGGGAGATGATCGTCGTACTTCGCGACCAGGATGTGGGCGAGCAGGCCGGGGCCGGCCATGCCGCGCGGGATCGGGCGCGCTGGCGCCGGCGGTTGCACGATCCGCTCGCACTGCCGGCAGGACTTCTTGAGACGCGCGGTCTCGATCACCTTTAGCTGCGCGGCGACGAGGTCCAGGATCTCCGCCACATCCTCGTCCACCAGGCGCAAGGGCCCACCGCAGTCCGGGCAGCATTCGCCGGGGTCGAGCACGACGCGTTCGCGCGGTGTGGTCTCAGCGATCCGCGGCTTGCCGCGCCGACGCGGCGCTGCGCGTTCGGCTGGCGTCTCGGGGGTTGCCGCAGCCTCCGTTGGTTCGGGCTTGGCCTCCGCCGTGGCCATCGCCACCTCGAGATCTTCGAGCGCGAGCTGCAGCTGGTCGATCTCCCGCTCGATCTTTTCCGAGCTCGGCCCGAACTTCTGCCTCTTGAGCTTGGCGATGCGGATCTTGAGCGCCTGGATCAGCGCCTCGTAGGCCCGCACCGACGCCGCCATCCGCTCGGCCTCCGCCCGTTGCGCCAGGATGATTGCCTTGAGCGTGGCGGGGTCATCCGGCAAGGCGTCCAGCGGCGAGATCATGGCTTGATCGTAGCCCGGAAATGACCCCGTTGGACAGCCTTATCGCCTTGATTCAGCTACTGAATCAGACAACGCGCGCGGGCGGCGACGTCCATGCCGGGCGGCGCCAGTCAATCCCTTCCCAGAGCATCGCCAGCTGCGCCGAGGTCAGCCGGATGGCCCCATCGGCCGGCGACGGCCACGGGAAGCGGCCGCGCTCCAGCACCTTGTAGTAGAGGCAGAAGCCCTGGCCGTCCCAGTATAGGAGCTTGATCCGATCGCCCCGGCGGCCGCGAAAGGCGAAGACGGCGCCCGACGTCGGAATTTGGTTCAGGACCTGCTGCGCCACCGCGGCGAGCCCCGTGATCCCCTTCCTCATGTCCGTCACGCCGCAGGCGAGATAGACCCGCACGCGGTCCCAGGTCCGATCATGCCTCTTCAACCGCAGAGATCAGCCGGCGCAGGTCCGCCGTCGGCAGCGACGACGGCACCTTCAGGCTCCGGCCACCGGCCAAACCGATCTCGATCACCAGATCGGCCGCAACCCCACTCGCCACCGGCGGCTCCAAGGTCACCGACGCAGCCACGTCCACGGGCACGAAGCCGACGATGTCCGTGCCCACCTCGGTCAGCAGACCATCCCGCAGCTCGGCACGCCATTGGTAGATCTGACCGCGCGAAACGTCGCGGCGCCGGGCCACATCGGATACACGCGCCCCAGGCGCGAAGGCCTCGCGCACGAGCCGAAGCTTCTCCGCGACCGACCACCGGCGCCGCCGCTCGGGCCCAACCAAAATCTCCGCCCGCATCCTGCAACCCCGCAAGCGACGTCGTTAACGACGTCCTTAGCGACGCATCCTCGCAGACCCAATTCAGCGCAGGAAGGCGGCCCAGAGCGGCCGGTTAC
>CAYWSB010000315.1:0-2214 GCA_964460465.1 uncultured Geminicoccaceae bacterium | reverse complement strand
TATCTCGAAAACCATCTCACCAAACCTACCGGCGTCAGCCGGTAGTCGTTTAGTGACGGTTGCCAAGGCCGTCCCCGCGCCAGGTCGACAGCCCGGGTTCGCTCGTCGCGATTCGGCCGAGATGCGCCGCTTCATGGGCCGCGAGGAAGGCCCACAGCGCATGGCGTGGCGATGATGATGGCAAACGGCGCCCATGGCGGCGCACCGTCGGGGTTCATGGCGGAGCGAGCGGCGCATCCCGAGCGCCCATGCGCCGCCGAGTGCAAGGCGAGCGGGCGGTCTGTTGGCAGGTAAGCGATATGCCATGAGCGTGGCTGGTGATGGCCGGGAAGGACGGCGGGAAGCGACTCTCTCGGCGATCAAGCGGCTTGCCACGGTTTCTGGTTCCTGGCGATGGCGTGGAGGATGGTGGGCGGCTTGCGGGCGACCGCGGCGGGGACGACCATCTTCGGCTTCCCGACGGCGACGGGTCGCTCGTGGAAGGCCTTGACGACCGGGCTGTGTTTGGCGGCGACCATCGCACCCATGCAGAGCCGGCTGCGGCGGCGGCTCCGCCGGCGGCGATGAACGCCTTGCCGCGCCACTGGCCGGAATGCCGAGTTGCGCGTGCCGGGCCGGCGAAGGCCGCGACCCGGCGGCGGTCGAGCCTGCCGAGCCCGGGCAGGGCGACGATGCGGGTGCGGGCGATCGCCGGTCCGACGCCCGGCACGGAGGCGACCAGGTCCTCCCTCTCGCGCCGGACCGGCAGGCCACGGACGGTGTCGTCGATCTCGCGATCGATGCCCGTCGGCTCCTTCTGCAATGCTTTGCGCGGGCGCTAGGTGCTCTTCATCATCCGCGTCGACATGCACTTCTCGCGCCGTCGCTCGGCGCCACGCTTGTCAAGGGTCCGGCATCTGAATGATCTGCCACCGGTGGGCGATCAGGCCCGCCACTGCCGTGGTCTCCGCATCGGCCAAAGGCCGGATCGCCGGCCGCGTGGCCACGGCGAACCGGGCGGTCATCGCCGCATCGACCGGATCCGTCTTCGCCCGCCTGCCCGATACCGCAGGCCATGCGCCTGGGCGAAGGCGCGAACCTGCGCCGGGTCGACCACCACGACCGGCAGCCCGGCGGCGCCCAGGCTGGCCGCCACCATGCTCTCGAGCGCGCCCGTGGCCGCCCCGCCACCAGCGCCGGTGCCAGCGGCTGCAGCCGCTCGAGCAGCGCATCGATGCCGGCCGCGCCTCGGCCCACCGCGACCGCCTGGCCGGCCACCAGCGCGTGCACGTCCAGCCCGGTCCTGGCGACGTCGGTCCCGACGGCATCCATCTCCATCGGAAATCGTCCGTGCCGCGCCGGGCTCGCCTCGCGGCCCCGGCGACCGTTCGGCTTCGATGGAACGGCGGCCGGGGGCCAACGAAGCCATGGGGCTCCCGGACGGGCCCGGTCACCCCATGGCTTCGTTGGCTGCCGACCGCCACCGCGGCTGGCCCTCGCCCAGATGACGGCGGGTCCAAGTCACAACGCTGGCCGCCCCGCCGGCCCCGCCGGGATTCAGCGACGGGTGGCTGGTGGCGCCGCTCTGGTCGACGAGCGGCAGGCGAGGGCGAGACGGGCCAGCCTGACGCCGGGCCGACGACGATGGCGGCGACCCGGACGGGGCGGCTGGCGATGCCCGGGCAGCGGCCGGGGACGGCGTCGGGCCCGTCGCCGCGGTTGCCGCGGAGGCGCCGAAGCCGGCCGGGGCGGGCTTGCGGCGCTCAGTACGCGTTGGGGTGGCTGAACCCGACCAGGAGGGTCATCAGAATGATCTTGATGTCGAGGGCGAGCGACCAGTTCTCGATGTAGTGCAGGTCGTACTGCACCCGCCGCTCCATCTTCTCGAGCGTGTCGGTCTCGCCGCGCAGGCCGTTGACCTGGGCCCAACCGGTGATCCCGGGCTTGACCTTGTGCCGGGCGAGATACTCGTCGATCAGCTTGGCGTACTGCTCGTTGTGGGCGATCGCGTGCGGCCGGGGGCCGACGATCGACATGTCGCCGCGCACGACGTTGATGAACTGCGGCAGCTCGTCGAGGCTGGTGCGCCGCAGGAACCGGCCGAACGGGGTGATCCGGTCGTCGTCCCTGGTCGCCTGCGCCACCGGGCCGTCGTCGGCGCTGCAGCGCGCGACATGCATCGAGCGGAACTTGAAGACCTCGATGATCTCGTTGTTGAAGCCGTAGCGCTTCTGC
>CAYWSB010000314.1:0-2230 GCA_964460465.1 uncultured Geminicoccaceae bacterium | reverse complement strand
AGCCGGCCCAGCACAGCCCGAGGCCGCGGCGCCCCGGGAGGACGCCGGCGGCGGCGAGGGAGAAGCGGCTTCTGCGGCTGCCGATGCGGCGCCAGGGGCCGGCGGCGGACCGGCGGGGGAGGGGGATCCGGCAGCTGCGCGCGAGGGGGCGAACGCCTCGCCCGGCGCGGCTGCGCCTGCGGCGCCCTCCGGCGTGCCTCCCGAGGCCGCCGGCGGCGGCACGCCGCCAGGCAGCGGCTCCGCGGCTGGCCTTGCCGCGCCCACGCCTCTGCCTGCGTCCGGTCTTCCCGAGGCCGCGGATCCTCCTGCGCCGGCCCCTGCCGGCGCCGCGAAGGCGCCGGTCGTGGCCAAGGTCCCGGCAAAGCCCGAACCCGGCCTCGTCCGGGCGCAGCTCGCCTCCCGGGTGGTCGAGCGCGAGCCGGTGGGTGCGGTGCGCTCTCCCGTAGACGTCGGCGCCGGCGGGCGTACGCTCTTCTACTTCAACGAGTTCCGCAACCTTGGCGGCCAGACCGTGACCCACCGCTGGGAGTACGACGGGCGGGTGATGGCGACGATCCCGATCCGGATCGAGGGCAACCGCTGGCGGGCCTACTCGAGCAAGCGCATCGGCGCGAACCAGCTCGGCGACTGGCGCGTCAGCGCCATCGACCGGTCGGGCGCCGTCCTCGCCAAGGCGGAGTTCCGCGCCGAGTAGATCGGCCCGGCAGCCTTGCGTTGGGGCCCGATCGGCGCGATCATGTTGCGCTGCCGCATTCTGGGCGGCCGTTCACGAAACACCGCGGCAAGCGGGATGGGATGAACGCCAGCGGAAGGGAGGACGCATGACCGCTGCCATCGAGCACCTTATCGACAGCATGGACGGCATCGTCTTCATGACCGCCGCCGACGGAACCATCCTCTCCGTCGGCAAGCGCAACTGGAACCAGTTCGCGCTGGAGAACGGCGGCGCCGGCATGTGCGACGGCCGCGGCGTGATCGGCCGGAGCATGTTCGACTTCATCTCCGGAGACGACGTCCGCGAGGCCTACCGCGGGTTCTTCTCGGCGCTCCGCTCCGGCAGCGCCAGGCGCGCCCGGCTGATGAGCCGCTGCGACAGCCCGACGGTTCGCCGCGAGTTGTGGATCGTCATCACCCCGGTGCAGCAGGACGCCGTCGTCGGCGGCTTCCTCGTGCAATCGCTGACGGTGGCCGAGAGCGTTCGTCCGCCCATCGACCTGTTCGACTTCCAGGCGATCATCGAGCGCTCGCGCCGCGACAGGCGGCTTCCGATCCTCGCCATGTGCAGCTATTGCCAGGACGTTCGCTACCCGTCGGGGAGCAGCGAGCGCGACGGCACCTGGCTCCCGGCCGAGGACTACTATCACCTGGGCGGCGACGCCAAGGTGCGGATCAGCCACGGCATCTGCCCGGCGTGCGAGGAGCAGAGCGCGCAGGCCATCGCCTGCTGAAGGTTTCGTCACATCCTGCCCGAAGCGCGCCTTCGTCGCCGGCGAGGACGGGCGAGGGCAGGGCCGTGGAAGGGGCCGTCCGCCTACGCCCTTCGGCCATGGCGGAACCACCGGAGCGCTCCCTCTCCGGCGATAACGTCCGATACCCCTTCATTCGTCTCGTCTGGCGCGCGGCTTGCACTTAAACTCGGCGCGGACGAAACGGTGAGCGGCCCAGACGGGTTGCCGCGACCACGCCGGGCCGGGTTTACTTGAAGCCATGGAACCGGACGAGGGGAGGTGCCGGCCATTGCGGCCGGACGCGGGGTGCGGCCGAGGAAGGCCGATGCGACGGTACCGAGCGATGCTCGACTTTCGGGGGCGGTGACATGGACGAGGTTACAGCGGGAAGGCGGTTTTACAACGAACAGGTAGCCTATCTCGAAGCCAACGACATCGATGGTCTGGTTCACAGCCATTACAACGCCAACGCGGCCATGATCGGGTTCGACTTCGTGGCCCGGGGCCACGAGGCCCTGTGCCGGCAATTCCGTGATTATCTGCAGGCCATCGGCGGCTTGAGGCTGAAGTCGACCGACAGCTTCTTCGAGACGGACGACACCATCTTCTTCGAGTCGACGATCACGACGGGCCGCGGAGAGATCCGCGTCTATGACGCGTTCGTGCTCGCGGACGGAAAGATCTCCGTCCACTTCACCGGCCTGAAGGCTTAACAACGGTTTGCGGTAATTGATTTAATAGGAAGAACGCGGTTATTGCGAGCCGCGAAGCGGCGTGGCGAT
>CAYWSB010000313.1:0-2259 GCA_964460465.1 uncultured Geminicoccaceae bacterium | reverse complement strand
GCCTCACCGTAACGTCGTGTCATCCCGACCCCAGGTCCAGATCATGCGTACGCACGTTCAGGCCTCGATGGCCTATACCGGACCTAAATGGTCCATATTCAAACCAGCGTCAAGCGACGTGCCTCAGTGCCCGGTGAGAATACGCTGCACCAACTGTCGCACGGTCGGGATGAAGCCGTTGGCGTAGAACGGGTCCTCGCGGAACTTGTAGGCGTTGTGGCCGGCGAACATCAGCTCGTCCTCGTGGTCGCCACGGCCATGGGCGATGTTCTGCAGGGTCTTCTGGATGCAGAACGATCGCGGATCGACGGGCCGCCCGGTGGTGTAGTCGCCGCGGTCCTTCCAGTTGCTGAAGGCGCAGTGGCTGAGGCAGCCCATGCAGTCCGCCTGGTCCCGGCGGATCTGCCGGGCCCCCTCGGCGGTGACGAAGATCAGGGTCTGATCCGGCGTGCGCATCGGCTGGCTGTAGCCTTCGGCGATCCAGCCTTGGATGCGACCGAGATCGGGCTCGCTCACCCACACGCCGCGACCGCCGCGGCCATAGGCGAAGAAGCTCGTCCGTCCGGACTGCGGATCGGCTTCGTCGCTGACCTCCACCTGCCGGTCGGATCGCTCGACCAGCTCACCCAGAAACCGGTTGTGCACCGCCGAAGAGTAGAAGCCGGTCGGGCTGAAGCGGTGCAGCAGGACGTCGTTCGGCAGGATCTCCATCAGTCGCTTCTTCCAGCCGTCCGGAATCGGGCTCTCGGTGGTCAGGAGCGGCCGGGTGCCGAACTGAAAGGCGATGGGGCCCAGCTCCTTGTTGCCGATCCAGTCCTTCCAGTCCTTGAGATGCCACACGCCGCCTGCCATGATGATGGGGATCTCGGCCAGACCCAGCTTGCGCATCTGGCTGCGCAGCTCGAGGACGCGCGGATAGGGATCCTCGGGCGCGCGAGGGTCCTCGCTGTTGCTCAAGCCGTTGTGCCCGCCGGCGCGCCACGGGTCCTCGTAGACGACGGCGCCCAGCCAGTCGGCGACCTTGCTGTAGGCGCGCTTCCAGAGGGCATTGAAGGCGCGGGCCGAGGAGATGATCGGGTAGTAGTGCACCCCGTAGCTGGCGCAGATCTCGCCCAGCCGGTAGGGCATGCCGGCGCCGCACGTCACGCCGTGGATCAGCCCCCTGGCCTGCTGCAGCACGCCGTGCAGCACCCGCTCGCAGCCGCCCATCTCCCACAGCACGTTCATGTGGAGACGGCCCTCGCCCTTGCGGGTTTCATGGGCCAGACGGGCCTGACATACCGCTCCCCTGATCGAATAGTCGATCAGCTCCTCGTGCCGCTCCTGGCGGTCCCGCCCCTTGAAGACGAGAGGGACATAGTCGCCGTTGTCGTCGAGGACGTCGGCGTTGACGGCCGAGAAGGTGCCCACACCACCGGCCGCAGCCCAGGCCCCGGCGCTGCGGCCATTGCTGACCGCGACGCCCTTTCCCCCCTCGATCAATGGCCATACCTCATGGCCTGCGACAACGAGCGGACTGACCACGCTCATGCCGGTCTCCCTTGCTGCTGGTGCGTGCGCGGCGGCCGGTCCGGGCTCAGCCGGCGCGCTCGCGGCGTGGGCGATCCCGCCGCCCTTCGCGGTCGCCACGCTCCTCCCGATCGCCACGCTCAGGCCGCGGCTTGCGCTCGACCTCGATGATCTCGCCGGTCTCCTGGTCGACCGAGCGCATCGACAGCTTGATCTTGCCACGGTCGTCGACCGCCAGCACCTGGACCTTGACCGTGTCGCCTTCCTTGACGACGTCGCTCACATTGGCCACCCGCTCGTTCTTCAACTCGGAGATGTGGCAGAGCCCATCCTTCGAGCCGAGGAAGCTGATGAAGGCGCCGAAATCGACGATCTTGATCACCTTGCCGGTATAGACGTGACCGATCTCCGGGCTCGCCGTCAGGCCCCTGATCCAATCGACCGCCCGCTGCGCCGCCATGGCGTCGCTCGAGGCCACCTTGACGAGGCCGTCGTCGTTGATGTCGATCTTGGCCCCGGTCTGCTCGCAGATCTCGCGGATCATCTTGCCGCCCGGGCCGATGACGGCGCCGATCTTGTCGGTCGGGATGTTGAGGGTGGTGATCCGCGGCACCGAATCGCGCAGCTCGGGGCGCGGGATGCCCATGCAGCCGGCCATCTCGCCGAGAATGTGGATGCGGCCCTCGCGCGCCTGGTCGAGCGCGATCCGCATGATCTCCTCGGTGATGCCGGCGATCTTGATGTCCATCT
>CAYWSB010000312.1:0-2286 GCA_964460465.1 uncultured Geminicoccaceae bacterium | reverse complement strand
GGTCGAGCTGTCGAAGGCGAAGAACACGCGATCGCCGACATTGATCTCGAGGTCCTCCTGCGTGCCGGGCGCGGCGCTGCCGAAGACGTCGTCGCCCATGCCGGCGCCGAAGCCGTCGCCGCCGAGGTCGGTGGCGGCACCGAGCTGGTCGCTGCCGAGACCACCGCTGCCGGCGGCAGAGGCACCGAGCTCGTCCTCCGGAGTCGAGGAGCAAGCGGCGAGGAAGAGCAGGAGGGCCGGCAGGACGATGGCGATGCGAGTCTTCATGGGCTGGTCATCCTTGTCGAGCGGAGCAGCGGGGCGGGTTGAGCAATTTTCGATGAAGCACGGAGGCGGTCGATGCGCCCCCCGGTTGGATAGGTGCAGGGCCTCACGGAAGCAACCCCGACCAGGCGGGATCCGAGGCATCGAGCGGCGTCGCCACCTCGCGCAGGTTGTGGCCGGTAGCGTCGATGGTGAAGAGGCGGGTGCGATCGCGCGACGGGTCCTCGCGGGTGAAGATGATCAACCGGCCGTTGGGCGCCCAGGCCGGGCTCTCGTCGAAGGCGCTGCGCGTGATCAGCCGCTCGTTGGCGCCGTTGGGCTCCATCACGCCAATGTGGAAGAAGCCGCCGGTGATCCGGGTGAAGGCGATCATGTCGCCGCGCGGCGACCAAGCCGGGCTGCCGTACTGGCCGCGCTCGAAGCTGATCCGCTGCACGTTCGAGCCGTCGCGGCTCATGGTGTAGAGATGTGGCGAGCCGCCCCGGTCGCTGTTGAAGACGATCTGCCGGCCGTCGGGGCTGAACGAGGGCGAGGTGTCGATCGCCCCGGTCCGGGTGAGCTGGGTGGTCCGCCGCGAGGCCGGATCGAAGGCGAAGATGTCGGACTTGCCGCCTTCCGCCACGGTGAGCAGCATGACGCTGCCGTCGGGCGAGAAGCGCGGCGTGAACGACATGCCGGGGAACTGGCCGAGCTCCGCCGAGCGGCCGCTGGCGAGGTCCATGAGCATGATGCGCGGGGTCGGGGTGCGCAGCACGAAGTAGGCGACGCGCCGGCCGCTGGGGTCGATCTGCGGGGTCAGCACGAGGTCGCCGCCGTCGGTCAGGAAGCGGTGGTTGGCGCCGTCCTGGTCCATGATGGCGAGCCGCTTGATCCGCCGCGTCTTCGGCCCGGTCTGGCTGACATAGACGATGCGCGTGTCGAAGTAGCCGCGCTCGCCGGTGATGCGCTCGTAGATCACGTCCGAGATCTGATGCCCGACCCGGCGCCAGCCGTCGGGTGCCAGATCGTAGCGCATGCCGCGCATCTGCGTGCCGCTGAAGACGTCCCAGAGGCGGAACTCGATCGCCAGGCGGTTGCCGGCGGGCCGGGAGACGATGCCGGTGACGAGGGCCTGGGCGTTGATCGGCCGCCATTCGGCGAAGCGCGGCACGTCGCGCAGCGCCTCCGGGTCCTGGATGTAGGCACGGCGGTCGATCACGCGGAAATGGCCCGACCGCTCCAGATTGGCGGTGACCAGCTCGGCCACCGTGAGGCCCATGTCGCGCAGCGCCGGATCGTCGCCCGCGAACGGGCTGACGGCGATCGGGATCGGCTCGACGACGCCGCGGGTGATGTCGAGCCGCACCTGGGCCCGCGCCTCAGGTGCCACGAGGCCCGCCAGCGGCGGCAGCGCCAGGGTGGCCAGGCCGGTGCCCAGCAGCCGTCGTCTCGAAACGTCTCGCGTCATCGGCAAAGCCGCCCTGCCTCGTTCGTCATCTGGCGTCATCCGGTCAGCCACTGAGCGCGTCACCCGGCGAGAAGGTCAGCACCATGTCTCGCCAGACGGCATACTTCTCGGCCGGCAGGTCGAGCCGGCAGGTGAGGACCGCGCGCCGCGCGCTCTCGGCCACGGTGCGGAACCGCGAATCCTGGTCGAAGCGGCTGCGGTCCTCGATGTCGACCGCGCGCACGCTGCCGTCGGTCTCGAGCTGGATGCGCAGACTGACCCGCATCGTCTCGATCCCCGGCACGCCGACCGGCACGTTCCAGCACCGCTCGATCTGCCGGCGGATGGCGGCGAGCTCGCTGGCCGAGAGCGAGACCTCCTGGGCGACGGTCTGCGCCGGCGTCGCACGCTGCGCCGCTTCGGCATTGCCGGTGCCCTCGCGCCGCTCGGGTGCCTCGACCCGCCGCGCCTGCGCCTCGACGGCGCGCAACAGGGCGGCGAAGTCCTGCTCGGGAGGGGCGAGCTGTGGCTGCGGCTGCGGCTCCGGCGTCGGCTCCGGCCGAGCCTGCTGCCGCGCCGATGGCGGCGGGGGCGGG
>CAYWSB010000311.1:0-2336 GCA_964460465.1 uncultured Geminicoccaceae bacterium | reverse complement strand
AGTCCAAACCAACTGGCTCTAAAACTGTCATGAAATTTAACCGGACAGCCGTGGAACAAGTCCGGCCATGACGTGGTGAGTGAAAACGTGGCGGGAAATATTTGCCGTCATCGCCGCACGTGTTGCGGCGATCTACGTCTTCATTTGCGGGCGGGACGCGTACACGGGTGACTGCAGAGCCAGAAACTTCCGCGCCGATTATGACGGGAACTGTAGGCACGAGCGTTCCCTGCCGTCGCAACGACCGGGCTGGCGCTGATGTCCTTTGACCGCCTGCGCGGCCGGACGGGCGACTGGTGGGCGGCTGTGGCCGTCTACCGCGACCGGCGCGTGCTCTCGCTCCTGTTCCTGGGCTTCTCCAGCGGCCTGCCGTTCGGGGTCCTCGCCGAACCCTTGAGCGCCTGGCTGACCGAGGCCGGGATCAGCAAGACCGAGATCGGGCTGTTCGCCCTGGTCAGCATCCCGTACTCGCTGAAGGTGCTGTGGGCGCCTTTGGTCGACCGCGTGGCCTTGCCGGTGCTGGGCCGCCTCCTCGGCCGGCGGCGTTCCTGGGCGCTGCTTGCGCAAACCCTGCTGCTTGCGGGCATCGTGCTGATGGGGGCGAGCGATCCGTCCGCGAGCCTGGCCGCCACTGCCGCGCTGGCGTTCCTCGTCGCCTTCGCCTCTGCCAGCCAGGACATCGTCATCGACGCCTACCGGGTCGAGATCCTCGAGGAGCACCAGCTCGCCGCCGGCGCCGCCATCACCGTCTTCGGCTGGCGGATCGGTCAGGTCGGCGCCGGCGCCGCGGGCCTAATCCTTGCCGACGTGCTGCCCTGGCCGGTGGTGTTCACCCTGATCGCCGCCATGGTCGGCGTCGGCATGGGAACCATCCTGCTGAACCCGGAGCCGAAGGCGCCGGCCGTCGACGACGCCAGCGCCACCGCCGCCCGCGCCCGAGCGTTCCTCGAAGGCCGCCCGCACCTGCCGCACCGGCTTGCGGTCGCCTTCGCCTGGATCTACGCGGCCGCCGTCCAGCCGATCGTCGAGTTTCTCGGCCGCCGGCACTGGCTCGCGATCCTGGCCTTCATCGCCCTCTACAAGTTCGGCGACGCGATTTTGGCGGTGATGAAGGTGCCGTTCTTCCTCGAGGTTGGCTTCAGCAAGACCGAGATCGCCGAGGTGGTGAAGCTGTTCGGGGTCGTCGCGGTCATCGCCGGCGGCCTCTTCGGCGGCGTGCTCCTCGCCCGCATCGGCATCCTTCGCGGCCTGCTCGTCTGCGGCGTGCTGATGGCCGCCTCGAACCTGGTCTTCGTTCTGCAGGCCTGGGCCGGCGCCGACGTGCGGATGTTGGCCGTCACCATCGCGGTGGAGAACATTACCACCGGCATGGGGACCACGGCCTTCGTCGCCTATCTTTCCAGCCTGTGCAACCTGGCTTATACCGCCACCCAGTATGCGCTCCTGACCTCGCTGATGGCGCTTTCGCGCACGGTGCTGTCATCGGGAGCGGGTTGGCTCGCCGATCGCATGACGTGGCCGGATTTCTTCGTCGCCACCACACTGGCGGCGGTGCCTGGGCTGCTCCTGCTGCTCTGGATGATCCGGACCTTTCCGCCGCGGCCGGCGGCCGCCGGTGAAGGCTCGAGGATGGATTGAGGACTGAACGCTGATGGACATCACCAAGGTCCCGTCGGGGACCAACCCGCCCTACGACGTCAACGTCATCATCGAAATCCCCATGGGCGGCTCGCCGGTCAAGTACGAGCTCGACAAGGCGTCCGGGGTGATGTTCGTCGACCGCTTCCTCAACACCGCCATGTACTACCCGTGCAACTACGGCTTCGTTCCGCACACGCTGTCGCAGGACGGGGATCCGGTCGACGCGGCGGTGCTGTGCCAGGTGCCGGTGTCTCCCGGCGTCGTCATCCGCTCGCGCCCCATCGGCGTGCTGCTGATGGAGGACGAGGCCGGCATCGACGAAAAGATCCTGTGCGTGCCGGTGGACGAGCTCCACCCGTACTACACCAACATCGCCTCCTACCGGGAATTGCCGCGCATCCTCTGCGACCAACTCTCCCACTTCTTCACCCACTACAAGGACCTCGAGAAGGGCAAGTGGGTCGAGGTCAAGCGTTGGGGCGAGCCGGACGAGGCCTTCCAGCTCATCCGCGAGGGCATCGAGCGGCAGAAGAAGAAGGACGCCGAGGAGGCGGCTTGAACTTGGCGGGATAGCCAAGGCAATCCCGCCCTACATTGCCTCGTCATCCTCGCGCTCGTCGCGAGGATCAACGAGTGACGCAAGGCGTGGATGGCGGTAACGAGTACGGCCATGACGGTGTGTTGGGGGTGGTGCG
>CAYWSB010000310.1:0-2407 GCA_964460465.1 uncultured Geminicoccaceae bacterium | reverse complement strand
GCGATCATCGCAGCCGCGAAGAGAGGACATCAAGTGTTGGAAACAATCCACTAGCACCTCTGCGCTTGAGAAGGGAATCCACCTTTGCCATTTTTGTTGTCGGACACAGACTTGGATCAACCGTCAATAATATACGGCCGATCAATCACCAAACAGTCATCGAAACATGAAATAATTGTGAAGACAAGCGGTGCCATTGGTCGTTTATGTCGCCCCCGGCGTCACATGTGCGTCGTCGCGGACAGGGCCGGCAAGTGGGCTGCCCCCTCCGCGGCGAGGAAGCGCCACAGCGCCGTGGCCGCCGGCAACAGGCGCTTCCCGGCGTGGCGGATGACGAACCCTTGGCGCATCGCCGGCAGGCCCGCGATGTCGAGGGCGACGGCTGCGGCCGAGGGCGAGTTCGGCCGCCGTGTGCGCCGAGACGAAGGCGATGCCGAGCCCGGCCATCACCGCCTGCCTGATCGCCTCGCTGCTGTGGATCTCCATTCCGATCCGCGGCTCCAGCCCGGCCGCGGCGAACAGCTTCTCCGCCGGTGCACGGGCGCGGGAGCCGCCCTCGCGCATCAGGAAGACCGCGTCGGCCAGGGCCGCCAGTGACAGATCGCGGCTGCCGGCGGGGCGGATGGCCGGGCGAGGCGATGACGATGTGCGGGTGATCGCCGATCTTCTCGGCCGCGACCGGCAGATGGTCCGGCAACCGTGCCATGATGGCGGAATCGAGAGCGAACTTGGCCAGGGCCGCGATTGTGCCCGCTCGATGGCCGACGCTGAGGCGAGGATCGATACCCGGCCGCTGGCGGCGGAAGGCGGCGAGGGCGAAGGGGGCGGAATACTTGGCCGTGCCGACGACCCCCGCCGCCATCCTGACGCCCTCGACGCTGCCGCGCGCTCGCCGCCCTTGGGCCAGCGCGGTCTGTTCCATCACGCAAGGGGCTGGGGACGTGTCGACCCGGCACGCGACCATCTCGGACACGGGCTCATCCGGCGCCGGCGCGGCCTCGGTCAGGAAGACCGTCGAGCCGATCTTCCGCCGCGAGAAGATCAACGCCGCCTCGATCGCGGGCGACGCCTTCCACCGCGACGACCGGGTCGCCATGAAGCAGGCGATGGCGGACGCCGCCGCTGCCGGCAAGCCGCGTTTCGGCCATTTGGGCCCCGAGGCCGACCACTTCGAGAAGCTCGGGGCGACCTTCGCCGCCTACATCAAGTCGGGCGGCGGGGAGACCCGGCGCTACGTCCGCGACGCGGCCGACGCCGCCCTCTGCGGCAGCCCGCCCGGCACCTTCACCGACTGGCGGCCGTTCGAACAGGGCACCGACCTCCACTTCAACCAAGGGCTGCACGGGGCCGTTGTCGGCGAGACGGTGAACGTGGCGCCGCATGCCGACCTCGAGAGCGGCGTCGTGCCCGTCATCAATCTCCAATGGATCCAGAAGATCCGCCGCGACCGCGACACCCGCGGCTACTCGACCGAGGCGGTGACCGAGACGATCCTCCGGCGAATGCCCGACTTCGCCCACAAGATCGTGCCGCAGTTCACCGGGACCGACAGCAACTTCCAGCGCAACCCGACCGTCGACAGCTCAAACCGCTCCGTCGCCCGCCCGCCGACGAATCGATGGTGGTGATCCGCTGCAGGAACCCGCGCGGCATCGACTTCGGCTACCTGGCGACGATGATCCCGGGCAGCTTCATGAGTCGCGTCAGCGCCGTCGTCATTCCCGGCGGCGAGCTCGCCCCGGAGCGGCGCCTGACCGACCCCGACCAGGCGCTCGACTTCGTCGCCCGGACCAAGGTCGGCGGGTTCGCCGTCGCCGTCGCCGTCGCCGTCGCCGTCGGCAGCAGCCACGGCGCCTGCAAGCTCACCCGCCTGCCCGCCGGCGACATCCTGGCGATGGACGTCTTCAAGGCGATCCACGAGCGGCCGCCCACCATGCACATGGTGATGCACGGCTCGTCCTCGGTGCCGCGGGGCCTGAAGGACATCATCAACGAGCACGGCGGTGAGATGGCACAGACTTGGGGCTTGCCGGTGGCCGAGATCCAGGGGGACACCCGCCACGGGGTCGGGAAGATCAATCTCGACACCGACTGCCGCATGGCGATGACCAGCCAGTTCCGCAGGAGACCTGGAAGGACGCCTCCTTCGACGACGCGTCCATCGACACGCCCGATTTCGTCCTCGCCGTCACGGCTGCCTGAGCCGAGGAGGACCACCGATGCGCCTGACCCTGGCGAACCTTCCCTTTCCTGCCCGATCAGCAGATCGAGGCCCAGCTCCGCTACAGCCTGAACGATGGCTGGGCGATGAACCCGAGCGCACCGGCGACCCGCACCCCGGAACACCCACTTAGAGCCCGTTTGAGAAGTTTTCGTGCTGTTTCATCGGCTTGCGATCGACCGCCGG
>CAYWSB010000309.1:0-2437 GCA_964460465.1 uncultured Geminicoccaceae bacterium | reverse complement strand
AGAACGAGCTGGGCACAAGCCCAGCTACACCACGCCGTGGGACACGATCGACGATGCTGCTGGAGGGCATTGACTGGCGCGCGCCGCAGCGCACCTGGCGGCCGCTGACGACTGGCTGAGGATCTAGGGAATTCAGCGGCTTAAGGGTCGTTCGGGATTCACTTGGCGGTGCCGTTGTGCTAGCCGTGGGCATGCTCGACGAGACCCAGAGACTGCCCGACGACCCGGCTGAATTGCGTGCCGCCGCCGAGCGTCTGGTGGTGCTCGCCAAGGCGCAGGCCTTGCGCATCGCCAAGCTGGAGCACCAGCTGGCGGGGCTGCGCCGGCAGCGCTTCGCGCCACCCCATGCGATCAGGATCGCATGGGGACCCCGGGGGGCGACCTCGGAGCGCCTCGAGCAGCTCGATCTGGCGCTCGAGGAGACCGAGATCGAGCTGGCGCATGCCGCCGATCCGGCAGCGCCGGAGGATGCGGGCGAGACCAGGAGGAGGCCCAGGCGCAGGCCGCTGCCGAAGGAGCTGCCGCGCACCGAGACGGTGCTGACGCCGGGCGAGAGCTGCGCCGGTTGCGGCGGCAGCCTGAAGCGGCTCGGCGAGGACGTCACCGAGGAGCTGGACTACATCCCCGGCCGCTTCGTCGTGAACCGCTTCGTCCGGCCGCGACTGGCGTGTTCGTGCTGCGAGGCGATCGTCCAGGCCCCTCTGCCGGCACGCCCGATCGAGCGCGGCCGGCCGGGCCCTGGCCTTCTGGCGCATGTGCTGGTCTCGAAGTATGGCGATCATCTGCCGCTCTACCGACAAAGCCAGATCTTCGAGCGCGACGGAATCGACCTCGATCGCTCGACACTCGCTGCCCTCCAGGGCCTGCTGGCCCTGTCTCCTTCGGAGATCGGATGATTGGCCTCCTGGCCAATCATGGATCGGCAAGTCGACCGCCCTGCTCGAACCCTTGGCCGACGCCATCGGCCGCCATGTCCTGGGCGGCGAGGCGATCTTCGCCGACGACACGCCGATCAAGCTGCAGGTGCCCGGCAACGGCAAGACCAAGACCGCCCGAATCTGGACCTATGTCCGCGACGAGCGACCCTGGCTCGGGCCTGACCAGCCAGCCGCCTGGTACAAATTCACCGTCGACCGCAAGGGCCAGCACCCGGCAAACCATCTGGCCGGCTATCGCGGCTGGGTGCATGCCGACGGCTATTCGGGCTTCAACGAGCTCTACCGCAAAGACGCAATCCGCGAGGTCGCCTGCCTCGCCCACATCCGCCGCAAGTTCGTCGACATCGCCCAGAGCCAGGCATCGCCGATCGCCGAGCAGGCGATCAGGCGCATCGCCGGCCTCTACGCCGTCGAGAAGCAGGCCCGCGGTCAGCCTCCCGAAAGCCGTGCCGCACTCCGGCAGGCGCACGCCGCGCCGATCCTCGACGCGCTCGAAGCCTGGCTCGAGGCCCAGCTGCCGCGAATCTCGGGCAAGTCCGAGCTCGCCAAGGCCATCCGCTACGCCCTGACCCGCCTGAAAAAGCTCCGCCCCTATCTCGACCACGGCTGCCTCGAGGCCGATAACAACTGCGCCGAACGCGCCATGAGGTCCGTGGCCCTCGGCAGGAAGAACTACCTCTTCGTCGGCTCCGAAGGCGGCGGCAAGGCGGCCGCCATCGCCTACACCTTGATCGAGACCGCAAAGCTCAACGGCGTCGACCCGCAAGCCTGGCTCACCGACATCCTCGCCCGCATCGCCGAGCACAAGATCAACAGAATCGACGACCTCCTGCCTTGGACCTCGGCCGCGAGCCAAGCCAACGCCACGTCAACCCAAAAGGCCGCGTAGGTCAGCGGACGCTTACGGGCCAACCACCAACCGCTCTGCATCGTCTGCGCCCCGGCGCATCGCCCGTCCCCTCGGTGGCAGACCCTGCTCCAACCTACGGAAGCCACAGGCAAGCAGACCATGGGATCATGGCTTCGCACTAGTTCGACGTCGGTGCCCCTCGGACACCGACGGCATGAGGAGACCGGCCCGAGAGAACGAGTTGTTAAGCGACTGATCCGAAATAGAAAATATCGAGTGAACCAAATCGGCGAGGTGCACTGCCGACGGAGAAAACGGCGCGAAGAGAGAGAAAACGGCGGCAAACTGGCGCCGGCCGGGTCAAATGCCAAGTCGGAAAAGTCTTTTGTTTCAAGGGCTTTTAGCGGCGCCGCGCTGGCAGCGGAGAAGCCGGACCACGGCCAAAACTGGCGGAGGGAAGGGAACTGGGGTCGAACCGTCTCTGGCCCGTAAGTCATTGCTTTAAAAAGATTTCATGCTTGGATTGCCATCGGAGAAGCCGCGCTCAGCAATTCCCGTCGGTCTTCTGCGGGCGCCCGGTGCGCAGCGCGGCCTCCTTGATTGTCCCAACCCAGGGTTCAAACCTTCGTCTTCCAGACGAACCGCTTCA
>CAYWSB010000308.1:0-2471 GCA_964460465.1 uncultured Geminicoccaceae bacterium | reverse complement strand
GCCGGCCGGGCCGGTCCCGCGCGGCACTTCGGGGCGGCGCTGCACCGCCTGCTGCACGAGCTGGCGGCCCAGCCGCCGGACGGCCGCGACGGCCTGCTCGAGCGCCGCGTCGCCGCCTGGCCCGGCCTCGACGAGGGCTCCCGGGCGGAGCTCGCGCGACAGGTGAGGGGTGTCCTCGAGCTGCCTGATCTGGCGCCGGCTTTCGGCCCCGGAAGCCGCTCCGAGCAGCCGATCGTCGGGCGCCTGGGCGAGCTCGTCGTCGCCGGCCAGATCGACCGCTTCGCGGTGACCGGGGATGCCGTCTACGTCGTCGACTTCAAATCCAACCGGCTGCCGCCGGCGCGTCCCGAGGACGCACCCGCGGCCTATCTCCGCCAGCTCGCCGCCTACGCCGCCCTGCTCGCCGCCCTCCATCCCGGCCGGCGCATCCGCGCCGGCCTCGTCTGGACGGTGGTGCCGGCGCTCATGCCCATCCCCGGGCCGCTGCTCCGCACGCACCGCCCGGGCGAGGCCGGCGACATCGAGGCCGCTTGACGGCAACCGGCGCCTGATCCAAGAGTCGGCCCCCGCAGCGGGTGCCTCGCGAGGCATCCGACCACAAGAACGGATGGGCCAGCATGACTGTGCATCAAACGACCGATGCCGCGTTCGACGCGGACGTCCTCAAATCGTCCACTCCGGTCGTCGTGGATTTCTGGGCGGAATGGTGCGGTCCCTGCAAGATGATCGCACCGCATCTCGAGGACCTCGCCAGCGAGATGGGCGAGCAGGTCAAGGTCGTGAAGGTGAACATCGACGACAACCCGCTGACCCCGACCAAGTACGGGGTGCGCGGCATCCCCACCCTGATGCTGTTCAAGGACGGGGCGGTCGCGGCGACCAAGGTGGGTGCGCTGCCCAAGAGCAAGCTGGTGGAGTGGGTGCAGGAGAGCCTCTGAGGGCCGCTCGTCCCGCATGACCTCGACCGCCCGGAGCGACCGCCGTGGATGAGCGGCTGGCCGCCTTTCTTGCCGACCACCCGCTGATCGAGGCGGTCGACATCATCCTCCCGGACCTCGTCGGCATCGCCCGCGGCAAGCGCTTCGACATCGCCGAGCTCGATGCGGCACTGCGCGGCGAGGCGGTCTTCTCCACCACCCTCTATGCCATCGACAGCGCCGGGGCGAACGTCGACAGGAGCGGTCTCGTCTGGGAGGAGGGCGACGCCGACCGGCCGGTCGATCTCGACATCGCGACGCTGGCGCCGGTGCCCTGGGCCGAGACCCGGGCGCAGATCGTGGGCGGGCTCGACGATTTCGACGGCAGCCCGTTCTTCGCCGACACCCGCCGGCTGCTGCGCCGGGTGGCGGAGGGTTTTTCCGCGCACGGGCTCGCCCCGGTGACCGCCCTCGAGCTCGAGTTCTACCTGCTCGACCCCGAGCTCGACGCCGCCGGGATGGGCCAGCGCCCGGTCACCGCCCGGCTCGGCCGGCGGGCGCGGGAATCCGAGGTCTACTCCTTCGACCGGCTGGCCGAGGTCGAGGCCTTCCTCGACACGCTCCGCCACTACTGCGCGGTCCAGGACCTCCCGGCCAAGGGCGCCGTCTCGGAGTTCGCGCCGGGCCAGTTCGAGGTCAACCTCAAGCACGTGACCGACCCGGTGACCGCCGCCGACCACGCGCTCCTGTTCAAGCGCTGCGTCAAGGCCGCGGCCGAGGCCACCGGCTTTCGGGCCTGCTTCATGGCCAAGCCCTTCGAGGACACGGCCGGCAGCGGCCTGCACATCCACCTCAGCCTCTGCGACCCGAGTGGCGAGAACGTCTTCGCCCGGGGCGAGGCCGGCGACCGGCTGCTCCGCCACGGGGTCTTCGGCGCGCAGCAGGCGATGGCGGAATCGATGCTGGTCTTCGCCCCCAATGCCAACAGCTACCGCCGGTTGCAGCCGCTCTCCTACGCCCCCACGGCCCCTACCTGGGGGATCAACAACCGCACCGTGGCCCTGCGCGTGCCGGCCGGGCCAGCGGCCGCCCGGCGGATCGAGCTGCGCACGCCGGGGGCCGACGCCAACCCCTACCTCGCCACCGCCGCCTTCTTCGCCGGCGTGCTCCACGGGCTCGAGCAGCAGGGCGATCCCGGGCCGCCGCTCACCGGCAACGCCTACGCCCAGGCGCGGCGCACGGTGCCCACCAACTGGGCCGAGGCGATCACCGCCTTCGAGACCGGCAGCATCCTGACCCCCTATCTGGGGGAGCGCTTCAAGCGGCTCTACGCCGCCTGCCGCCGGGCCGAGTTCGACCGCTTCGCGGCCCGCCTCACCGCCCTCGACTTCGAATGGTACCTCTCGGCCGTCTGACCCCGAGCCGACCGCAAACCGTTAATTCGGGGGACACAATACGCAATTACTAATATCCCAATAATATACCTGACAGTCATCCATGCCCGTGCTATGCCTTCGGCATGGAGCAGCAAGACTTTCGCAGCATTGGTCGGCC
>CAYWSB010000307.1:0-2490 GCA_964460465.1 uncultured Geminicoccaceae bacterium | reverse complement strand
CGCGTGCTGATGATGTCGACCAACAACATCCTCAGCCCGGCCAACGGCAAGCCGATCATCGTGCCGACCCAGGACATCGTCTTGGGCCTCTACTATCTCTCGCTGGTGATCGAGGGCGAGCCCGGCGAGGGCATGGTGTTCGCCGATGTCGCCGAGGTGCAGCACGCGCTTGCGGCCGAGCTCGTCACGCTGCACAGCAAGATCAAGTGCCGCATCGACGTGGTGGGCAGCGACGGCGAGGTCACGCCGCGGCTGGTGGACTCCACCCCCGGACGGATGCTGCTGGCCGAGGTCCTGCCGCAGCACAAGGAGGTGCAGTTCGAGGCGCTCTTGAACCGGGTGCTGACGAAGAAGGAGATCTCCAACGTCATCGACGTGGTCTACCGCCACTGCGGCCAGAAGGAGACGGTGATCTTCGCCGACCGGCTGATGCAGCTGGGCTTCTCCTATGCCTGCCGGGCCGGCATCTCGTTCGGCAAGGACGACATGATCATCCCCGCGGGCAAGCACGACTTCGTCGCGCGCACCCAGGAGCTGGTCAAGCAGTACGAGCAGCAATACGCGGACGGCCTGATCACCAAGGGTGAGAAGTACAACAAGGTGGTCGACGCCTGGCAGGGCTGCTCGGACAAGGTCGCCGAGGAGATGATGGAGGCGATCCAGTCGGTCCATCTGACCCGGCAGGAGGACGGTCGCTACCGGCAGCCGAACTCGGTCTACATGATGGCCCACTCGGGTGCCCGCGGCTCGCCGGCGCAGATGAAGCAGCTCGCCGGCATGCGCGGCCTGATGGCCAAGCCCTCGGGCGAGATCATCGAGACGCCGATCATCTCGAACTTCAAGGAAGGCCTCTCGGTGCTCGAGTACTTCAACTCGACGCACGGTGCTCGGAAAGGGTTGGCCGACACCGCCTTGAAGACGGCGAATTCCGGCTACCTGACGCGCCGGCTCGTGGACGTCGCGCAGGACTGCGTGATCGTCGAGGAGGATTGCGGGACCGAGAAGTACATCACGCTCACCGCGGGTGCCGACGAGGAGCTGGGCGAGCGGGTGCTCGGCCGGACAGTGGCCGAGAACGTGATCGCCCCGCAGACCGGGGACCTCGTGGTGCCGGCCCAGACCCTGATCGACGAGGTCCTGGCCCGCAGGCTGGACGCCCTCGGGGTCGACACGGTGAAGGTCCGCTCGGTGCTCACCTGCGAGAGCGCCGGAGGCGTCTGTGCCGCCTGCTACGGCCGCGACCTCGCGCGCGGCACGCCGGTCAACATCGGCGAGGCGGTGGGCGTGATCGCCGCCCAGTCGATCGGCGAGCCCGGCACGCAGCTCACCATGCGCACCTTCCACATCGGCGGGGCCGCACAGGGCCAGGCCGAGCAGTCGGCCGTCGAGGCGCCGGTGTCGGGCGAGGTCAGGGTGCTCAACCCCCGCCTCGTGACCGACAGCCAGGGCCGGATCGTCGTGCTCGGGCGCAACTCGGAGATCGTCCTCTACGACGAGGTCGGCCGCGAGAAGCTGCGCCACAAGCTGCCCAACGGCGCCAGGCTGCGTGTCGGGCCCGACAGCCGGGTCGAGAAGGACATGATCATCGCCGAGTGGGATCCGCACACCCTGCCGGTGGTGGCCGAGACGGCGGGTCTCGTGGCGTTCCAGGACATGGTCGAGGGCATGAGCTTCCGCGAGGTCCAGGACGAGACCACGGGCAAGGCCTCCAAGGAGGTGATCGACTGGCGGCAGAACGCGCGGTCGGGCAATCTCCGCCCCTCGATCCTGCTGCAGGACAAGGACGGCAAGCCGATCATCCTCCCCTCGGGCAACGAGGCGCGGCACTACCTGCCGGTGGGCGCCATCTTCACCATCGACAACGGTGCGGAGGTGCAGGCCGGCGACGTGCTGGCGCGGTTGCCGAAGGAGGCGTCGCGGACCCGTGACATCACCGGTGGTCTGCCGCGCGTGGCCGAGCTGTTCGAGGCGCGGAAGCCCAAGGACCCGGCGATCATGGCCGAGATCGACGGCAAGGTGGAGTTCGGCAAGGACTACAAGAACAAGCGGCGGCTCAAGCTGGTGCCTGCCGACGAGGACCTCGAGCCGGTCGAGTACCTGATCCCCAAGGGCCGGCACGTGGCCGTCCAGGAGGGCGATCTGGTCAAGCCCGGCGACCCGCTGGTCGACGGCACGCCCGTGCCGCACGACATCCTCAGGGTGCTTGGCGTCGAGGCGCTGGCCCAGTTCCTCTGCCATGAGATCCAGGAGGTCTATCGCCTCCAGGGTGTCACCATCAACGACAAGCACATCGAGACCATCGTCCGGCAGATGTTGCAGAAGGTCGAGGTGGTGGACCCGGGCGACACAACGTTCCTCGTCGGCGAGCAGGTCGACCGGATCGAGTTCGACCGGATCAACCAGCGCGCCATCCTAGAGGATCGCCGGCCGGCCACCTGCTTCGCGGTGCTGCAGGGCATCACCAAGGCGAGCCTGCAGACGCAGAGCTTC
>CAYWSB010000306.1:0-2513 GCA_964460465.1 uncultured Geminicoccaceae bacterium | reverse complement strand
CAGGGCGGCGCGACCGGTGCCGAAACAGCCGCCGGCCGGTGCCGCAGCACCGCCGGGCGCCGGCCGCGTGGCGGTGAGCCCTGCCGCACGGCGGCGCGCGGCCGAGCTCGGCCTCGACCCGGCAGCGCTCACCGGCACCGGGATCGACGGCTCGGTGACGCTCGCCGATGTGGAGGCCGCAGCGCACGGGCCGAAGCCCGTCGCCGAGGCACCACTCCCGGCCGCAGCACCACCTCCGGCGGAAGCACCGCCGGCGGCGAAGCCGGCCCGACGCGGGTTCGATCCCGCCGCGATGCGCAAGGCCATCGCCGCCGCCATGCAGCGCTCGAAGCGCGAGATCCCGCACTACTATCTGGGCCGCGGCGTCGATCTCGGGCGGGCCATGGACTGGCTGGCGACGATCAATGGCGACCGACCTCCCCCGGACCGGCTGATCCCGGCAGCGCTCCTGCTCAAGGCCACGGCCAGGGCACTCGCGGAGGTGCCGCAGCTGAACGGATTCTACGCCGACGGCGCCTTTCGCCAGGGTGACGGCATCCATGTCGGCTGGGCGATCTCGCTCCGGGCCGGCGGCCTCGTGGCGCCCGCCGTCCGCGATGCCGACCGGCTCGACCTGCCGGCGCTCATGGCGGCGCTGCGCGACCTCGTGCAGCGCGCCCGCAGCGGCGGCCTGCGCGCCTCGGAGCTGGGCTCGGCCACGATCACCGTGACCAGCCTGGGCGAGCGCGGCGCGGACAGCGTGCAGGGCGTCATCTACCCGCCGCAGGTGGCGATCCTGGGCTTCGGCCGGATCGCCACGCGGCCCTGGGTCGTCGATGGTGCCGTCATCGCCCGGCCGGTCGTCGCGGTCACCCTCGCCGCCGACCACCGCGTCTGCGACGGCCACCTGGGCGGCCTGCTGCTCGCCGCCATCGATCGCCTCCTGCAGCAACCGGAGAGCCTATGAGCGAAGCCGAGATCGAGACGCTGATCGCCGAGGTGCTCGGCGGCATCGCCCCCGAGGTCGATCTGGCGACGGTGGCCCGCGACGTCGACCTGCGCGAGGCGTTCGACCTCGATTCCATGGACTTCATGAACCTGGTGATCGGCCTGCACGAGCGCACCGGCATCGACATCCCAGAGGCCGACTACCCGAAATTGTTCACGCTCGAGGGCGCGGTCGCCTATCTCGCCACCAAGGGGGCCTAGCGACCCGGCGGCCGATGCGGGCAGCCGGCATGGACCACTCAGGTGCCCGTCGGAGCGATCTCCAGGAGCACCCTCGTCGTCAACCGCCCCCGCTCGACGATGCCGGCGAAGCGGCGGTCGACGTCGACGACCGGCAGCCGGTCGACCGCGAGCACCTCCATCGTCTCCAGCGCAGCGACACTGCTGGCGTCGAGCGGCACGGCATCGTCGCCACTCACGAACATCGGCAGCGACACCAAGCGCTCGCGGTTACCGTTCGTCAGATCCGTGGCGAAGGCGTTCCAGCCCGGTACGGCGGCCTCGTCGGGTTGGCCCCAGGGATCGGCACCGTACTCGGCTCGCAAGAGTGCCTGCTCAGGTGGATTGAGCTGGGTGGCGAGGGCCGCCGCTTCCACGAGACCGAAGACACGGCCATCGGGCTCGAGGAGAACCACATGCCTGAAGTGAGCGGTGCCGAGGAGCGTGTCGAAGTATTTCCAGATCATTGGCCCCTCGTAGAAGTCGCCGAGGACGAAGGTCAGCGCCTCGACACGATGCGCGCGCATGTCCTCCAGCCGGTCGAGACCCTCCTTGTCGCCCGCACGAACCCGCTGCAGCGGCAACAAGGACGGCGAGTCGGCGAGCGTCTGCCCTCGGGCATTGGCGAATGCCTCGCGAATCGCCTGCGCACTGGCCTTCAGCGCACTCACAGCCGCCATCGTAGCATCGAACTCGGTGCGCGACGCGGCCAACTCGTCGGCGACCTTGGTCTGCAGACCAGCGAGCTCCTGCTGAATGGCAGCGTCGATCTGCGCCTGGGTCTCTGCCGAGTTCAGCCGTTCCTGCATGGCGAGCTGGGCGTTCTCGGTGGCCGCCTTGGCCGCCGCCGCCATCTGCAGCTGACTGTCGTGCTCGATCCGTGCCGCGCTGGCGGCGATGTTGGTGCTCGTCTGCCAGCCGAAATAACCGGTCACGGCGACCGCCAGCCCCACGATGATCACCGCAACGGATTTCAGCTGTGCCAGCAGATTTTCCAGGTAACCGCGGTAGGCCGTGTGCTCGTCTCTCAGTTCCTTGCGTAACGTGTCGACCGCGCTCTGCTCGGGTGGCGCGGCGATCAGCCACGAACCGCAATGCCGGCAGCGACTGGCGTCGGTGTGCAGGTCATCGGCGAAACAAAAGCTGCAAGTCTTGGCCATTGGTCGACTCCTGCCATCTTGTGCTCCGCTGACTCATTATTCTATCATGAAGTGGAACACCCGCCAATCGACCCGCACGTGTTGCCCCTCGGCACTAGAGCATTTTCACGCTGACCGGAATCTTTTCCCGATTCTCATCTGCAACAG
>CAYWSB010000305.1:0-2546 GCA_964460465.1 uncultured Geminicoccaceae bacterium | reverse complement strand
TTCGGCCCGATTGCCCGATCGAGAACCGGTCGGAACAACTCGAAGTCGACGATCTCGAGGAGCTTCTCCAGCGGATCGTCCTGCTCGGAGAGCTCGCCCGGCCGATCCGCCAAGCTCCGGAACCCGGTCCGCCTCGGCAACGGCTTCCTCCCCGCTCCCTTGCCGCAAAATTGGCCGATCAGCGTCCAAACGACGCGGTTTCCGGCGGTGTCCAGGCGAGACCCGGCCGGCACGCGCGACGCCCCGGGCGGCACCCGGTCGGGGCACGGGCCCCCGGGCAAGGGACGATCGAGTCCCGCCTCGGACCCGTCGCGCCCGCCCGAGCCGCAACCGCGCGCGGGCGCTCGGCGACGAGCCTGGGGCCGAGCGCTCCCGTGCCGCCCGCACGGGCCGGAGCGGAGGCGCCAGGCGGCACCGCCCACGGCAGCGGCCCGCAAGGTCCCGGCCGCGGCGGGTCGGGGCAGAGCCCGGATGCCGACCGGACCTCTCCGGCAGCGGCCGGTCGTCGGTGTGGGGCGCGCGGCAGCAGGAACCGCTGCGTCCGGCGACGACGCCGGGACGGCTACGCCCGGCCCCGCGAGCCCGGGCTCGCCCCTGTCGCGGCCGCGGCTGGACCGGCCGCGACCACTCAGCCGACGACGGCGGCGGCTCGCGGCCGGGCCGCCGTCTCGGCCGGCTGCGGCTCGCCGCCGCCCTGGGCGATCGTCGCCCAGCTCGCGCGCATCTCGCGCAGCCGCGCGACAAGCTCGTCGCAGATCGCCGGGTCGTTCTTGATGTTCACCTGCATCATGCGGTTGAGCAGATAGGTGTAGTAGCCGTCGAGCAGGCGGGCGATCTCGCCGCCGGCGGCGAAGTCCAGCTGGCACTGCAGCCCGTGCACGATGGCGTGGGCCCTGGTGACCAGGGTGCAGCGGTCCTCGATGCGCCCTTCGGCGATCGCCTGCTTCGCCCGGGCGATGGCCTGCATTGCGCCGTCGTAGAGCATGACGATCGCCGCCGCCGGGGCAACCGTCTCGGTCGCCGCCTGGTAGGCGGTCATGGCGCGGGCACGGTACTGCATCGAGGTCATGCCGAGGGAGCCTTTTCACGTTGGCGTGACGGCGGCCGGCCGCCGGCCGCCGGTGTGGTCGACGGGTAGGGTGCGGGCGCGCCGACTAGCGATCAGCGGACATCGCATCGATCTGGGCGCGGATCTGGGTGAGCATGGTGTTGGCCATGGCGAGTGCCGCCTCCATCGCGGTGAATCGCTCCAGCAGGAGCTCGCGGGCGCGTACCGCCCGCGCCTCGATCTGCTCGATCTGCCGCGCGTAGCTGCTGTTGACGTCCTTGAGATTGTCGACCGCCCGGGTGATCGAGCCGTCCAGCTTGTTCGTCGTCGGGGCGACGAAATTGAACACGCGGTCGGCGATGCCCTGGCTCACCTTGACGTCGATCGTGGTGCTGCCCTGGCCGGTCCAGATCAGCTCGAGGCCCTCGAAGGGCGAACCCTTGGCACCCTTGATGGTGGAGCCGTCGAGCTGGGCGGCGATGCCGTTGATGGTCACCGCCTCGGGCACGCCGTTGGCGTCGTCGTCGGTGATCTCGATGGTCAGGTCGGTGGCGGCGAGCGCGTTGGTGCGGGCGAAGACGGCGAGTTGGCTGGACGAGGACCGGAACCGGAACTCGAAGATGTTGCGCACGTCGTCCAGGTTCGTCAGCAGCGCGTTGTCGAGCCGGCTGTCGTCCACCTTCAATCGGTTGGCGGCGTCGAGCTCGATCCCGATGGCCCGCAGCGAGGCCAGCGCGTCCGGTGCGAGGCCGGCGACGCCACCGCCGATCAGGCCGCCGAGGCCGCCGGCGAGGCTGCGCATCGTCTGGTCGCCGTAGAGCACCGCGTCCGCCGCCGGGCGACCCGAGGCATCGACCGCCGACTGCGCCGCGACGAAGTCGCGGAAGTCGTTGTAGGCTTGGACGAATCCGGCGATCCGCTGCTTGATGTCGCCGAGGCTCGGCTCGATGGACACGGTCACGGTGGTGCCGGGATCGGCCTTGAAGAGATTGAGCGTCACGCCGGGCAGAATGTCGTCCGCCTGATTGGCGAGCCGGGTGATCTCGACCCCGTCGACCTCGAAGATCGCCGCCTGCGCCGCCTGCAGCTGGCTGGTCGAGAAGCCCCCGGCGATGCCGGTCGCATCCGTCACCGTGATCGGCCTGCCGGTCTGCTCGGCGGTCAGCACCAGGCGAAACTCGCTGTCCGATACCTTCAGCACGCTGGCGCGAACGCCGGTGGTGGCGCGCTCGCCGTTGATGCGATCGCGCAGGTCGTAGATGGTCATGCCGTCATCGACGGCGACCGCGGCTGTCGATCCGCCTGCCAGCCCGATCTCGAGCGTGCCGCCGAAGGGGGCACCGCCGTTCCAGGCGTCGCCGAGCCGCTCGCTCGCCGCGCCGGTGGCGCTGGTCGCCACTTTCTCGGCCGTGGCCAGCTGCCGGATGGTGAGATCGAAGCTGCCGGCGGCCGCCGTGTTGGCGACCGCGACCCCGACCAGATCACCGGGCGGCACGGC
>CAYWSB010000304.1:0-2609 GCA_964460465.1 uncultured Geminicoccaceae bacterium | reverse complement strand
GATCGTCGCCTCGAGCTCGCTGGCCAACGGCTCGACGAAGGGCCTCGCCTTGTCGGCCGGCGCGCGGCCTTGTGCGTCGCAACATGGCGCCGCCGGGGCCGCCTGGCGAGCCTCGCGCGACGGCGGCGGGCGCGGCGTGCCGGGCGACCTCGGCAAGGCCAGCCCCGGCACGGCGGGCCAGCAGCGCCCCCGGGCAGCGCGGGCGGTCAGCGCCGCCAGAGCCCCTGGCGCTCGCAGAGCCTGACGATCGCCGCCCGCTCGTCGGCATCGACGCCGAGCTGCGGCTCGCGGCAGGCGGCCGACGGGAACAGCCCCTGCCAGCGCAGCACCTCCTTCATCCGCGGCCGGAAGTCGCGGATCGGCGGCCGCCAGAGATGCCGGGCGAGCGGGCCGAGCTGCTGCCAGATGGCGCGCCCGGTGCCGAGATCGCCGGTCGCCACGGCCCGCTGCATGACGACCAGCTCCGCCGTGGCGGTGCCGGCGAAGCCGATCAGCGCGCCCGTGCAGCCCATCATCATGGCCTCGAAGATGAAGGTGTCGCTGCCGGTCAGAACGCCGATCGGCCGGTCGAGCGCCGCCGCGGCATCGATCGTCGAGAGCGTCTGGGCCACGTCGAACGAGGCCTCCTTGATCCCGACGAGCTCCGGGATCTCGGCCATCCGCGCCAGGATGTCCGGCGTGTAGTCGGGCCCCCAGCCCCTGGGGAACTGAAAGCAGATGATCGCCTGGCCGCCGCCGTCGGCGATCGCCTTGTGGAAGCGGTAGAGCATCTCGGCCGGCACCGGGGCACCGGCGAAGGTCGGCAGGGGCGGGAAGACGGCGAAGCCCTGGGCACCCTCCCGCGCCAGAAGCTCGGCCTTGGCGGCGGCAGCCCTGGTCGAGCCGGCGACCAGCCCCGAGAGGAACGGCACCCGGCCGGCCAGCACCCGGCGGCAGACCCGCACGACCTCGACCTCCTCCTCGGCGTCGAGGGCGATGACCTCGGACGCGTCCATGTTCATGGCGATGGCGGCGGGCTTCTGCCCGGCGAGCCAGTCGACGTAGCGCTCGAGGGACGGCCAGTCGATGGCGCCGTCCGCGTGCATCGGCAGGAACGGGGCGGCGATCACGCCGGTGAACGGGCGGGGCAGCATGGATGGTCCTCAGTAGCGGATGACGCCGTGGCGCATGAAGCACTCGGTGATCCGGTCGCAATAGGCGGCGAAGCGGTCGCCGGTGATCACCGCCTTGTCGCGCGGGCGCGGCAGGTCGATCGCGACGATCTGGTCGATGCGGCCGGGGCGCGGCGTCATCACCACGACCCGGTCGGCGAGTGCCACCGCCTCGGCGATGCCGTGGGTGATGAACAACGTCGTGTGGCGCCGCTCGAGCCAGAGCTTCTCGAGGTCGATGCGCATCTGCTCGCGGGTCAGCGCATCGAGCGCCCCGAACGGCTCGTCCATCATCAAGAGCGGCGGGTCGTGGATGAAGGACCGCACGATGGCGGCGCGCTGGCGCATGCCGCCGGAGAGCTCGCGCGGCATCCGGTCGGCGAACTCCTCCAGGCCGACCTTGGCGAGCAGGTCCCGGGCGGCGCCGACGTAGCGCTTGCGGTCGAGCCCCCTGAGCTCGACCTGGATCAGCACGTTGTCGAGAATGTTGCGCCAGTCGAGCAGCACCGGGCTCTGGAACACGATGCCGAGCTCGGTGTGCGGCCCCCTCACCTCCCGGCCGTCGATCGCCACCCGGCCGCTGGTGCGCTCGAGCAGGCCGGCCACGATCTTGAGCAGCGTGCTCTTGCCGCAGCCGGACGGCCCGACGATGGCGACGAACTCCCCGGCCGCGATCTCGAGGTCGACCGCATCGAGCGCATGGGTGACCAGCGTGCCGCGGCGGAAGACCTGGGTCACGCCGGCGATGCTGATCGGCGAGCCGGCCTTGCCGGCGCTCGCCACCGGGCTCGACGACGACGCGCCGGCGGCGGGCCGCTCGCCCGCCGCCGCGTCCGCGGTGGTCGCCGCCATTACTCCGGAACGAAGTCGTTGGTGTGGAAGGCCGTCCAGTCGAGATCCGTCTCCAGCCCGCGATACTCCTTGAGCAGGCCGATGGTCCGGGTCCAGTCCTCCTCGGCACCGTAGCCGATCCGATCCGGCGAGGCGGGCGAGCGCAGGAGCTCGATGTCGACCATGAGCTGATCCAGGGTCGACTGCGCGTTGAGGTCGGGCTTCTCCCGCAGGCCCGCCTCGACCGCGGCCTCGGGGTTCTCGATCGCCGCCTGCCAGGAGCGGACGGAGGCGCGCACGAAGCGCGCGACCAGGTCGGGGTTGCTCTCGATCAGGTCGGTCGAGGTCAGGATCGTCATGCCGACGATGTTGGCGCCGTGCTCGCTGTAGCGCAGCGCGTGCGGCTCCTGGCCCTGGTACTTGATCAGGAAGTACTGGTCGTCGGCACCGCCGAGCAGCGCGTCGGCACGCTTCTCGAGCACGGTGACGACCTTGGCCGCCGGGTCGACCTGGACGAAATTGATGGTCGAGAGGTCGACGTCGTTGGCCTTGGCCACCGCCTCGAGCAGCTGCGCCAGGGGGTCGCCCGGCGAGACCGCGAGGGACTTGCCCTCGAGGTCCTTGGGC
>CAYWSB010000303.1:0-2632 GCA_964460465.1 uncultured Geminicoccaceae bacterium | reverse complement strand
TACCGGAGAGCCGCCGATGGCCACCGTCAGCTACACCACGTCCCGGGACACGATCCGGTGCAGCGCGCCCGCTACATGACCCTGGAAACGATCGCCCCCTTGCGCGATGATCTCACCCTCATGCTGCCCACCGCGGCCGCATGAACAAGAGCGGCCCGACCCGCTACTGAGATCCCGGCCGCCCGCCTTCTACACCACGTCCAGGGACACGACCTCCGGCGGTCGCCGACACTCCCGAACCCGGGCCGTCTCGGCAACGGCTTCCGCCCTCCTGGCGAGGGTTCCGGGGGGCCACTGGCACCTCGAGCCTTTGCCCGCCGGCTCGTGACGCGCCACGACCCCGACGGGCTCCGGCCGTCAGCGCGGGCAACAAGGGGGCAGGGTCAGAGGTCGTGGCGGTTGCGCAGCGCCGAGCAGCGCCACGGTCGGGGCCGTCGGGACGGTTGCACCGGCCTGCCGGATGTCGATCGGCCGGCGGGCGCCCGGCCGTCAGCGACCGGCGACGGCCTGCGGCCGGCCGGTCTCGATCGCCCGGATCATCGCCTCGAGGCCGTGCATCGCACGGACGCCGTCCGGGATCTCCGGCAGGCCCGGCGTGGCGCTGCCGTTCACGCGGTCGACGAAGGCGGCGAGGAGGGCGGCATAGCCCTTCGGGTCCTCGTTCCTGGCCGCCGTCAGGTTGGGCTGCCAGAGCCGGGTCTCGCCGGCCCCGGCTAGGTTCGCCGCCGGATCGCCGATCTTGAAGCCCGGATCGCGGTGCCAGGTGACCGTGTCGACATTGGCCACCTCGATCCGGCTGCCGTCGGCCATCACCTGGACGAACTCCATGGGGGTGGTGCGGGCCTGCATCGTGCCCATGGCCAGCGTGCCGATCGCGCCGTCGGCGAAGGCCAGGTCGAGATGCACGAGCAGCCTGCCCGGGGCCGACTCGACCTTGCGCGCCCCGATCTCGCGCAGCTGCGTGCCCATCAGCCAGGGAACGAGGTCGAGATAGTGCACGCAGTGGTGGAGATAGAAGCCGCCATAGTCGGCGTCGCCGACGAAGTAGGTCGGTGCGGTCAGGTACCAGCCGAGAAAGCCGAGCGGCCGGCCGAAGCCATCCCCGGCGATGACGTTGCGGGCGATCCGGTTGCCGACGGCGAAGCGCTTCATGAAGCCCACCACCACCGGCCGGCCGACGCTGGCCGCCGCCGCCGCGACCCGCGCCGCGCCATCGGCGCTGGCCGCCGGCGGCTTCTCCATGAAGACGGCGAGGCCACGCGCCAGCGCCAGCGGCGCGAGCGCCGCGTGGGCCTGCGGGCCGATCGCGAGGCCGACGGCGTCGAGGCCGGGATGGCCGAGCAGGCCACCGGCCTCGGCATAGGTCGCCGCCACGCCGTAGCGGCCCGCGGTCAGCCGCACGGCCTCGGCGTCGATGTCGCAGAGCGCCTCGAGTCGGACGTCGAGCTGGACCAGATGCGGCAGCAGCATGTCCCGGGCATGCCGGCCGCAGCCGATCCAGCCGATCCGCAGCGGCCGGCTCACGACAGCGCCCCGAGGCAGCCGCGCAGATAAGCGGCGCTGGCCGCAAGCTCGCCGTCCTCGTCGCGGCCGGGCGCCCGCCACTGGGCGAGCGGCACCGCCACCCGCTCGTCGTCGCGGCGAAACGGCTCGAGGGTGATCGGCCCGGCATAGCCGATGTCGCGCAGGGCGGCCGCGACCGCCGGCCAGTCGACGGCACCGCTGCCGACGAAGCCGCGATCGTTCTCGTTCGCCTGGAAATGGACGACGTGGCCGGCGGCGGCGCGGATCGCGCCGGGAATGCTCTTCTCCTCCATGTTCATGTGGAAGGTGTCGAGCATCAGGCCGAGCCGCGGGCTCGCCACCCGGCGGACCAGCTCCAGACCCTGGCGCGTCGTGTTCAGGATGTCGGTCTCGAAGCGGTTCAGGGGCTCGACCGCGAAGGTCACCGAGCGGCGCTCGCCGATCTCGGCGGCGGCCGTCAGCAGCGCCACCACCCGCGCCTCGCGCTCGGCGCGCAGGGCCTCGCCCACCGGCGCCGGGGCGCGGCCGGCGAAGACCAGGGGGCCGCCGGCGAGCGGGCCGCCGACGATCGACGCCCCCAGCGCCACCGCCACCTCCGCCGCATAGGCGACATAGTCCCGCGCCGCGGCACGGCTCGCCGGATCGTCGCTGGCGGCATCCCTGGCCGGGGTGATCCGGGCGGCGAGCACGACGCCGAGCCCGGCAGCCTCGATCGCTGCCCGCGTGGCGGCGAGGTCGAGCTCGTCCGGCTCCGGCACCAGGAGCTCGACGAAGTCGAGCCCGGCGGCCTTGATCCGCGCGAGGCAGGGAAGGTCGGCGGCCGTGAACGGCCGCGCGTAGAACATCGAGATGACGCCGATCGGGTTGGTCATGATCGCACCGCTCCGGCCGTGAGCCCGCCCACCAGCCGCTTCTGGATGAAGAGGAAGAGGATCGTGACCGGCAAGGCGGTGATGGTGCCGCCGGCGGTCAGCATGCCCCACTGGATCTGGAACTCGCCGATCAGCAGCTGCAGCGCCACGGTCAGCGTGCGCACGTCGTGGCCGGCCAGCATCAGGGCATAGAGATACTCGTTCCAGGAGGTGATGAAGATGTAGATGCCCGTCGT
>CAYWSB010000302.1:0-2647 GCA_964460465.1 uncultured Geminicoccaceae bacterium | reverse complement strand
CTCAAGATCGACCAGAGCTTCGTGCAGAACCTCGAGAACGGCACCTCCGACGAGGTGATCGTCCGCGCCATCATCAATCTCGGCCACAGCCTCGGCCTCCGCGTCATCGGCGAGGGGGTCGAGACCGAGGGCCAGCTGACCCGCCTGCAGCGGCTCGGCTGCGACGAGGTGCAGGGCAACTACATCTGCCCGGCCCTGAGCGTCGGCGAGTTCGAGCGGCGCCTCGCGCTGCGCCAGCTCAACGCCGCCGTCGACGACAGCGTGCTCGACCAGCTCGCCCGGGTCGATTGAGCTCCGGGCCGCGCACGGCGGGCGCACGGGCCGGCAGTCGCAAGCAGGGGAGAAGGAGCGCCAGGGAGGACGGTGACGGAAGCGGCGGAGCACGGACGGGTGGGCGATGGGCCTCTTGGCTGAGCTGAGGCGGCTGCACCTCTGGCTGCGCCGCCGCCTGGCCGGGCGCCAGGACACCGAGCACACGCAGATCCTGATTCGCATCGTCATCACCGCCTTGATGTTCGTCTACATCAACGCCGTGCCGCTGGGCGACGACGCCGAGCGGATCATCCGCCAGAGTGCGCTCATCTACAGCGGCGCCGTCGCCGCCTCGCTGCTCCTCTTCATCCACCTCCTGGCCCGGCCGCAACCGAGCCCGACCCGCCGCTTCTGCGGCATCGCCACCGACGCCGTCGGCGTCAACGGCGCCATCTGGGTCGGCGGCGAGGCGGCGATGTTCTTCTTCCCCTTCCTGCTCTGGTCGATCCTCGGCCACGGCTTCCGCTACGGCCGCCTCTATCTCGCCGTCGCCGCCGTCTCCTCGGCCACCCTCTTCGTCGGCGTGGTGATGACCGCCCCGGCCTGGCAGGGCTTCGCCGCCCTCGACATCGGCCTCGTCCTCTCGCTGATCATGCTGCCGGCCTATTTCGCCGTGCTGCTCCGCCGCCTCGAGGGCGAGCGCACCCGGGCCGAGGAGGCGAGCCGGGCGAAGAGCCGCTTCCTCGCCACGATGAGCCACGAGTTCCGCACCCCGCTCAATGCCATCATCGGCATGACCGACCTGCTGCACGCCACGAGGCTCGACGCCGAGCAGCGCGACATGGCGGCCACCACGCGGAGCGCCGCGCACAGCCTGCTCGCCCTGGTCAACGACGTCCTCGACATCGCCAAGATCGAGGCCGGCCGCTTCACCATCGACGAGGAGCCGTTCGACCTGCACGCGCAGCTCGCCAACCTGCGCCGGATGCTGCACCTCGAGGCCCAGGCCCGCGGCCTCTACCTCCGCCTCCGGGTCGACCCGTCCATCCCCCGCTTCTTCGTCGGCGGCCGCGGGCCGCTGCACCAGATCCTCGTCAACCTCACCGCCAACGCCATCAAGTTCACCCGCCAGGGCGGCGTGCTCATCGACGTTCGCGCCCTCGAGCGCGGGCCCGGAACCATCCGCCTGCGCTTCGAGGTGCACGATACCGGCATCGGCATCGCCGCCGAGGCGCAGGGCCGCATCTTCGAGAGCTTCGGCCAGGCCGAGGCGGACACCAGCCGGCGCTACGGCGGCACCGGGCTCGGCCTCGCCATCGCCCGCGAGCTGACCGAGCTCCTGGGCGGGCGGATCGGCGTGGTCAGCGCGCTCGGCCAGGGCTCGAGCTTCTGGATCGAGCTGCCGCTCCGCCTCGATCCGGCCGCGGCCGCCGAGGCCGGCATCGCCCCGGTGCCCGCCTCGGCCCCGCCGGCCGGGCCAGAAGCCGCGCGCGCGGTGGCCGCCGGCAACGGGGCGCAGTCGGTCATCGTCGTCCTCGGCGGGGCCGGGGCGAGTGAGGCGCTGCAGGCCCGGCTCGAGGGGCTGGGCGTGGCCGGCATCGCCGCCGCCGACATCACCACCGCCGTCGACAGCGCCGTCTCGAGCGGCCTCGCCACCGCCATCGTCGTGGTCGACGACGAGCCGCCGGTCGACATCGAGGCGCTGAGCGAGGCGCTCGACCATCGCCGGCCGGGCGAGCCGATCGACATCGTCACGGTCCTCGAGCGGCGGGTCGAGCATCTGGCCTGGTGCCTCGCCGACCTCGCCACCGACGTCGACGATACGACCCTGGCCCGGGTGCTGCGGCTGGCGCTGGCCGCCGGCGAGGCCGGCCGGCAGGACATCGCCGCCGGACGGCTCACCGCGGCCCGGCCGTCGCGGCTGCTGCTGGTCGAGGACAACCGCACCAACCAGCACGTCATCGGCAAGATCCTGGAGCATGCCGGGCACGGCGTGGCAGTGGCGGAGAGCGGCGAGGCCTGCCTCGAGGCGCTGGAGCGGGAGCGCTTCGACGTCGTCCTGCTCGACCTCAACATGCCGGGCATGAGCGGCTTCGACACGCTCAAGATGCTGCGCTTCATGCTGGCGGTGACCGAGCTGCCGCCGATCGTGGCGCTGACCGCCGATGCGACCGCCGAGACCCGCGAGGCGGCCCTGGCGCTCGGCTTCTCGGCCTACGTCACCAAGCCGATCGACACGCCGCAGCTGCTCGAGACCATCGACCGGCTGGCGGGCGCTGCCGCCATGCTGGCGGGACGGGGGGAAGCCGCCCCGCCGCCGGGCCGGCCGGCCGAGGTCGGGGGCGCGGCGATGCTGCGGCCGGGCGGTGCGGCTGCGGACGGGCGGCCGACGGTG
>CAYWSB010000301.1:0-2677 GCA_964460465.1 uncultured Geminicoccaceae bacterium | reverse complement strand
AGCACGTAGGTGCCGATCATGATCCGCCGCTTGACCTCGTTGCCGAAGCCGGCGGCACGGGTCTTCTTGTAGGTGTCGGCCAGGGTCTCGCCGTCGACCCTGAGCCCGTAGCGCATGCCGTCGTAGCGCGCGAGGTTGGAGGAGGCCTCGGCCGGGGCGATGATGTAGTAGGTCGGCAGCGCATACCTCGTGTGCGGCAGGCCGATCTCGACGATCTCCGCCCCCTCGGCCTTCAGCCAGTCCGCCCCCCGCTGCCAGAGCGTCTCGATCTCGGCCGGCATGCCGTCGACCCGGTACTCGGCCGGGATGCCGACCTTCAACCCCTGCACCTTGCCCGAGAGCGCACCCGACCAGTCGGGGACCGGGAGGTCGGCCGAGGTGCTGTCCTTGGGGTCGTAGCCGGCCATCGCCTGGAGCAGCAGCGCCGCGTCGGCGACGCTGCGGCCGAACGCACCCGCCTGGTCGAGAGAGCTGGCGAAGGCCACGATGCCGAACCGCGAGCAGCGACCGTAGGTGGGCTTGATCCCGGCGATGCCGCAGAAGGCGGCGGGCTGGCGGATCGACCCACCGGTGTCCGTGCCGGTGGCGGCCATGGCGAGCCGCGCCGCGACGGCCGCGGCCGAGCCGCCGGAGCTCCCGCCCGGCACCAGCGCCGCGTTGTCGGTGGGCTTTGTCCAGGGATTGCGGGCGGGCCCGTAATGGGAGGTCATGTTGGACGAGCCCATGGCGAACTCGTCGAGATTGGTCTTGCCGAGCGACACCGCACCGGCGGCCCAAAGATTTCGCGTCACCGTCGATTCGTAGGGCGGGACGAAGCCGTCGAGGATGTGCGACGCGGCGGTGGTCAGCACCCCTTCGGTGCAGAAGAGATCCTTGATCGCGATCGGCAGGCCCAGGAGCAGCCCGGCCTCGCCCCTCGCCAGCCGCGCATCGGCCGCCTCGGCCATCGCGAGCGCCAGCTCCGGCGTCTCGGTGATGAAGGCGTTGAGATCGCGCGCCCGCTCCATCGCCAGGACATGCGCCGTCGCCAGCTCGACCGCCGAGATCTCCCGTGCCGCCAGCCGGCGCCGTGCGTCGGCGAGGCCGAGATCGGTGAGCCCGGCCATCACTCGACCACCTTCGGCACGACGAAATAGCCGTCATGGGCCAGCGGGGCATTCGCGGTGATCGCCGCCTGCTGGTCGCCCTCGGTCACCACGTCCGCGCGCCACGGATGGGTGATCGGCATCACCGAGCGCATCGGCGCCACATCGGCGGTGTCCACCTCGCCCAGCTGCTCGATCCAGCCGAGGATGGCCGAGAGCTCCCGGGCGAGCGGCTCGAGATCGGCGTCCGGCACGTCGATTCGTGCAAGCTCGCTGATCCGTCTCACCGTAGCCTTGTCGAGCGACATGTGCGATCTACCCAGATGGTTGTGCGGGCGCTAGATCGACCCTCCTGGCGAGGCGGGTCGAGGCGCTGCCCGGGCGGCGCCGTGGCACGTTCCGATACGCCGGTCGTGGCCGTGTCCGGCCGTCGCCGCCGCGCGACTGTTTGCGGAAAACGAGGTGGCTTGTCCAGCGATGACGCCCAGCGAAACCAAAGCGAAACGCGCGACCGACCGGCCGCGCCGCGACGACGGCCTCGCCGCGCTCATCGCGGCCTGCGGGCGCGACGAGCGGCCGGCCCTGCAGGAGCTCTACCGGCGCACCGCCGGCAGGCTCTACGGCCAGGCGCTCGCCGCCGCCGACCGCGCGACCGCCGACAAGGCGCTGGTCCAGGCCTATCTCGACGCGTTCGGCGAGGCGGCGGGCTTCGACCCCGCGCGAGACTCCGCCACCGCCTGGCTCGCCGCCCGGCTCGCCCGCCAGCTGCCGGGCGCTCCCGGACCCGGCAAGGGCAGCGGGGTGAAGCCGGTGGAGCCGCCGGCCGAGCTCTGGCAGAAGCTCGACATCCGCCTCGGGCTCGAGCGCCTCGACCGGCACATCAAGCCCGGCGTGGCGACCCAGCCGCGCGGCCGGGACCCGATGCCCAACGCCTACGACCGGCTGATCGAGCGGCAGCTCCGCTTCTGGCGGCTGACGGCCACGGGCGCGCTCCTGGCGTTCCTGGCGGCCGGTGGCGCCATCCTCGCCTTCGGCGTGCAGGGCGGGCCCGCCGGTCTCCTGGCCCGGCCGGCCGCCGCCCCCGGCCCGCAGCCCGCGGCGGGCCCCGCCGCGGCTGCAGCCGTCGCCGCTGCGCCGACCGATCCGGCGCCGGCTCCAGCCGAGACGGCGGCGGCAGGGGCGGCCGGCGCGGCGCCCTGGCGGGCGATCCTCCAGTCGGCCTTCGGCGATCGCCTCTGGCAGGTCCGGCACGCGGCCGGCGCCCTCGAGGTCGAGGCGCTGCCGCCCTTCAGCCTGCCGGAGCGTGCCGCCGCCGGGGCGGCACCGCGGGTTCTCGTGCTCTGGGCCTTGGCCGGGCCCGGCGCCGAGCCGCGCCGGCTGGGCGACCTCGATCCGGCCGCCGGCACCGTGCTCGCCCTGCCGGCCGAGCTCGACCGGCCGACGCTGCGGCTGGTGGTCTCCCTGGAGCCGACCGGGCATGCGCCCGGCGCCGGGCCCGGCGGCCCGCTGCTGTTCGCCGGTGGGCGCGCCCCCTGAGCCCGGCCGGCGCACGGGTGGTCGACGGGACGGCGCCGGGCGAGGCCGGGCGGACC
>CAYWSB010000300.1:0-2734 GCA_964460465.1 uncultured Geminicoccaceae bacterium | reverse complement strand
CCGACTTCAGCATATTTTACAAGGCGGGTGAGTCAAAATATCGCGGGGTTGGTATTGGCCTCGGCGCATGCGCTAAGTGGTTGATTTTCAACAACCGAACACGTGCGACTTAGCGAAATCAGTTTGCCGTCGCACAACGATGTTGTAGCGCGGGGCGACGTCGTCCGGCGGCGGGCAGCCGAAGATGTCGAGAAACGCCCCCGCCTGCAGGAAAAGGGCAAATCGCCCGCACACCGATGCTGTCCCAGCCTCCAGCCCGTCAGGTCCAGACCAAGAGCATCATCATAAGAACGACGACCGCCGCGCCCAGCGAGACGCCGAGGACGTAGCGCATGCGGTTCGTCTTCTCGCCTTGGCGAGCCTGGTCGGGGGTCAGCTTCGGTGCCATCAATCTGCCTTGCTTGCTCGACATCGCCGGTCCCGCGCGCCGGGCCCGGTCGCCCTTGACCTGTAGCCGCGAGCCCGCATCGTCAACCCGCGGCCTGCGCATCGACGGCCTTGGCGACCAGGTCGGCCACGGCCGCGACGTCGCCGGTGGCCGGCACCCGCAGCCAGTCGATCCGGCCCGTCTGCATCGCCGCCTGGGCCCGCACCACCGCCACGTCGGCATCCGACGCGTCGCCCGTCCGGCCGCCGACGCGGGCCTCGAGGACCGCTTCCGGGGCCTCGAGCCAGATGCCGCGGAAGGGCACGCCCGAAGCCGACGCCGCCCGCTCGATCCGCGCCCGCTTGGCCGGGTCGCCGAACACGCCATCCGCGATCACCGTGCGGCCGGCGGCGAGCAGTATCTCGGCGCGCGCGGCCAGGCGGTCGAACACCTCGGTCGAGACCGTCTCCGCATAGGCATCGGCGGGCAGGCGCTCGGTCGGCTCCTTGCCGCAGAGGCGCTTCCTGATGACGTCGGAGCGGAGCAGCGTCGCCCCGGGCATGGCACCGATGGTGGGAGCCAAGGCCCTGGCGACGCTCGACTTGCCGGTGCCGGACCGGCCGCCGATGGCGATCAGCCGCGGTGGCACGGGCTCGAGGACACGCCCGGCGAGGGCGAGGTAGGTGGCGGCCGCCCGAGCGTGGCCGGCGAAGGCCTCGACCTTGGCCCGGATGGCCGCCCGGAGCGAGATGAAGAGCGGCAGCAGGGCCAGGCCGGCATCATCCTCCGTGCGGTCGGTGTAGGCCTGCAGCAGCCCTTGCGCTGGCGCAGCGAGGCCTCGCTCGACTAGGTCCATGACCAGGAAGGCCAGGTCGTAGAGCAGGTCGATCCGGGCGAACGCCTCGTTGAACTCGATGCAGTCGAAGAGCACGGGCTCGCCGTCGAGCAGCACGATGTTGGCGAGGTGCAGGTCGCCGTGGCAGTGCCGCACGAAGCCGGCCCGCCGGCGCGCCTCGAGGAGATCATGGTGCCGTGCCAGCTCCCGGTCCGCGGCCGCGACCAGGCGCTCGACCGGCTCAGCCGCGAAAACCGCCGGCACCGAGCGGCGCAGGTCCTCGGCATTGCCGTCCGCCACCTCGCGCATGGCGGCAACACCGCCGGCAGCAGGCAATGGCTCCAGGCCCTCGTGGAAAGCGGCGATGCCGGCCGCCAGGCGCTCGACCAGGGCAGCATCGAGCTCGCCGCGCTCGGCCACATGGTCGAGCCGGCACGTCTCGGGGAAGCGCCGCATCGCCAGCAGCCACTCGACCGGCTCACCGGTCCCGTCGATGGCCAGCCTGCCGTCGGCGCCTTCCGTGACCGGAACCACGGCCTGGTAGAGCGACGGTGCCGTCCGCCGGTTGAGGCGCAGCTCGGCCAGCAGCGCTTCGTGGCGGGCCGAAAGTGTCGTAAAGTCGAGAAAGCTGAAGGCCACCGGCTTTTTCAGCTTGTAGGCCCGGTCGCCGCTCAAGAGCACGATCGCGGCATGGGTGTCGATCCGCTCGACGGGCGGCTCGAGCAGAGCCGCGATCCGCGCCGCCACGTCCTCGCCGTCGCCGTCCTTGCCGTGCAGGGAGCGGCCCTCTACATGATGGCTCAGTGAAACCTCCGTTTTGTCGAGAGATCCATGGACATTCGCCCCGGAACGCTGGCGCTCATCGGTAACACACCGCTCGTCCGGCTCAACCATCTCTCGGACGAGACCGGCTGCGAGATCCTGGGAAAATGCGAGTTCATGAATCCCGGCGGCAGCATCAAGGACCGGGCCGCGCTCGCGATCGTCGAGGATGCCGAGGCCAAGGGCCTGCTCCGGCCGGGCGGGGTGATCGTCGAGGGCACGGCGGGCAACACCGGGATCGGCCTCGCCGTGGTCGGCAACGCCAAGGGCTACCGGACGGTGATCGTCATCCCGGAGACGCAGAGCCAGGAGAAGAAGGACATGCTCCTGGCCCAGGGTGTGGAGCTGATCCAGGTGCCGGCTGTCCCGTACAAGGACCCGAACAACTACGTGAAGTGGTCGGGCCGGCTGGCGGCGGAGCTGGCGGAGAAGGAGCCCGACGGGGCCATCTGGGCCAACCAGTTCGACAACGTGGCCAATCGCGACGGCCACTACCGCCACCTCGGCCCCGAGATCTGGCGGCAGACCGCGGGCCGGGTCGACGCCTTCACCTGTGCCGCCGGGACCGGCGGCACGATCGCCGGGGTGGGCCGCTACCTCAAGGAGCAGAACCCGAAGGTGCGCATCCAGCTCGCCGACCCGATGGGCGCCGCCCTCTACCACTACTACAAGCACGGCGAGCTCAAGGCCGAGGGCAGCTCGATCACCGA
>CAYWSB010000299.1:0-2786 GCA_964460465.1 uncultured Geminicoccaceae bacterium | reverse complement strand
GCCGCCGTCCTCGCCGCCCGGACGATCGAGATCCCCGTCGTCGGCATCGACTTCATGGTCCCGAGCCCCTACGGCCCGGACTACGTCTTCATCGAGGCCAACGAGCGCCCCGGCCTCGCCAACCACGAGCCGCAGCCCACGGCCGAGCGCTTCGTCGACCTGCTCTTCCCGCTCTCCATCCCGCAGGTCGCCCGCCGCCAGAGCGGAGCCGCCGCATGACCAGGCTCGCCATCGACATCGACTACTGCCGCACCGTCCTCGAGCGCCTGCTCGCCATCCCGAGCCCCACCGGCTACACCGACACCATCGTCCGCGCCGTCACGGCCGAGCTAGAGCCGCTCGGCGTCGGCATCGAGGTCACCCGCCGCGGTGCCATCCGCGCCTGCCTGCAGGGCGGCCGGCGCAAGGGTGCGCGCGCCATCATCGCGCATCTGGACACGCTGGGCGCCCAGGTCCGCTCGCTGAAGGACAACGGCCGCCTCGCCGTCACCTCGATCGGCCACTGGTCCGCCCGCTTCGCCGAAAGCTGCCGCTGCACCATCTTCAGCGAGAACGGCGCCTATCGCGGCACCATCCTGCCCTTGAAGGCCTCGGGCCACACCTTCAACGAGGAGATCGACAGCCAGCCCGTCGGCTGGGACCACGTCGAGATCCGCGTCGACGCCCTGGCCCGCTCACGCCGCGACCTCGCGAGGCTCGGCCTCGACGTCGGCGACATCGTCGCCATCGACCCCGGCACCGAGGTCCTCGACAACGGCTTCATCGTCTCCCGCCACCTCGACAACAAGGCCGGCGTCGCCGTCATGCTGGCCGCCCTCAAGGCCCTGGCCGAAAGCGGCGAGCCCACGCCAGTCGACATCTACTGGCTTTTCTCCATCGCCGAGGAAGTCGGCGTCGGCGCCTCCTCGCTGCTCACCCCCGACATCGCCGCCATGGTCACCGTCGACAACGGCACGACCGCACCCGGCCAGAACAGCGACGAGTTCGGCGTCACCATCTCGATGGCCGACCAGACCGGCCCGTTCGACTTCCACCTCACCAAGAAGCTCGTGCAGCTCTGCCGCGACCACGACATCCGCTACCAGAAGGACGTGTTCCGCTACTACCGCTCCGACAGCGCCTCGGCCATCGAAGCAGGCGCCGACGTCCGCACAGCCCTCATCACCTTCGGCGTCGACGCCAGCCACGGCTACGAACGAATCCACAGCCACGCCCTACGCTCCCTCGCCGAGCTCATCACCGCCTACGTAACCAGCCCCGTCGAGATTCGCCGCGACGCCAACCAGCTCGGCGAGCTCGCAGGCTTCACCACCCAGCCGATGGAAGAAGCCGAGCAGACGCTGAAACCGGAAAGCAAAATCCCGGCGGGCGGCAAGAGATAAGAAAGAAATGCGGGGAGGATGATCCTCCCCGCGCCCCTCCGTTATTTTGGGATGGAAAGCGCTCGGGGGACATGTTGCTCAATTCGCAACGCCAACCCACAATACAACACGCCCGCGACCGATCGAATTGAGGTACGTGTCCCCCGAACGCCGGCGCTCCAGAACAACCGCGAACCGTCACCCGAGACACCCGGCCAGGAAGCCGCCAAGAGCCGATCGCCGCCTGAGCCATTGACCGACTCGGCCAGGGGCCTATATAAACAACCTATGCAGTTCGAATGGGACGAGGCGAAAAACGCCCTCTGCCTGCGCGAGCGGGGCTTCTCGTTCGACGATGCAGTGGCAGCCTTCGCTGATCCCAACTGCCTGATCGGCCTGGATGACCGCGTCAACTATGGCGAGCAGCGGTATCGCCTGATGGGCGAGATCGACGGCCGCCTCCACGTCGTCATCTTCACGACACGCGGCACCAAGACTCGCATCATCTCCGCCCGAAAGGCCAATCCCCGTGAGCAAGAGTACTATCACACGCGCCAGACTCGTCGGTGACAAGGTCTACATCATCAACCCGGACGGCACCGAAACCTTGTCCCCGAGGCGAACGGACTGGGCGAAATTCGACGCCACTACCGAAGAAGACATCGCCCGGCACATCGCCGAGGACGAAGCCGAAGCCCGTGCCGACGCCGCGGCCCACATCCGCTCCATCCGTGCGCGAACCGGCCTCAGCCAGCCCGCCTTCGCCAAGCGCCTGCGCGTCTCCGTCGAGACCCTGCGCAATTGGGAACAAGGCAAACGCCACCCCCAAGGCCCCGCCCGAGCCCTGCTGCGCATCATCGACAAAGCCCCGGAAGCAGCCATGGCAGCCCTGGACAATGCTTGATCCGTTCGGCTGCGCATCAATCGAGACACCTCCCACCCGGCCGATTGGTTAAAATGGGAGGTGTCCCTCGAAGCCCGATTGGTTAAAATGGGAGGTGTCCCTCGAAGCCGAGGACGTCGACAAGATCACCGCCAAGCGGCAGTTTCAGGACAAGGCGGGAGATCGCGCCGAGCGTCGCCGTGGTCGTTCTCGATCAAGCAAACGCACAAAGGAATAATCGATGAAAAATAAATACAAAAATTTGTCGGACATTTTTGCAATTATTGGCGGGATTGCTCTATTTTTTGTTGCTGCACGATTTGTCCTATTTTATTCAATCGGCTCAAAAATTGCGGTTTTTTCATTAGGCGACCAATTTTGTATTTTTACTGGCTATATTGCGCTTTTCCTATCGCTGTACTATTCTCGTAAAGATCAAAAGGATCAAGTCTCTTATGCTTGGTCTCTTCTGAATCGCGAAAAAAAAGAACTACCTATCTGCAACCCTCAGGCTAGCTTGACCGCCGTGTGGCTCGAGCTTA
>CAYWSB010000298.1:0-2790 GCA_964460465.1 uncultured Geminicoccaceae bacterium | reverse complement strand
GGTGGGGGCCGCCGTGCTGGCGCGCACCGCCCGCCACAAGGGGATGCGCCGGTTGGCGTCGAAATAGCGGCCGCGCGGATGGTTGTGCATGGGCCAGGTGCTGTTGGTGTCGGCCCGCTTGGCGATGATGCAGAGGCCGGTGCGCAGGCGCTCGTCGCCGAGCGTGACATCACCCAGCCGCTCCTTAAGGATGGCCTCGAGTGGCTCCGCATCGTAACTCGCCCGCAGCCGTCCGAGCAGCGCCAGCTTCTTGCCGAAGGCCTTGCCGCCGGCCTCGGAGTAAAGCAGGCGTAGCTCCTCGACGCTCATGCCGAGTGCCAGCCCGGCGGCGATGATGGCACCGGTGCTGGTCCCGCCGATGAGGTCGAAATAGTCGGCGAGCACGAGATCGGTGCGGTCGTGGCGCTCGCGCAGGATGGTCTCGATCTCGGCCAGGAAGCCTAGTGACAGCATGCCCCGGATGCCGCCGCCATCCAGGGCGAGGAGCCGCTTGGGGCCGGGGGCGACAAGGCGGTCGAGGAGGCTCATCGCGCTATCCTTTCCTCGCTCTGCGGCTCGGGCAGCAGCGTCGCGAGTTTCTCGAGCTGCTCCTCCGTCGTCTGGATCATCCAGCCCGCAGGCTTTAACAGCTCGACCAAGGCATGGAGCGCTTCGCGTGCCGCCGTCCGCTGGCCGAGGCCGAAGAGCGCCTCGACCCTGGAGGCACCCACCCAGTAGTGCTGCTCCCTCGCGTGTCGCTCGTCCTCTGCCTCGATGCCGGCAGCGAGAAGCTCCTCGGTGATCGCCAGCACGCGCTTGCGCGTCCGGCGGGCCTGGATGCGATCGGCGATCGCTTCGTCGCCGGTACCGAGCGCGGCGCGCACGTCGCAGAGGAAGGCGTAGTTGATGCCGTTATAGTGGTCGTCGCGGATCGCGAAGCCGCGGCCATAGGCCCGAAGCGCCACCTCGAGCGCTTCGCGGCGCTCTGCATTGGCCACCGTTGCCAACTCGCTCAGTCGCTTGTGCACGGCACCCCAGAGCCCAATCGTTTCCGGGTCCGTCGATCGCTCGGGCGTGAGGACCGATAGCACGTCGCGCGCCACCAGCAGCCGTGCATGCGGGTCGCGGTCCTTGGCCTTGTAGGTCGCGAGCGCCAGCTGCTGCACCACGAACCGGTCTGGATTGTCGCCCTGCACTGAACGCACGCCCGCCAGAATGTCGCGCATCTGAGCGAAGTCCTCGGCGGCGCGCGCCGCCATGGCGGCCTGCATCAGCGCGGCCATTGGTTGGCTCAGCGCTTCGGCGATGCGAGGGTCCTGCACCGCCTCGAGGTCGTGCCGGGTTCGCGCCTCAAGGGCCTCGGCCGCCGCTGATAGTCCCTGCCCCTCGCGCAGGGTGGGCGGCTCGAGGCCATTCAAAAAGGTGTATACTGGGCTGTCGATATCACCGGCGGCGACGATTGCCCGGCTCGCCGCCACGAGCTCGGCGCGCATCCGCTCCACCTCGCCGAAGTCGATGCCCTCGCCGAGATGCCGGTAGCGGCGAATCGCCAGATGGTTGGTGTCAAATGGGTTGAGGAAGCCCTCCTCCGCGATCACGATAGTCGTTCGTGGCTTCAGCGCATGGCGCACACCGAGCTCGTAGAAGGCATTGACGTTGCTGGTCGAGAGATCTGCGACAACCACGTCGGCGGCGAGCAGGCGCTCGTACATCGGCACGTCGATCACGCCCGCATGCTGCACCTCGTCCGCCCGCACGCAGTCGAAGCCAGCCTCGGTCATCGCCGGCTTGATGATGTAGCGGTAGCTCTTGTCGAGATCGAAGGTCTTGCTCTGGCGAAAATCGGTCTTCGTCCCGTAGCCCATGATCACGAAGCAGCTCGGCATCGAAGCCCTCCCGAAACGGCTGTGCTCAGCGCTTGGTGCCCTGCGGGTTTACCGATGTGCCGTCGTCGTAGGCGCCCAGGAAGAAGGCCCTCTCCGGCTCCAGCGTTGGGCAGCGGGGCAGGCCGAGGTCTGCCCTGCATAATGATTCCCTCGCAATTCACTGGTCGATTTGACTGTCCGAGCGTATCTGACTCCTCGGCCACCAGCATCGTTCGAATACGCGAAGCCGAATGGTCGAGCGAACGTAACCGGCGAGCGAAACAAGAGTGACCGACGATGACCGTGGGTTCCAAGGACCTCCCGTATCGGGACGTGCAGGTGCTGATGCGGGAAGCCTGGGCGGGCGGTCGGGTCGGCACGGCCCGCAAGGTGCAATTGGTCGATGCCCGGCCGGCGCGACCCGGCGAGGTGATCGTTACCGTGATCGCGGGAGAGGGCGAGGAGACCCGGAGCCGGCCGGCAGAGGCCGGCGACATGGTCGTGCGCAACCGCAGTGGCGAGACCGGCGACGAGCGCTATTTGGTTAGCCGGTCCACCTTCGCTGAGCGCTACGAGGGTCCGCTCGGGGAGGCGGACGGCTGGCAGGTCTTTCGGCCGAAGGGCAGGCCGCTGCGGTTCACGACGCTCCGCCCTGCGGATGGCACCTTCCGCTTCACCGCCCCTTGGGGCGAGACGATGATCGCCCGCCCGGGCGACGCCCTTGTCCAGGACCCGGCCAAGCCTGAAAACACTTACCGGATCGCCGCCAAGGCTTTCGCAACGACCTACGAGATCGTCGAACCCGAGCATGCTCGAGCTGATATCGACCAATAGCTTCGACGCTCCGCCGAGCCGAAGCTGTCGGCAGGAGTTCTCCAATAACTTGGGCGGTTACTAATATCCCCACATCATACCTGACTTTTGACGCCGCATACCGGGCAGCTGG
>CAYWSB010000297.1:0-2837 GCA_964460465.1 uncultured Geminicoccaceae bacterium | reverse complement strand
GCCCAGGTGGCGGAACTGGTAGACGCGCTAGCTTCAGGTGCTAGTGACCTTCTGGTCGTGGAGGTTCGAGTCCTCTCCTGGGCACCATCCAACGCCGACCGGCCCATGTGCCGATCAATCGGCGTCGCTAACGCGATCTTAACCCCCGCCGGGCCATATGGAGCGAGAGACGCCGCCACCGTGCCGCCGCGGCACGACGGGTGCGGCGCGCCGGGCTTGAGGGTGACGAAGCCGACATGACCGTGAGCCTGCACGAGAACGACCTGCCGCCGGGTCTCGACCTCGGCCGCGTGATCGCCGTCGACAGCGAGACCATGGGGCTCGACCCGCGGCGCGACCGGCTCTGCGTCGTGCAGCTCTCCGCCGGCGACGGCACCGCCCATCTCGTGCGCCTCGCCCGCGGCGTCGCAGCCGCCCCGAGGCTCGCCGCCCAGCTCGCCGATCCGGCCCGGCTCAAGCTCTTCCACTACGCCCGCTTCGACGTCGCCGTGCTGCGGCATCACCTCGGCATCCTGGCGACACCGCTGTTCTGCACCAAGATCGCGTCGCGGCTGGTGCGCACCTACACCGACCGGCACGGGCTCAAGGATCTCTGCCGCGAGCTGCTCGGCATCGACCTCGCCAAGACCGAGCAGAGCTCGGACTGGGGTGCCGACGCGCTGTCCGAGGCGCAGCAGCGCTACGCCGCCCAGGACGTGCTGCACCTGCACGCGCTCAAGGAGCGGCTGGAGGCCATGCTGCGCCGCGAGGAGCGGCTGGCGCTGGCCCAGGCCTGCTTCGACTTCGTGCCGACCCGGGTCGCCCTCGATCTCGAGGGCTGGCCCGACATCGACATCTTCGCCCATTCGTGAGCGCCGGGGATGGCTGGGCCGGCGATGCCGAGCGGGCCGGGCGCCCTGCCCCCCGGGGGACAATCCGGCGCCGGCGGGCCGGAATTGACCGGGGCAGCACCACGGCGCATAGTCCTGCCGAAGCATCGGCCGGGCATGGCGTCCCGGCGTCGACGGGCGCCAGCCACGTCGCGATGCCCGGGCGGAACGCAGGTCGGGCAGAGCCTCGGCCGACGACGACAAGGAGCGATGGCGTGAGCGAGCCGGCGGTGCGCAACGGCCAGGTCGCGGAGCATCGGCAGCGGAACGGCCGGCCGGGTGCGGACCGGCCGATCGCCGCGGCCGGCGGCGGCGCCGCGGAGACGCTGCGCCACGGCCGCGACGTCCTCCTGGTCGAGGCGGCGGCGCTGGCGGCGCTGGCCGACGGCCTCGACGCCAGCTTCCTGGCGGCGGTGGAGGTGATCAGCGGCCTCGAGGGCCGGGTGGTCTGCACCGGCATGGGCAAGAGCGGGCACATCGCGCGGAAGATCGCGGCCACCCTCTCCTCCACCGGCACGCCCGCCATGTTCGTCCATCCGGGCGAGGCGAGCCACGGCGACCTCGGCATGATCACCACCAAGGACGCGGTCCTCGCCCTCTCCAACTCGGGCGAGACCGCCGAGCTCAAGGACCTCATTCTCTACACCCGCCGCTTCGCCATCCCGCTGATCGCCATGATCGGCCGGCGGGACAGCACGCTCGGCCGCGAGGCCGAGGTGGCGCTGGTGCTGCCGCCGCTCACCGAGGCCTGCCCGATGGGCCTCGCCCCCACCAGCTCGACCACGGCGATGCTGGCGCTGGGCGACGCGCTGGCGGTGGCGCTGCTGCAGGGCGCCGGCTTCACGCCGCAGCACTTCGCGGTCTTCCACCCGGGCGGCAAGCTCGGCAGCCAGCTCCTGCGCGTCGACCAGCTGATGCGCGGCGCCGCCGAGCTGCCGCTGGTGACCGCCGACTGCCCGATGAGCGAGGCGCTGGTCGTCATGACCGAGAAATGCCTCGGCTGCGTCGGCGTCACGACGACCGGCGGCATCCTGGAAGGCATCGTCACCGACGGCGACATCCGCCGCCGCATGGGCACCGATCTTTTGGCCCGGCGGGCCGGCGAGGTGATGACGCGCGGACCGCGGACCATCGCCCCGGACCTGCTCGCGGTCGAGGCGCTGCACCTGATGAACAAGCATTCCATCACCGTGCTCTTCGTCGTCCAGGATGGCGTGCCCGTGGGTGCGGTCCACCTGCACGACTGCCTCCGCGCGGGGATCGCGTGATGCGACGCCGCCCGCCCTTCGGCCCGAGCGTGCCGGCACGGCTCGCCGGCCTCGTCCTCCTCGCTGCCGCCGTGCTGCTGCCGCCGGCGGCGGGCGCCCAGACGTCCGGCGGCCCGGCGGGCCGCGACCCGGTCGCCAGCGGCCCGGCCGGCAGCGGCGGCCTCGGCACGCACGACACCCGCCAGCCGATCGAGATCGTCGCCGACCGGCTGACCGTGGAGCAGAGCCAGGGCCGCGCCGTCTTCCTCGGCAACGTGCTGGCCGAGCAGGGCGAGATGCTGCTGCGCGCCGACCGGCTCGTCGTCTACTACGCGCTCGGCGACGACGGGGCGGCGTCCGAGCAGGCGATCCGCCGGATCGAGGTCGAGGGCAACGTCACCATCGCCTCGACCGTGGAATCCGCGGTCGGCGATGCCGGCTTCTACGACGTCGCCGGCGGCCGCATCGAGCTCGCCGGCAACGTCGTGCTGACCCGCGAGGCCAACGTCATCCGCGGCGATCTGCTCGAGATCGACGTCGCCAGCCAGGTGGCGACCATGAGCACGTCCCCGGGCAGACCCTCGACCGAGCGGGTCCGGGCGCTGTTCCGCCCCGCGGCCGCCGGCGAGGGCTGAGCCCGTGGCCGTCGATCTCGACCTCGAGGGCCGCCAGCGCGAGCGGCCGTTGCCGGGCCGGGCGCGACCCGGCGAGCCGGCGCCCG
>CAYWSB010000296.1:0-2840 GCA_964460465.1 uncultured Geminicoccaceae bacterium | reverse complement strand
CGCATGCTGGAGCTCTACGCCGTCGTGCGCCGCGCCCAGGACGCCTGCATCGCCGCGATCCGCGCCGGCGTGCCGGCCACCGTGCCACACGAGGCAGCGGCGCGGGTCATCGCCGACGCCGGTCTCGGGGCGTGTCGGGTGCACACCACCGGCTACGGCCTCGCCCCCGGCTTCCCGCCGAGCTGGGGCGAGCCGCTGCACCTGCTCAACGACAGCCCCTACACGCTCGAGGCCGGCATGGTGCTCACCGTCGAGCCGCCGGTCTTCATCGCCGAGGAGCGGCTGGGGGCCAGGCTGATCGACAACGTGCTGGTGACCGAGCACGGCTGCGAGCGGTTGACCGGGTTCAGCCGGGAGCTGATCGTGGCCGGCTGACCCTCAGCCGGTGCGGGCGAATTCGAGGGACACAATACGCAATTAACCTTTCGCTTATCGGACTGCGCCGTCGCGGCAATCACTGGCCTGCTCCGTGCGGCCTGCCGCTGCCGGTCGAGCCTGCCGTAGGCAAACCTTAATTGCGTACTGTGTCCCCCGAATTGAGGGTAGTGTGTCCCCCGAATTAAGGACGTCTCCGTCGAATCGAGGCGCAGCGGGCGTAGACCGGCGCCTCGGTTCCGTTCGCCCGTGCCGGCTCAGCCCGTTCCCTCCGGCCCGGCACCGCAGACGAGGGCACAGACGTGGCGCGCGCCCGCGAGCGCCGGAGCCCCCTGCCGGAGCGCCGCGAGCGAGGCGGCACCGGAAAGGTCGGCGGCGATGCCGCACTCGAACCAGAGCCAGTTGGCCGCGGCCTGCATGGCCTGGTCGCTGACCAGGACGATGTCGTCGACCGAGCAGCGGACGATGTCGTAGATGCGGTGATCGGTGCGGGCACAGGCCATGGTGGGCACCGTGGTGGTCACCGCGTCGAGGGTCACCACCTCGCCTGCATCGAGGCTGGCCTTCAGCGTCGGCGAGCCTTCGGGCTCGATCCCGACGATGCGGACATCGGGTTTCCTGGCCTTGAGCGCCGTCGCCACACCGGCGATCAGCCCGCCGCCGCCGATGGCGATCAGGATGGCGTCGATGTCGGGCAGGTCGTCCAGGATCTCCAGGCCGAGCGTGCCCTGGCCGGCCACCACCAGCGGGTCGGCGAAGGGGTGGAAGTAGACGGCACCGGTCGCCGCGGCATGCGCCAGCGCCGCCTCGTTGGAGCGGTCCCAGACGTCGCCCACGATCCGCACGTCGGCGCTCCAGTGGTGCATCTTGGCGAGCTTGGCCGGCGACACGCCGGACGGCACGAAGATGGTGGCCGGCACGCCGGCCGCGAACGCGGTGCGGGCCACGGCGAGGCCGTGATTGCCGCCGGATGCCGTGACGATGCCGGCAGCGGGTGGGCCGCCCGGACTGCCGAGCAGCCGGTTCATCGCCCCCCTGGCCTTGAACGAGCCCGTCACCTGGAGGCTCTCGAGCTTCAGCGTGACCGGCACCTTCCCCGGCGGCGGGTCCTTGAGCTGGTCGAGCGCCATGACCGGCGTGCGCCGCACGCGACCGGTGATCCGCGCCTGGGCCGCCTCGATGTCCGTGATGTCGATCATGCCACCGGTCCCTGGTACGGGGCGGCGACGACGAGGCAGCAATTGCCGGGGCGCACGCGGCCGGGCTGGCGGCGGCCGTAGAGGACGCCCGAGGCCTGGTAGTGCAGGGTTTCTGGCGCCCGGGTCGGGTCCCAGGTGACGTGGATGCGGCCGGCCGGCTGGCCGGCGCGGACCTCCTCACCGTTCTTGTGGAAGGGCTCGAAGATGCCGTCCATGGTGGCGAAGACGAAGGCATCCGAGCCCGGCAGCTCGAGGATCCGGCCGTCGCCGCGCCGCGGGCTCGCGTGCTCGGAGCCGAGGACACCGAGATGCACGAGCACGTTCCTGACCCCGCGGCGGCAGACGGTCAGGGCCTCCACCGAGACCGTGCCGCCGCCGGCCATCTCGTTGCCGACGGTCACGAGACCGGCCCGGCAGGCGGCGGCGGTGGCGGTCCGCGGCTCGCCAAGGTTGCTGATGACCACGGTCATCGGCGCGTCGAAGGCCTGGACCGCGGCGATGTTGCGGCGCCGCAGCTCCGGGTCGTCGGTGGGCTCGATGATCGCCGAGGGCAGGATGTCGAGCGACGAGCCGCCGGAATGCAGGTCGAGGAAGGCGTCGCCGAGCGGCAGGAGGTGGTCGTTGACGTAGGCCGCGATCTGCTGGGTGATGGTGCCCCTGGGGTCGCCCGGGAAGACACGGTTGAAGTTCAGCCCGTCGACCGGCGAGGTGCGCTTGCCGGCCACGACCGCATGGACGTTGGCGGCGGGCATCAGGATCAGCCGGCCCTGGACCTCGGCCGGGTCGAGCTCGCGGATCAGCTCGCAGATGGTGATCGGCCCCTCGTACTCGTCGCCGTGGTTGCCGCCCTCGAGGATCACCGTGGGCCCACTGCCGTTGGCGATCACGGCCACCGGCACCCGGGTCGCCCCCCAGGCGTCGTCGTCCGGCGAATGCGGGATCATCAGGAAGCCCGAGGACTTGCCCGGCTTGTCGATGTCGATGGTGAGGAAGGCCGTGGAGGGGCGAACAGTGGCGGGGTGGCCCATGGATCGTGTCTTTCCTGGGCAGGAGACGATGCGGGGAGGATGATCCTCCCCGCACCCCTGCTTGACTTCGGGGCGGTGCTCGTGAGGAACACCGGCGCTGCTCGCGGGTGTCGCCTCGAAAGGACCAAGGGGGCGTGGGGGAACGCTGTTCCCCCACATCATCAAAGCGTCGGCAGCGGGTCCATCGGGATGCCGAGATGATCCTGGTGCAGCCGCTCGAGCTCGCCGTTCATGGTGT
>CAYWSB010000295.1:0-2929 GCA_964460465.1 uncultured Geminicoccaceae bacterium | reverse complement strand
CTGCTTCGCGGTGCTGCAGGGCATCACCAAGGCGAGCCTGCAGACGCAGAGCTTCGTCTCGGCGGCGTCCTTCCAGGAGACGACGCGGGTGCTGACCGACGCCGCCTTCTCGGGCAAGGTCGACCGGCTCATGGGGCTGAAGGAGAACGTCATCGTCGGCCGGCTCATCCCCGCCGGCACCGGCGGCGTGCTCAACCGGCTGAAGAAGCTCAAGGCCGGCGACGAGCGCTTCGCGCCGCCGACCGAGATCGGCCCCGACGAGGACCCGATGCGGCTGCCGGCCTTCTCCGAGATGCCCTCGGCGGAGTAGGGCGTTTCGCTGGTGACGAGGCCGTCCCGCGTGGGACGGCCTCGCCCGGTGTCGAGGACCCGGGTCGGCGCGGGCGCGGCTGCGGCATGCTTTGCGGGCGGGTGCGGCAGGGTGGGCCGGGGATTTGGCTTGACGGGTTCGGCGGTGCGGCCTAGAAGGCGGCGACGCGCATCTCGGGTGCAGGCGGTGACCCTCGCGGATCAGACGCTGTACCGGAATAACGGCGACGGACATTCGATCGGACGGTAGTGGCCGAGGCCTTCTGGCAGTCGGCCGCTGTTTTGTTCGTGCGGAGACGGGTGTCGGCGGGCGCGGCTGCCGCACCCGTTGGTCGCGTCGTCAGATGAGGAAAGCTGGACTATGCCGACGATCAATCAGCTGGTTAACCAGGGGCGTCACGTCCCCGCCAAGCGTAACAAGGTGCCGGCCATGCAGGCCTGCCCGCAGAAGCGCGGCGTGTGCACGCGGGTCTACACGACGACGCCGAAGAAGCCGAACTCGGCGCTGCGCAAGGTGGCCCGCGTCCGGCTGACCAACGGCTTCGAGGTGACGAGCTACATCCCGGGCGAGGGCCACAACCTGCAGGAGCACTCGGTGGTCCTGATCCGTGGCGGCCGGGTCAAGGACCTGCCCGGCGTGCGCTACCACACCATTCGCGGCACCCTGGACACGCAGGGTGTGAACGGCCGCAAGCAGGGCCGGTCGAAGTACGGCGTTAAGCGCCCGAAGTAACGAAATCGAGGAAGACGAGCGATGCGGCGTCGTGCGGCAGAGAAGCGGGATGTGCTCCCGGATCCGAAGTTCAATGATCTGGTGGTGACGAAGTTCATCAACTGCTTGATGGAGGACGGCAAGAAGTCGGTCGCCGAGGCCATCTTCTACAGCGCGCTCGATCGGATGCAGAAGCGGACGAGCCGCGATCCGCTCGAGCTGTTCCACGAGGCCGTCGAGAACGTGAAGCCGACGCTCGAGGTCAAGTCGCGCCGGGTGGGTGGCGCCACCTACCAGGTGCCGATCGAGGTCCGGCCGGACCGGCGGCAGGCGCTGGCGCTGCGCTGGATCATCGGCACCGCCAAGAAGCGGGCCGAGAAGACGATGACCGACCGGCTCGCCAACGAGCTGATGGACGCGGCCCAGGGGCGGGGTGCCGCCTTCAAGAAGCGCGAGGACACCCTGCGGATGGCCGAGGCCAACCGCGCCTTCTCGCATTATCGCTGGTAAGCGGCGGAACGGACCGACAGCCATGGCACGCACCATACCCATCGAGCGCTACCGCAATATCGGCATCATGGCCCATATCGACGCGGGCAAGACCACGACCACCGAGCGCATCCTCTATTACACCGGCAAGTCGCACAAGATCGGCGAAGTGCACGACGGCGCTGCGACCATGGATTGGATGGAGCAGGAGCAGGAGCGCGGCATCACCATCACCTCGGCCGCCACGACCTGCTTTTGGAACGACCATCGGATCAACATCATCGACACGCCGGGCCACGTCGACTTCACGATCGAGGTGGAGCGCTCGCTGCGCGTGCTGGATGGTGCGGTTGCCGTGTTCGACAGCGTGGCCGGGGTCGAGCCGCAGTCGGAGACGGTCTGGCGCCAGGCCGACAAGTACCGCGTGCCGCGGATGTGCTTCGTCAACAAGATGGATCGCACCGGCGCCAATTTCGATCGCTGCGTCTCGATGATGCGCGACCGGCTGGGCGCCAACCCGGTGATCGTCAACATGCCGATCGGCAGCGAGGCCGAGTTCAAGGGCGTGATCGACCTGGTCGAGAACCGGGCGATCATCTGGCACGACGAGAGCCTGGGGGCGGAGTTCTCCTATCACGAGATCCCGGCCGAGTTCGCCGACCTCGCGGCCACGCATCGTGCGGCCCTGATCGAGGCCGCGGTCGAGCTCGACGACGATGCCATGGAGGCCTACCTCGAGGGCCAGGAGCCGGATGTGGCCACTCTCAAGGCCTGCATCCGCAAGGGCACCATCGCCGGCAAGCTCACCCCGGTGCTGTCGGGCTCCGCCTTCAAGAACAAGGGCGTGCAGCCGCTTCTCGATGCCGTGGTCGACTTCCTGCCGTCGCCGGCCGACCTGCCGCCGACCGAGGGGCTGAAGCCGGACAGCGAGGATGTGCTGACCCGGCTGGCCAAGGACGAGGAGCCGTTCGCGGCGCTGGCCTTCAAGATCATGACCGATCCGTTCGTGGGCTCCCTGACCTTCGCCCGGATCTACTCGGGGCAGGTCGAGAGCGGCTCCTACGTGCAGAACACGGTCAAGAACAAGCGCGAGCGCGTCGGCCGCCTGCTGCTCATGCATGCCAACAGCCGCGAGGAGATCAAGGACGCCCAGGCCGGCGACATCGTGGCGTTCGTGGGTCTCAAGGACACGACCACCGGCGACACGCTGTCCGACCAGGGCAAGCCGATCGTGCTCGAGCGGATGGAGTTCCCGGAGCCGGTGATCGAGGTGGCGGTCGAGCCGAAGACCAAGGCCGACCAGGAGAAGATGTCGATCGCCCTGAACAAGCTGGCCCAGGAGGACCCGTCCTTCCGGGTGGGCATCGACGAGGAGAGCGGGCAGACCGTGATCAAGGGGATGGGCGAGCTCCATCTCGA
>CAYWSB010000294.1:0-3021 GCA_964460465.1 uncultured Geminicoccaceae bacterium | reverse complement strand
TCATGGGGCCCGTCAAGGCCGCCCTCGAATCCACGGTCCGCTACCTCGCGGCCGACGCCGCCCACCTGATCACCGGCAACACCGTCTTCATCGACGGCGGCTACAACACCATCGACCAGGGCGCCTTCACGCCGATCGCAGCCCTCGACATTCCGCGGACGATCGCTCCGCACCCGGGTCGGCCGCGCGCCGCGCCGGTCGCCTGCCGTCGGCGGCGGACGAGCGCCACGGGTCAACGCGCGTTCGCAGCGAAGGCGGCCGCGGTCGCTTCGCCGGCCGGACCCGCTGCCTCGACCGCGGCCGGTGAAAGTCGTGCACGATCGGTGGCCGACCAGAGCCATTTGCACCCAAAAGGCCAATCTGCTGTGGACATCCCCCGGATCTTCAACGTCAGCGAAAGCGCGCACCGCATCCACAACCCCTTCACGGCCGACAAGCTCGCCACGCTCGGCGCGGCGTTGCGCCTGGAGCCCGAGACCCGGGTGCTGGACCTCGGCAGCGGCTCGGGCGAGATGCTGTGCACCTGGGCGCGCGATCACGGGATCGGCGGCACGGGCATCGACATGAGCCCGCTGTTCACAAGGCAGGCGAAGCGGCGCGCCGAGGAGCTCGGGGTCGCCGACCGGGTCGCGTTCATCCACGGCGACGCTGCCGGCCACGTGGCCGACGAGAAGGTCGGAGTGGCAGCCTGCATCGGTGCCACCTGGATCGGCGGGGGAGTAGGCGGCACCATCGCGCTTCTGGCGAGGAGCCTCGAGCCCGGGGGGATCATCCTCATCGGCGAGCCGTACTGGCTCCGGCTGCCGCCCACGGAGGACGTCGCCAGGGGATGCCTTGCCGGCTCGATCGCCGACTTTCGCCTGCTGCCAGGCCTACTCGCGTCGTTCGGCGGGCTCGGCTACGACGTCGTGGAGATGGTTCTGGCGGACCAGGACGGCTGGGACCGCTACGAGGCGGCCAAGTGGCTCACCATGCGCCGCTGGCTCGACGCCAATCCCGACGACGATCTCGCGCCGGAGGTTCGCGCCCGACTGACCTCGGAGCCCGAACGCTACGCCGCGTACACCCGCGACTACCTGGGCTGGGGCGTGTTCGCGCTGATGGCCCGGTGACGCAGGGCAATCGGCGTCCTGGACCGAGCCGGGTGGCCCGGCGGCTGATCTTGCGTCGATGGTGCCCGGCACCCTCTTCGATGCCAGAGCGCGACTTTGCCGCGGCTCAGCAACGATGTTGTCCAGGCCCCTTTCAGTTTGTCTGCTATCGGTTCGCCTGGTTCAGAAGGTGTCTTTGGGGTCGATTGCTCGTGGTCGACGATGTGGAGCGGGTGGATTGTGGCGTTCACCCGCGGACCTCGCCGGTGGCGCGCTGCAGGAAATCGATCAGCAGCGAACTCACCTGCGCCGGCTTTTCCTGCTGCACCCAGTGCCCGGCGCCGGGCAGCAGGTGCACGCCGATCATGGAAGTGCAGACCTCGCGCTGCATGCGCTCGAAGGTGCCCGGGCTCTGGTAGATGCCCCAGTCGGCGGCGCCGGCGATGTAGCAGGCGGGCACCGTGATGCTGGCACCGTCGAAGAGCTGCAGCTCGCGTATTTGCGCCGGGTCGGTGATGCAGCGGTACCAGTTCAGGCCGCCCTGAAAGCCGGTGCGCGCGAACTCGGCCGTGTAGACGGCGAGATCCGCCTCGGGCAGCCAGGTGCAGCGAGCGGCGGCGTCGGCCGCCGGTGCCTGGGCGGCCACCGCCGCCGGCATGCCGATACCGGCCGGCATGACATAGTAGTGCGGCAGGTGCGCCAGGGCGGCGCCGCTCCAGCCGGGCAGCGGCTGCGGTCGATTGTGCGGCCAGTCGGCGCTCTTGACGTGGTAGTAGGCGCGCAGGAAGGCGTGCAGGCCGCCCGGCGGGTCGTGCATGTCCGGACCGGCCTGCGGCGTCGAGTAGTACCACTGGTAGTGCTGCCGTGGCGGGTCGAGCGCCGCGAGCGCGGCCGGCACGTCGAGGGGTGGCGCTGCACCCAGCCGCGGCGCGCCGCCGAACGGCGCGCTCATGAGGACCACGGCGCGGAACACGTCGGGCCGCATCAGCGCGCAGCAGCCGGCGACCATCGAGCCGAAGTCGTGCCCGATCACGGCGGCGACGTCGGTCAGGCCGAGCGCCCGCACCAGGGCGAGCACGTCCTTGGCGAGGTTGAAGAGCCGGTACGGCGCAAGGTCGGCCTCGAAGCGTCCGTCCCAGCCGGTGGTGCGGCCATAGCCGCGCTGGTCGGGCGCGATCACGTGGTATCCGGCCGCGGCCAGTGCCGGCAACTGATGGCGCCAGCTGTACGCCAGCTCCGGAAAGCCGTGCAGCAGGACGACCACCGGCTGCCCGGGCGCGCCGGCTTCGAGCAGGTGCATCCGCAGGCCGGAGGCGGTGTCGACGAAGCGGGAGCGCACGCCATCGACGACCGGGGCCTCGGCATAGGCGAGAGGCGTTGGGCTCGGTGGCATCGCCGATATCATGTCAATGACCTGCTCCAGTCATGAAGAGATGATCGCGTTGGCGACGGCTTTCGCGGTGATTCCATCGCAGATGTCGCCGTTCCGGGCGACGCCATGGCGCGTTTCGATCTCTCGGCCGCGGCCAGAATGGCCGGTGGACTGCTGTGCCAGTGGGCCGCCCGGGCGAGACCGTGATGACGGCATCGGGTCGACGGTGAACCCAAGTGCCCTGTCTTGCTCTGGCGCGGTGGTCACATGGCGCGCCCGACAGGATTCGAACCTGTGACCCCCAGATTAGGAATCTGGTGCTCTATCCTGCTGAGCTACGGGCGCGTCCGGGTCGGGTATACCAGCCCCCCGGGCCGGCCGACAACCGTTGTCGCCACGCTGCCGGCAGGCAGCGAAAGGGTGCATCGGCGGGGCGGCTTGCGCTAGGGTGCCCGGGGGCGCCGCTCGGGGCGCACGCGGGAGTGGCGGATGGGGTGTGAGCTGGCCGTTCGGGCCTTCCTGCCGGCGGCGATGGGCGTGCTGCTCGGCCTCGCGGCG
>CAYWSB010000293.1:0-3053 GCA_964460465.1 uncultured Geminicoccaceae bacterium | reverse complement strand
CGAAAACCATCTCACCAAACCTACCGGCGTCAGCCGGTAGTCGTTTAGTGGGGAGATTGAGAACCATGTAAGAAGGATAATTGGCGACAAATTTTCAAAAGAAGAACTGAACAGCCTTCGATCAAACCAAAATAACTGTCAGGAAATAAAAGAGATTGCAGATTTAACTTTTGGTGAATATGTTCGAATAATGCAAAATAAAGAATATTGGCAAAGACTCAATTTAGAGCTCGACCGTACGGAGTTTTGTAGAGCACTCGATGTCGCAAGGGAAATAAGAAATGAGATTATGCATTTTAGTCCGGAGGAGATTAGTGAAGATGATGTGCTGAAATTGAATGATCTTGTTAAGTTTTTTCAGCATATTTGGGTTTCGGATAGCCAAAAATGATTGATAAATGGAAAATCGTATTTTTCGGCTTTGAAAATTAAAGAGAGCAAAATATCTCAAGGAGACGTGTCCGTGCCTGGCTGGCGCACTGGTCTGACGTGATCAACGAAGTCAAGGACACCTTCGTACATTAACGCCATTCTGGTTCCAAAATTCCGGTGGGGCGTGGGGAGGCATTGCCTCCCCACATCCTTTAGTCTTTATCTTCACCCAAACGCCCGCACGAAATGCCCGGGCCCGTGCTCGACGAACGGAGTCGCTTCCGGCTCATACCCTAGTGGCCGTGTGGGGCTCGGCAAATCGTCGGCTGCTAGCTTTCGTTCTTGGCGGCGGGTGGGGTCGGGGACTGGGACGGCGGCTATCAGTTTTTGGGTGTAGGGGTGTTTGGGGGTTTCGAGGACGGCGGCTCGGGGGCCTATTTCGACGATTTGGCCCAAGTACATCACGGCTACGCGGTGGGAGATGCGTTCGACGACGGCGATGTCGTGGCTGATGAAGAGGTAGCCGAGGCGGAGCTCGGCCTGGAGGTCGAGGAGGAGGTTGACGACTTGGGCCTGGATGGAGACGTCGAGGGCTGAGACGGCTTCGTCGGCGACGAGGAGGGCGGGGGAGAGGGCGAGGGCTCGGGCGATGCAGAGGCGTTGGCGTTGGCCGCCGGAGAATTCGTGGGGGAAGCGGGTGGAGAAGGTGGGGTCGAGGCCGACGCGGTCGAGGAGGGATTGGACACGGTCCTCGGCTTCGTTGCGGCTGCAGACACCGTGGACGATCAACGGTTCGGCGATGGCGGCGCCCACGGTCTTCCTGGGATTGAGGGAGCCGTAGGGGTCCTGGAAGATCATCGCCATTCTCTGGCGGAGCTGGCGGATGCGGGCTGGTGGGGCGCCGATCAGGTCTTCGCCGAGGAAGCGGATGGTGCCGCGCTGGGGTTGGACGAGCTGGAGGATGGAGCGGCCGGTGGTGGACTTGCCGCAGCCGCTTTCGCCGACCAGGGCCAGGGTTTCGCCCTCGAGCAGGCTGAAGGAGACGTCCTCGACGGCGTGGACGTTGCCGACGGTCCGGCCGAGGAGGCCGCCGGCGATGGGGAAGCGGGTGGTGAGGCCCGCGACCTGCAGCAGCGGCTCGCTCGCCGGGTCGGGGAGGCGGACGGGGAGCCCGTGGTCGGCCGCCGCCTCGCTGGCCGTTTCGGCGACCGCGGGGAAGCGCTTGGGGGCGGGCTCGCCCTTCATGCTGCCGAGCTTGGGGACGGCGGCGAGCAGGCGGCGGGTGTAGGCGTGCCCGGGTGCGGCGAAGATGCGCTCGACCGGGGCCTCCTCGACCTTGTCGCCGTTCCACATGACGACGACGCGGTCGGCGATCTCGGCGACGACGCCCATGTCGTGGGTGATGAAGAGGACGGCCATGCCGACCTCCTGCTGCAGCTCCTTGATGAGCGAGAGGATCTGCGCCTGGATGGTGACGTCGAGGGCCGTCGTGGGCTCGTCCGCGATGAGCAGGTCGGGCTGGCAGGCGAGCGCCATGGCGATCATGACGCGCTGGCGCATGCCGCCGGAGAAGGTGTGGGGGAACTCGTTGAAGCGGCGGCGCGCGTCGGGGATGCGGACGAGGTCGAAGATGCGAAGGGCCTCGGCGTCGGCGGCGCGCTTGTCCATGTCGCGGTGATAGCGGAGGGCTTCGGCGACCTGGAAGCCGATGGTCAGGACCGGGTTCAAGGAGGTCATCGGCTCCTGGAAGATCATCGAGACTTGGTCGCCCCGGATCTTGCGCATCGCCTCCTCGTCGAGTGAGGTGAGCTCCTGGCCGTTCAGCCTGATGCTGCCGTCGATCCGGCCGTTGGCGGTCGGGACGAGGCGCATGATGGAAAGGGCGGTCACACTCTTGCCGGAGCCGCTTTCGCCGACGACGGCGACGGTTTCCTCTTTGGCGATGGTGAAGGAGACGGATTTGACGACCGGCTTCCAGACGCCTTCGACCCGAAAGGAGGTGGTGAGCCGGTCGAGCTCGAGAACGGGCGTCACTGCTCGCCCCGGAGCTTGGGGTCGATGGCGTCCCTGAGGCCGTCGCCCAGGAGGTTGAGGGCGAAGACCACGATCAGGATGGCGATGCCGGGGAAGACGGCGAGGTACATGCTGTCCAGGATGTTCTCGAAGCCCTCGCGGATCATCCCGCCCCAGGTGGCGGTGGGCGGGCTGACGCCGAGGCCGATGAAGGCGAGCGATGCCTCGACCCGGATGGCGGTCGCCAGCCAGAGCGAGCCCATGACCAGGATCTCGGGCATGATGTTGGGCAGGATGTGGCCGAACATCAGGCGCGCGTCGGAATAGCCGAGCGAGCGGCCGGCCTCGACGAACTCGCGCTCCTTGATGGTGATGGTGGGGGCCCTGGCGATCCGGGCGAAGGGCGGGATCGCGGTCAGGGAGATGGCGATCACGAGGTTGGTGACGGTGGGGCCGAGCATGGCGACGACGATGAGGCCGAGGATCAGCGACGGGAAGGCGAGGAGCACGTCCATCGCCTGCATCAGCACGATGTCGAGCCGGCCGCCATAATAGCCGGCGACGATGCCGATGAGCGAGCCGATGATCATCGCACTGCCGATGGCGAAGAGGCCGATCATGAGCGAGATGCGGGCACCCCAGATGAGGCGCGAGAGGATGTCGCGGCC
>CAYWSB010000292.1:0-3158 GCA_964460465.1 uncultured Geminicoccaceae bacterium | reverse complement strand
CAGCAGCTCGGCGAGCTGGGCAACGTAGTCGGTGTCGATGTTGAGCTTGGCCATGCGGGTCAGCCGTTGGTTGCCGCGGCGAGGCGCTCGGCCACGGCCCTGAGCGCCAGGCGGTAGCCGGCACTGCCGAGGCCGCAGATCACGGCCGTGGCGACCGCCGAGACGTGCGAGTGGTGGCGGAACGGCTCGCGCGCGTGGATGTTGGAGAGGTGCAGCTCGACGACGAGTCCGGGATAGGCCCTGAGCGCATCGGGGATCGCCTGGCTGGTGTGCGAGTAGGCGCCGGCGTTGATCAGGATCGCCGCCGCGTTCTCCCGGGCCGCGTGGATCCAGTCGATCAGCTCGCCCTCGTGGTTGCTCTGCCGGCAGTCGACACGGAGCCCGAGCGCCTCGCCCTCGGCCCGGCACAGCGCCTCGAGGTCGGCGAGGGTCTCGCGGCCGTAGACGGCAGGCTCGCGCAGGCCGAGCAGATTGAGGTTCGGGCCGTTGATCACCAGAACGGTGAAAGCCATTGAATGTTCCGAATAAAGGCGCGCCAGAAGCCGCCCGGCAGTGGCGCCGGGCCGGGAGAGTGGCAGGCTTATAACACGCCCGGGTCGAGGCGCAATCGGCGCCGGGGCCACAGGGCGTGGGCAAAATGCATCGGTCTGCCGGTCGATCACGCCGGTTTCACGGGTTCTTGGCCTGTCGTGAGCCCATGCCCGCTGGCGGCGGAGGCGGCCCTTCGGCTAGGTGTAGCCGCCGCGGATCGGGGTCGGCCCGATCGACCAGTGGCCGCAGACGCGAGGTGATGCATGGGTCAGGTGGCACGCGCGGAGCGCCGGCAGGAAGGCGGCTGCAGGGTCTCGGGGCGGGGTGCGATCCAGCCCTTCCTGGTGATGCAGGTCCTGGCCGCGGCCAATGCCCGGGCCGCCGCCGGCGGCGACGTCCTGCATCTCGAGATCGGCGAGCCGTGCGGCGGGCCGCCAGCGGCGGCGCTCGAGGCGGCGCAGGCGGCCATGGCCGGCACCGGCCTCGGCTACACCGAGCCCTTCGGCCTCCGGCCGCTCAGGGCCAGGATCGCCGCCCACTACCGCAGCGTGCATGGGTTGACCGTGCCGGCCGAGCGGATCGCGGTCACCGCCGGGGCCTCGGGTGCCCTCATCCTGGCCTTCCTCGCCGCCTTCGATGCCGGGGCGCGGGTGGCGCTCGCCGAGCCCGGCTATCCGGCCTACCGCAACATTCTCAAGGCGCTCGACATCGAGGTGGTGCCGATCCCGACGCTGGTCGAGAACGGCTTCCAGCCGACGCTGGCCGAGCTCGCCCCGCTCGCGGGCTCGATCGACGGGCTGATCGTCGCGAGCCCGGCCAATCCGACCGGCTCGGTGCTGCCGGCCGACCGGTTCGGCGCCATCGCCCGCTGGTGCAGCGCCAATGCCGTGCGCCTGATCTCGGACGAGATCTACCACGGCATCACCTACGGCGCGCCGGCGACCACCGCCCTCGGCTCGTCGACCGACGCCGTGATCGTCAACAGCTTCTCCAAGTACTGGTGCATGACCGGCTGGCGGATCGGCTGGCTGGTGCTGCCGGACGACCTCGTCCAGCCGGTCGAGCGCCTGGCGCAGAACCTTTTCATCTCGCCCTCCGCCATCGGCCAGCACGCGGCGCTCGGGGCCATGACCGCGCACGACGAGCTCGACCGGCGGGTCGCGGCCTATGCGGGCAATCGCCGGGTGTTGCTCGATGCCCTGCCCGGCATGGGGCTCGACCAGATCGCCCCGCCGGACGGGGCGTTCTACCTCTATGCCGACATCGGCCGGTTCGGGCTGGATTCGACCGACTTCTGCGCCCGGCTGCTCGAGGACACGGGGGTGGCGATCACTCCCGGGCACGATTTCGACGCGGTCCGCGGCGACCGCTTCGTGCGGCTCTCGTTCGCCGGGGATGCCGCCACGATCGACAAGGCGATCGGCCGGCTCGGGCCGTGGCTCCGGGCGCTCAGAGCCGGCGGCTGACGGTCCGGAAGATCGTCGCGAAGCGGGCGCGGTCGGCGGCCGGGCCGACCGTCACCCGGATGCAGCGGTTCAGAGGCGCCACGCCCGGCATCCGGATGAACACCGCCTCGTTCTCGAGGGCGGCGAGCATGGCCCGGGCGCGCTCGGGGCCGCCCACGTCGATGGTGACGAAGTTGGTCGCCGACGGCAGGGGCTCGCAGCCGCAATCGGCGGCGAGACCGGCGTAGTCGGCGCGGCCGCGCTCGACCTCGGCGACGACGCTCCGGGTGAAGGCGGGGTCGTCGAGCGAGGCCATGGCGGCGGCCTGGGCGAAGCGGTTGACGCCGAAATGGTTCCGGATCTTGCCGATGCCCGCGATCACGGCGGGGTCGGCCATGGCATAGCCGATCCTGAGGCCGGCCAGTCCCTGCGCCTTGGAGAAGGTGCGCAGGCGCACGACACGCGGGTCGGCGAAGGTTTCCGCCGGCAAGGCGTCGGGCGGCGCGAACTCGGCATAGGCCTCGTCGAGGACGACGAGGACCGTCTCGGGCAGGCTCGCGACGAACGCCTCGATGGCGGCGGCCGGGTGCCAGGAGCCCATCGGGTTGTCGGGGTTGGAGACGTAGACGAGCTTGGCATCCTCGCGGCGGACGGCCGCGGCGAGGCCATCAAGGTCCTCCCGGTCGTCGCGGTACGGCACGGCGACCAGCCGGCCGCCGAAGCCGGCCACGTGGTAGTTGAAGGTGGGATAGGCACCGGCCGAGGTGACCACCGGGTCGCCGGGCTCGGTGACGAGGCGGACCAGCACCCCCAGGAGCTCGTCGATGCCGGCGCCCATGACCAGGCTGTCGACGGGTCGGCCGCCGTGGTGGGCGGCCAGCCGTGCGCGGATGCGCTGCGCCTCGGGGTCGCCGTACCAGCCGGCCCGGGCGAGCTCGGCCGTGATCGCCTCGGCCACCAGCGGCGAGGTGCCGAACAGGCTCTCGTTGGCGCCGAGCCGGAGCGCGAACGGCCGGCCGGTGCGCCGCTCGATGGCCTCCGGGCCGACGAACGGGATCGTGACGGGCAGGCCGGCGACGATTTGGGTGAAGGGGGTCGTCATGGTCGAGTCTGTTCAGGAAAAGCAAGCGGGGGAAATGATTTGGCTCAATTCGCGTTGGCTGTGCAGATCTGATTTTGCTA
>CAYWSB010000291.1:0-3228 GCA_964460465.1 uncultured Geminicoccaceae bacterium | reverse complement strand
CGAAGGCATAGCACGGGCGAGGAAAATTGTCAGGTATATTATTGGGATATTAGTATCGCGGCATGGAGAAGGATGCCGGGCTGATCCAGCCGCCCTACAACCTCAAGATGCTCGACCGGCTCTGCCAGGAGAACAACGCGCTCGGCCCCTGCATCGAGGCGATGGTCACCAATATCGACGGCACCGGCTACCTCTTCGAGGCCGAGGGCGAGGAGCAGGAGGACGCCCGGGACGACCACCAGATCAAGGAGCTCGAGGACTTCTTCGCCGAGGTCTGGCCGGGCGAGAGCTTCCAGACCCTGCGCCGGCGGCTGCGCCGCGACCAGGAGCGCACCGGCAACGCCTATCTCGAGGTGGTGCGCAACCCGGCGGGCGAGATCGTCTTTCTCCGCCACGTCGACGCCAAGATGATCCGCCTGGTCAAGCTCGACGAGCCGGTGGCGGTCGAGAAGACGGTCTCCCGCCGCGGCAGGCCGGTGACCATCAGTGTGGCAATGCGCGAGCGCCGCTATGCCCAGATGATCGGCCACCAGCTCGTCTACTTCAAGGAGTTCGGGGCCCTTCGCGATCTCGACAAGGTGACCGGCAAGTGGGCGGCCAGGGGCCAGCGCCTGCCGGCGCGGCGGCGCGGCTCGGAGCTGATCCACCTGACCAAGTACCCGGACGCCCACACCCCCTATGGCGTGCCCTGCTGGATCGCCCAGACCCCCTCGGTGCTCGGCTCGAGGAAGGCCGAGGAGTTCAATCTCGAACTCTTCGAGAACGGCGGGGTGCCACCGATCCTGATCCTGATCCAGGGCGGCTTGATGGCCGACAAGACCAGGAAAGCCATCGAGCAGCGGCTGCACGGGCCGGCCAAAAAGGCCAACCGGGTGCAGGTGATCGAGGCGGACCCGACAGGCGGCTCGCTCGACCACCCGGGCAATACCCGGATCACCGTCGAGCGGTTCGGTGCCGAGAGAATGGCCGACTCAATGTTCGAAACGTACGACGAGCGCTGCGAGGTGCGCATCAGGCGCAGCTTCCGCCTGCCGCCGATCTTCGTCGGCCAGAGCCAGGACTACAACTTCGCCACCGCCTTCGTCTCCTACACCGTCACCGAGGCGCAGGTGTTCAAGCCGGAGCGCGAGGAGTTCGACGAGATCATGACGATCAAGCTGCTGCCGGCGATGGGCTACAGCGGCTACCGGCTGCGCTCGCTGCCGCTGACCATCGAGGCCATCGACAACAAGCTGAAGGGCCTCGAGATAGCCAACGCCACCAACCGGGTCGACCCCGCGGACGTCGTCCAGGCGGTGAACGAGGTGACCGGCCTGAAGCTGAAGGTCACCGACAAGCCGGTCGTGCCGCTCGACGTGCCGCCCGGCCCGCAGCATGCCGGGGCCAGGGGCATGGGCCGCAACGGCCTGCCGGCGGGCAGCAAACGGCCGGCGGCGACCAAGGCAGACCACGATGAAGCCGCACCCACCTCCGAGGGCATCCTCGCCTTGGCAAACGACACCGTGCTCGCCATGCGCAAACGCGACATGGCCGGGCTGCAGAAGAACATCGCGCTCTCGCTCGATCTCGCCGGCCCCGACCAGCAGGCCTACCGCCAGGCGCTCGCCACCTGGCAGTTCGTCGACCCGAGCCTCGACCGCGACGGGCTGGGCGAGCTCGCCGGCTGCGTCTGCGCGGTGATGCACGCCAACGCGCCCGACGCCTGAGCCGCCGATGGCAGCGCTTCAGCCCAGGGCGTTCCTCGCCCTCGAGACCACCATGGCGCGGAGCATCGAGGGCGGCTGGGCGCCGCTCGCCCGAACCCTCGTGGCCAGGCTGGAGGCGGCGATCGAGGCTAGGCGCTTCGCCGATGCCTTCGACCTGGCACGCTCGATCACGCTGGCCAATGTCGTCGAGCGGCAGCGCCCGCGGCTGGAGGAGCTGGCGGTGGCGGCCGTGCTGTTCGGCGCGTCGCGCGTCGTCGACCTGCAATCAACGTCACTGATGCAGGGCCAGCCCCTCTCCGGCCTGCTGGAGCGTGCCCTCAACCAGCTGACGGTGATGATCGAGGACGAGGCCGCCGAGCACCTCCGGGTCGCCGCCGAGCAGGTGGTCGCCCGGGCCGAGGAGACGGCGCACCGCCAGGAGCTGGCGCTCGCCAAGGGCGAGAAGCCGCAGAAGACCGGCATGGACCTCGCCGACGCCTTGAACGCCGCCGTGCTCGGCAACGGCCGGGGCCTGATCGAGGTGGGTGCCAATCTCACCACCAGCCGGCTGGTCTCCTTCGGCTTTCTTGATCAAGCCGTGTCGCTCGACATCGACACCTTCCAGGTGACCGAGATCCTCGACGGCCGGCACTGCCCGGTCTGCGCCTTCATGCACGGCAAGACCTTCCGCGTCGCCCAGGAGGCGGCACGGGTCGAGCGCATCCTGCAGATCCTCGATCCGGCCGAGCTCCGCGCCGCCGCCCCCTGGCCCCGGCAGGACGCGGCCTCGCTCTCAGAGCTCCGGGAGATGTCGAGCGACGAGCTGCAGAACGCCGGCTTCGGCAGCCCGCCCTACCACCCGCTCTGCCGCGGCCTGCTCGCCCGGGCCGGCACGGTGACCGAGGTGATCGGCGTGCGGACCGCCCTGCCAACCCAGGTGGTGGAGCCGGCACCGACGAAGCCGCCGGCTCAGGAGCCCAAGCCGCCACAGCTCGATGGGCCGCTTCCCGTCGGCAAGCCGGAGCTGCTGGCCCTGGCGAACCGGCTGCAGGACCCGCTGCTGCGCGACCAGGTGCTGACCGCACTCGACGACGACGACTTGGCGCTCGCCCGCCTGCTGCTGCGCGGGGCGCTTACGGACTGAGCGGCGACGATGGTGAACATCCGGGAGCCGAATTGCCAACTCACCATTCCTACGTCAAAGCTGCGACTGTGATTGCCTGGGACTTCATCAAACATGAAGAAGGCGTACTGCAGATTTTGCAACGCAATTGACGGTGAGCGCATCGCTCTCTTGGATGGCTCTACCCTGCACCAAGCTTGCTACACAGAACTCCAGAGGCAATTGCTCGACATTGAGTCCTATGTAAGTTCAATAGACCGAGAGCTGAGCGGCGTGCAAAAAGAACTAACCTTCAAGAGTTCGCTCAAGCAAAAATTCTTTCAAATTATTCAACCTCAACGAAAAATACTGCGAGAAAACAGTCTGGTGGATTCCCGCTCGAAGTGCAGAAGCAGCTGGTTCAAGCAAATCTGATCTGAA
>CAYWSB010000290.1:0-3236 GCA_964460465.1 uncultured Geminicoccaceae bacterium | reverse complement strand
CCGCGATCCCGCCGGCGCTGCGCTGCCGGTCCGGCCGGGTGCCTGCGCCGGCCGGTCGCCGGCCTCGAGCGCGGCCTCGACCAGCGCGCCGGCCCGCCCGGCGAGCGCGCGCACGGTCTGGCTGGCGGCGACGAGATCGCCCGCGACCCGCTCGTCCAGGGTCTCGAAGCGCCGGGCGACCCGCTCGAGCGCCGTCTTCAGCGGCCGCGTGGCCAGGGTCAGCTCCTCGGCCAGCCGCGCCTCGATGGCCTCCGGCGCGCGGATGATCAGCGACCGGCCGAGCTGGCCGAGGCGCTGGTCGATCCGCCGGGTCGCCTCGATCTGCGCCACCAGCAGCCCTTCCGGGGTCAACGGCACCAGTCGCTCCTCGAGCACCTGGCAGAGGCGGCGGATCTCGGCCTGGGTGCGGTGCAGCTGGGTCTTCTCGCGCCAGGAGAAGACGAGCGAGGCGGCGAGCCCGGCGATCGAGGTGACGAACTTGAAGGTCGCGGCCGCCAGCAGCTCGCGCAGCGCCGCCTGCGCCTCGCGCACGTCGGTGGCGGTGACCCCGGCGCTGGCGAAATGCAGCGCCGCCACGAGGCCGATGAAGGTGAACAGGAGGCCGAGGCCGACGAGGATGTTGGGCACCGCCTGGTAGAAGCGGAGATTGAGCCCGACCCGGCCGAGGAGCTGGTCGTCGAACACCGCGGCCGGCGGCTGCGGCGCGCCCAGCGCCTGCTCGTTGCCCGGCACCGGGGTGAGCGTCTGGGCATAGGCCCGCCACGGCCGGCCGAGCACCGGGTCGTCCGCGAGACCCTCGAAGATCGCCGGGAAGCGCTGCTTGAAGGAGGCGGCACCCTCGCCGTGCTCGACCAGCTCGATGGCCCGGCGCAGGGCCCGGCGCAGCGGCTGCAGCCGGGCCGTGAAGCGCTGCCAGAGCAGGAGCGCCAGGAGCACGATGCCGAGCGCCAGGAGCCAGGGCAGCCACGGGATCGCCAGGACCGCGAACAGCCGGTCGATGCCGATCATGGCGCACCCGGCACAGGCGACAGGCAAGTGGCCCTTGGTGTAGGATGCGACACGGTCAGCACCGGCGCCGGGTCACGAGGAGTGCCGCCGCCGCAACAGGCTTTGAGCCTCGAGTTGATTCATGCGAAATCTTTTTCACCTAACACTTGCTGCTTTTTCACGGCCTACCTACTCTCCCGACGGCGGCAAGGCCAAGAGTGCACACCAGCGGCCCCGGCGCATCGGCACGGGGCCGGACCAACAGCGGCGGGGTTCGCGCCGTCCGTTGATAACCGATAAGCGTTAACGAATGGCAAAAGTTGTCGTCATCGACGACCGGGTCACCAATCGCAACATCCTCACCCGCCTCGCGCTCTCGGTCGAGGAGGGGCTGCAGGTGCAGTCCTTCGCCAGCCCGATCGAGGCCCTGACCCGGCTGCAGGCGACCAACCCGCCCGACCTGATCATCACCGACTACAACATGCCGGAGATGGATGGCGCCACGTTCATCGAGACGCTGCGCGAGCAGCGCGCCTTCGCCGATGTACCGATCGTCGTCGTCACCGTCTACGAGGATCGCGACTTCTGCTACCGGGCGCTCGACGCCGGCGTCACCGACTTCCTGCTCAGCCCCGTCGACCATCTCGAGTTCCGCGCCCGGGCGCGCAACCTCTTGACCATGCGCCGGCAGCAGAAGCTGCTGGCCAAGCGGGCGGCCGACCTCGAGCAGGCGCTGATGGAGAGCCAGGGGCCCGTGTTCGACAACCCGGCGGCCCGGCTGCAGGGCTTTCTCGACCGGGTCCCGCTGATGGTCTCGGCGGTCGACCGCTTCGGCCGGGTGCAGCTCGTCAACCGGGTGCTGGAGGACCTGTTCGCCCAGCGCCGCGAGGATCTCGTCGGCAAGAGCCTCCTGGATGCGTTCGGCGAGGCCTATGCAACCCGCCACGCGGTGCTCGACGGGAAGGTGCTGGAGAGCGGCCGGCCGCTCGCCTCGCCGCGCCAGGAGGTGGTCGTGGCCGGCGGCCGCGAGCGGGATCTCGTGAGCGTCAAGCTGCCAATGCTGGATGAGGCCGGCGACGTCGAGGGGGTGATGACGCTCGCCCTCGACGTCTCCGAGCTCAAGCTCGACCGCGGCGTCACCGCCCCCGGCGGCCGCATCGACCCGCTCACCGGGCTGATCACCGCCTCGGCCTTCGAGGACCGCGCCGAGCAGGAGCTCGCCCGGGCCCGCCGGCAGAGCGAGCAGCTCGCCATCCTGATCGTCGACCTCGACCGCTTCAAGGGCATCAACGAGGCCTTCGGCAACAGCTTCGGCGACCGCCTCCTGCGCGCCGTGGCCGGCCGCCTCGCCGGGAAGCTGCGCGAGACCGACTGCATCGCCCGGCTGCGCTCCGACGAGTTCGTCATCCTCCAGCCGGCGCTGCGCCGGGTCGACGATTCGGCGGAGCTCGCGCGCCGCCTCGGCGACGCCTTCGCCGAGCCCTTCGTCATCGACAAGGAGGAGGTGCACATCTCGGCCTCGGTCGGCATCACCCTCTTCCCGACCGACGGCAAGGCCGTGCCGGCGCTGCTCAAGAACGCCGACCTCGCGATGTACCGGGCCAAGGCCTCGGGCCGCGACGCCTACCGATTCTTCGCCGCCGAGATGAACCTCGCGGCCCGCCGCGCGGTGACCCTCGAGCGCGAGCTGCGCCAGGCCCTCGCCGGCGACCAGTTCCTGGTCTACTACCAGCCGCAGATCGAGCTCGACAGCGGCCGCATCGTCGGCATGGAGGCGCTGGTCCGCTGGAACCACCCGCATCGCGGCATCGTCCGGCCGGGCGAGTTCATCGGGCTCGCCGAGGATATCGGGCTCATCGCCCCCTTGACCGCCTGGGTGCTCAAGGCCGCCTGCACCCAGCACCGCACTTGGCGCGAGAAGGGGCTCATGGGCATGCAGCTCTCGGTCAATCTCAGCCCGGTCCAGTTCCGCGAGCGCGGCGTCGAGCTGATGATCGAGCGCATCCTCAAGGATACCGGCGTCAACCCGGCGATGCTCGACATCGAGCTCACCGAGAACGCGGTGATCGAGAACAGCCAGACCGCGACGGCCTCGCTCAAGTACCTGAACGAGCTGGGCGTCACCCTGTCGATCGACGATTTCGGCACCGGCTACTCCTCGCTCTCCTACGTCAAGCGGCTGCCGGTCCAGCGCCTCAAGATCGACCAGAGCTTCGTGCAGAACCTCGAGAACGGCACCTCCGACGAGG
>CAYWSB010000289.1:0-3249 GCA_964460465.1 uncultured Geminicoccaceae bacterium | reverse complement strand
TCGGCTTGCCGTTGGCCGGGCTGAGGATGTTGTTGGTCGACATCATCAGCACGCGGGCCTCGAGCTGGGCCTCCAGCGAGAGCGGGACGTGCACCGCCATCTGGTCGCCGTCGAAGTCCGCGTTGAAGGCGGTGCAGACCAGCGGATGGAGCTGGATCGCCTTGCCCTCGATCAGCGTCGGCTCGAATGCCTGGATGCCGAGCCGGTGCAACGTCGGGGCCCGGTTGAGCATCACCGGATGCTCGCGGATCACCTGCTCGAGGATGTCCCAGACCTCCGGCCGCTCCTTCTCGACCATCCGCTTGGCGGCCTTGATCGTCTGCGCCTTGCCGTAGAGCTCGAGCTTGGCATAGACGAAGGGCTTGAAGAGCTCGAGCGCCATCTTCTTGGGCAGGCCGCACTGGTGCAGCTTGAGCTCGGGGCCGACGACGATGACGGACCGCCCGGAGTAGTCGACGCGCTTGCCGAGCAGGTTCTGCCGGAAGCGGCCCTGCTTGCCCTTGAGCATGTCGGACATCGACTTCAAGGGCCGCTTGTTGGCGCCGGTGATCACCCGGCCGCGCCGGCCGTTGTCGAAGAGGGCGTCGACCGACTCCTGCAGCATCCGCTTCTCGTTGCGGACGATGATGTCGGGTGCCCTGAGCTCGATCAGACGCTTGAGGCGGTTGTTGCGGTTGATCACGCGCCGGTAGAGGTCGTTGAGGTCCGAGGTGGCGAAGCGGCCACCGTCGAGCGGCACCAGCGGCCGCAGCTCCGGCGGGATCACCGGCACCACCTCGAGCACCATCCACTCCGGCTTGTTGCCGGATTCGAGGAAGGTCTCGGTCAGCTTGAGGCGCTTGACCAGCTTCTTGCGCTTGGCCTCCGACGTGGTCTCGACGAGCTCGGCCCGCATCTGCTCGCGCTCGCGCGGCAGGTCGAGGGCCTTGAGCATGTCGCGCACCGCCTCGGCTCCGATCCCCACCTGGAAATCGTCGCCGAACTCGTCGCGGTAGCGCATCACCTGCTCCTCGTTGAGGAGCTCGTGCTGCTTCAGCGGCGTCAGGCCGGGCTCGACCACCACCCAGTTCTCGAAGTAGAGCACCCGCTCGAGGTCACGGAGCGTCATGTCGAGCAGGATGCCGATGCGCGACGGCACGGACTTCATGAACCAGATGTGCGCGACCGGGGCGGCGAGCTCGATATGGCCCATCCGCTCGCGGCGGACCTTGGACTGGATGACCTCGACGCCGCACTTCTCGCAGACGATACCCTTGTACTTCATGCGCTTGTACTTGCCGCACAAGCACTCGTAGTCCTTGATCGGGCCGAAGATCTTGGCGCAGAACAGACCATCCCGCTCCGGCTTGAAGGTGCGGTAGTTGATCGTCTCGGGCTTCCTGACCTCGCCGTACGACCACTCGCGGATCTGGTCCGGGCTGGCGATCGAGATCTGGATCTGGTCGAACTTCTGACCGGTTGCGGGCTGGCCGAAGAGGTAAAGCAAATCGTTCATGGGAACCTGCTCTCTAGCGCCGCTTCAAAGGAGGCGCCGGACGGTCGGGGCGGGACCGTCCGGGCCTTGGATGGGATCGGGGAACGCGCGCTTCAATCGTCGCCAATCGTTTCCTGCTGCAACTCGACGTTGAGACCGAGCGCCTGCAGTTCCTTGACGAGCACGTTGAAGCTCTCGGGGATGCCGGCCTCGAAGGTATCCTCGCCGCGCACGATCGCCTCGTAGATCTTGGTCCTGCCCGAGACGTCGTCCGACTTCACGGTCAGCATCTCCTGCAGGCTGTAGGCCGCGCCGTAGGCCTGCAGCGCCCAGCACTCCATCTCGCCGAACCGCTGGCCGCCGAACTGGGCCTTGCCGCCCAGGGGCTGCTGGGTGACCAGGCTGTAGGGACCGACCGAGCGGGCGTGGATCTTGTCGTCCACGAGGTGACCGAGCTTGAGCATGTAGATGTAGCCGACCGTCACCGGGCGGTCGAACGGCTCGCCGGTCCGCCCGTCGATCAGCGTCGACTGACCGGAGGCATGGCAGCCAGCGGCTTCCAGCAACGCGACGATGTCCGGTTCGTGGGCACCGTCGAACACCGGGGTCGCCATCGGCACGCCATGGCTCAGGTTGCGGCCGAGCTCGACGAACTCGCGCTCGTCGTAGGCCTCGACCTCGCGACGCACCTCCGGGCCGTAGATCGTCTCGTACTTCTCCAGCAGGGCCTCGCGGACACCCGGGTCGCCCAGCCGATCGACGAGCTGGCCCAGCTGCTGGCCGAGATTGGCGCAGGCCCAGCCGAGATGGGTCTCGAGGATCTGCCCGACGTTCATCCGCGACGGCACGCCCAAGGGGTTGAGCACGATGTCGACCGGCGTGCCGTCCTCGAGATAGGGCATGTCCTCGAGCCGCGCGATGCGCGAGATCACGCCCTTGTTGCCGTGCCGGCCGGCCATCTTGTCGCCCGGCTGCAGCTTGCGCTTCACCGCGACGAACACCTTGACCATCTTCAGGACGCCCGGAGGCATCTCGTCGCCGCGCTGCAGCTTCTCGACCTTGTTCTCGAAGCGCTCGGTCAGCCGCTTGATGCCGTCGTCGAGCTGGCGCTTGAGGGCCTGGAGCTCGGTCATCTTCTCGACGTCGTCGACCGCCAGCTCCCACCACTGCCGCCTGGGCGTGGCATCGAGCAGCGCCGCGTCGACCACGGCACCCGCCTTCACGCCCTTGGGGCCGGCGGTGATGGTCTGCCCCGCCAGCAGCTCGCGCAGCCGGCCGAAGATATTGCGCTCGAGGATGCTGCGCTCGTCGTCGCGGTCCTTGGCCAGCCGCTCGATCTCGGCCCGCTCGATGGCGATCGCCCGCTCGTCCTTGTCGACGCCGCGCCGGTTGAAGACGCGGACCTCGACCACCGTCCCCTGGACCCCCGGCGGCACCTTGAGCGAGGTGTCGCGGACATCGGCCGCCTTCTCGCCGAAGATGGCGCGGAGCAGCTTCTCCTCGGGCGTCATCGGCGTCTCGCCCTTGGGCGTGACCTTGCCGACCATGATGTCGCCGGCCTTCACCTCGGCACCGATATAGACGATGCCCGCCTCGTCCAGGTTCCTGAGCGCCTCCTCGGACACGTTCGGGATGTCCCGGGTGATGCTCTCCGGACCCAGCTTGGTGTCGCGGGCCATCACCTCGAACTCCTCGATGTGGATCGAGGTGAAGACGTCCTCGCGCACGATGCGCTCGGAGATCAGGATCGAGTCCTCGAAGTTGTAGCCGTTCCA
>CAYWSB010000288.1:0-3320 GCA_964460465.1 uncultured Geminicoccaceae bacterium | reverse complement strand
TCCGAGATGAGCTGGACCAAGAAGAACATCCACCCCGGCAAGATCGTCTCGACCAGCCAGGAGGTCGAGGTGATGATCCTCGAGGTCGATCCGGACAAGCGCCGGATCAGCCTGGGCCTCAAGCAGACCATGGGCAATCCCTGGGAAGCCTTCCTCGAGGCGCATCCGGTGGGCTCGGTGGTCGAGGGCGAGATCCGCAACATCACCGAGTTCGGGCTCTTCGTCGGCGTCGACAGCGACGTCGACGGCATGGTCCACCTCTCCGACATCGACTGGGTCGAGCCGGGCGAGGAGGCGGTCAAGCGCTACAGCAAGGGCGATGTGGTCAAGGCGCAGGTGCTCGACGTCGACGTCGAGAAGGAGCGCATCAGCCTCGGCATCAAGCAGCTCGAGACCGACCCGTTCAAGGAGGCGACCTCCGGCATCAAGAAGGGCGACCGGGTCACCTGCACGGTCAAGGAGATCACCTCGGGCGGCATCGAGGTCGAGACCACGACCGGCGCGGTCGGCTTCATCCGCAAGGCCGAGCTCAGCCGCGACCGCGACCAGCAGCGGCCGGAGCGGTTCGCGCCGGGCGAGAAGCTGGATGCGCGGGTGACCAACATCGACCCGGCCAGCCGGCGGCTGACCTTGTCGGTCAAGGCGCTCGAGATCGCCGACGAGAAGCAGGCGATGGCCGAGTACGGCTCGTCCGACAGCGGTGCGAGCCTGGGCGACATCCTGGGTGCCGCCCTGCGCCAGAAGCAGGAAGAGGCCAAGGCGAGCGACGACGACAGCCGCTAGGCACGGCGCGGCGCAACGCCGAGCGAGCGAACGCCGCCGGGTCCGCCCGGCGGCGTTGCCGTTTGCGGCGGCCGGCGGATCGGCAACCGCCATGCTGCAGGCGCCCCCGGGGAACGGGTCGAAGCGGATCGCGGCATGGCGTCGCTGGATGGCGGCGGGGCCGAGGCGGCCTGCGGCACGGTGCGCGACGCCATGCCGGACGACCGGCGCTCGTCCTGCCGCGGCCTGGGCGGACGGCTCGGCGTCGACGGGTCCGACCCGTCTGGCGCCGGCGGCAGCGGCTCAACGTGGCGCTCGCCTGTGACGGCATCGCCGCCCCGGGGGTCGCCGCCGCCGGTTCGATCCTGCGGCTGCGGGAATGGCGCAAGGCGTCGCACGAGTGAGTACATCACGCAGGCGATCAGGAACGCTGCCCGGCACCGGACCGCCCGCGCTGGATCTCCGTCGATCGCGGCCGGGCGCCGCCGCGGCGCGTCGCTTGACGCTCAGGCCGCGCTTTGCCAAGCTCGTGCCGTCGTTTGCGGCTGCGGCCGGGTGGAAACGGACATGACCAAGTCGGATCTGATCAAGCGGCTCGCCGAGGCGAACCCGCACCTCTTCCTGCGCGATGTCGAGCGGATCGTCTCGACGGTCTTCGAGGAGATCGGCGATGCGCTGGCCGCTGGCAACCGGGTCGAGCTGCGCGGCTTCGGCGCCTTCTCGGTCCGGCCGCGGGACGAGCGCACCGGCCGGAACCCGCGGACCGGTGACGAGGTTCAGGTGCCGCGCAAGCTCGTTCCCTATTTCAAGACCGGCAAGGAGCTGCGCGAGCGGCTGAACAAGGGCTGAACGTCGCCGCCCGGTCATCGCACCGTCCTTCACCAACCAAGTCGAGGAGAGCCAGATGGCGAAATTTCTGCGATCCCTGCTCGCCATCGTGGGCCTGATCGTCATCGTCACGTTTTCCGTGGCCAATCGCGGCCCGGTCTACGTCAACTTCTTTCCGCTGCCGCTGCCCGTCGTCGAGCTGCCGGTCTTCGCCGTCTTCCTGATCGGCATCTTCATCGGCGCCATCCTGGGCGGCCTGTCGCTCTGGCTGTCGGAAAGCGAGATGCGCGGCGAGTGGCGGATGCTGCGGCGCAAGGCGCGCGCCGAGGCGTACCGGCAGAAGCAGCAGGAGCTGGCCGAGGAGCAGGTCGCGGCCGAGCGCGCCAGGCAGCGCCAGGACACCCTGGCCCTGGCCGCGCCGCGTCGCTGAGCCGCGGGCGACCGCGGACGGCCCATGCCCCCCGTTCACGACCGCGCCGCCGTCGACCAGGCGCTGGCTTTTCCTGCCCTGATCGAGGCGCTGCGGCGCGGCTTCGCCGAGGGCTGCGAGGCGCCGGTGCGCCACCATCACGCCGTGCCGCGCAGCACCGCACCAGACGCCACGCTCTTGATCATGCCAGCTTGGCAGCGTGACCGTCGTCTGGGCGTGAAGATCGTCCAGGTTTCGCCGGGCAACGAGGCACGCGGTCTGCCCACGGTCGACGGCCTCTATCTGCTCTTCGATGCGACCACCGGCTCACCGCTCGCGGTCATGGACGGCAAGGCGATCACCGAGCGCCGCACCGCCGCGACCTCGGCGCTGGCCGCGAGCTACCTCGCCCGCGCGGATGCCGCGCATCACCTCGTCATCGGCGCCGGGGCGGTCGCCGCCATGCTGGTGCCGGCCCACGCCGCGATCCGGCCGATCCGCCGCGTGACCCTGTGGAACCGCCATCCCGCCAAGGCGGATCTCCTGGCCGAGCGGCTCGCCATCGCGGGCTTCACGGTCGCGGTCACGACCGACCTCGCGGCGGCACTGGGCGAGGCCGACATCATCAGCGCCGCCACCATGAGCGCCGACCCGCTGGTGCTCGGCCGGCTGGTCAAGCCCGGCGCCCATGTCGACCTCGTCGGTGCCTTCAACCGCGACCTGCGCGAGAGCGACGACGCGCTGATGGCCCGGGCCAGCCTGTTCGTCGATACCCGCGGCGGGGCGCTGGCCGAGGCCGGCGACATCCTCCAGGCGATCGCCAGCGGGGCGATCGACGCCGCGGCGATCCGGGCCGATCTGGCCGAGCTGTGCCGGGGCGAGCATCCGGGCCGCCGCAGCGCCGACGAGATCACCGTGTTCAAGTCGGTGGGCGCCGCGCTCGAGGATCTGGTCGCCGCCAACCTCGTCCTGGACGCGCAAACTTGAAGCTGCTGGTCGTCGGCGGCGGGATCATGGGGCTGGCGGTGGCCCGCGCCGCCGTGCAGGCGGGCCACGCCGTCACCCTGCTCGAACAGGGCCCGCTGCCGAACCCGCTGGCGTCCTCCAGCGACCGGCACCGGCTGATCCGCTACATGTACGGCCATGAGCACGGCTACGCCGCCATGGTGGCCGAGGCCTATCCGGCCTGGGAGCGGCTGTGGCGCGATCTCGGCCGCATCCACTACGCCGCCACGGGCCAGCTCCTCTCCGGCCCCGCCGACGATCCCTGGGTGGAGGGCAGCCGCCGCTCCCTGGCCGCCCTCGGCATCCCCTTCGCCGA
>CAYWSB010000287.1:0-3326 GCA_964460465.1 uncultured Geminicoccaceae bacterium | reverse complement strand
ACCCCAGGAGCGTCTACCAGATCCCGGTGGCCCCGCTGGAGCCGACGATCCTGCTCCTGCCGGTCGGCGAGAGCCTGACCTCCGGCATCGTCGGGTCGTCCGACGACCTGAGCGTCCAGGCCGGCGCCACCGGGCAGCGGGCAACCGTGGCGCTCATGCCCAACTGCGCAGCCCCGGGATCGAAGCGCTTCGGCGCAGAGGCGGCCAAGCCGCTGGCGCCCTGCATGGACCGCACCCTTCAGGCCGCCGTCATCACAGACGGCGGGGTCTACACCGTCCAGCTGCAGGTCCGTGATTGGCGGGCGATGCCGGTCGTGGAGATCAATCACGCCCCGCCCAAGCGCAGCGAAGACCCCGCGGGGAGGCCGCCGCAGCCGGTCGGGGGGAGGGAAGCGCTCCTGGTCAAGGCCAAGTCGGAGCCGCCGGCGCCGTGGATGCCGAAGGACGTCTGGGCAGACCAGGAGAAGCTGGTGATCGGCTTCGCCGAGCCGCCGCCGACGCTGCCGGCGCTGTTCGCAGGCAAGCAAGGCGAGCAGACGGTCTCCTACCAGGTGCTCGAAGCCGGCCCCGCACTCTGGCTCGTGACCAACCGCCGCGTCACCGAGGCCGAGCTGCGGCTCGGCGAAGAGATCGTCCGCATCGGCAGCGCCGCCGGCGACAGGGACAGGGCCAGGAAGGAATGACGCCATGGCGATCAGTGCGATGCCTCTGCCGGCCGCGCGCGGCCATCGCCTGCGCCTCGTGCTGGCCGCCATCGTCATCACCATCCTGATGACGATCATCGCCGCCCAGGCGATGTGGCGGATGATCTTTCCGGCGCACGTCGAGCCGGCGCCGGAGGTGAAGCCCTACGCCGGTCCGGTGAGCCTTCCGCAGCCGGGCGTTCCGGCGGCCGCGGCGGCACCGCAGGCAGTACCGGAGCCCAAGACCCCGCCGCCGGCGCCGCCGCCGGCGAAGAAGGCGACGATGCCCAAGGACCGGCTCGGCGAGGTGGCGCTCAGGGTGGAGCCGGTCGAAATCCGCCCGCCCGGCTATCGCGACGGCCGGCGGGGGAGGCTCGGCGAGGGCTGCGCCCTGCGGCCGGGATCGTCCATGGAGATCGCGCTCGAAACCCGGGTGAACACCGAGCAGGGCGGGCCGATCGTCGCCCGGGTGGTCTCTCCGGTCCTCTCGCCGGACCCCGGCTATCGGGGCAAGGTGCTGGTGCCGGCCGGGGCCCAGCTCACAGGCGAGGTCCGGAAGGACGGCTCGATGACCCTGCAGGACCGCCGGGCGCCGATCCTCTGGACGCAGATGACGAGTGCCACAGGCTTCGGCGGCAACCCGTCGGTCAGCACCGTCGATCTCGGCAGCGCCGCCGGCTCGGACGCCAGCGGCCAGGCGGGCATGGGCGGGGACGTCGAGATCCGCTGGGGCAACGCGATCCTGGCCGGGATCCTGACGACCGTGTTCAACGTCGGCCAGCGCGGCGCGCTGCCGAACGACAACGCCCAGGTCGACGCCTATCAGCGCGAGGTGAGCGGCACGCTCGGGCGCTTCGGCGCCCAGGTCCTGGAGAAGACCCTGCCGTGGGAGCCGATCATCACCATCGAGGCCGGCACCCTGGGCCGGCTCTACGTCAACGAGACGCTGCGCCTGTGCTAGGCCTGCCGGCGCCGCGGGCGCTCCCGCGAAAAGCGCCGCCTCGCCGGCGCTTCCCCTTTGGGTGATCCCGGCCGATCCCCGGTTTGAATGTGTCCTTTGGATGGTATGATGCAGTCCCGACGTGCGGATGTCGCGGCGTGCAGGCCCAAGCCGAGGCCGCTTTGCTTCCCCTGAAGCTTAAGCGGCTGCGCAGGTGGGCCGCACGCCGAACAGAGACCTGGCACCGAGGTGGATGTTTATGTGCCATCATCGAGGACACCACCTTGCCGTCTCGAATGAAGAGGTCGGAATCCCTGTTCGTCCGCCTGTCGGACGAGGAGATCGCCTGGATCGACAGGGTGGTGGAGATGTCCGGGCTCAGCGGCTCGGAGGTCATCGAAACCGCGATCGACGCCTATCTGCTGATCATCGTCGCCCGGCAAACCCTCGCCCTCCCGGCTTTGCCGGACTTTGCCGCCCGGCCGGGCCGGCATTACCTGGTTTCGGAGCGCTCCAGGCGTCTTCTCCGCTCGGTGTCCGAGCAGGGGGGATGGTCGCAGAACACCATCGTCCGGCTGGCCCTGATGTGGCTCAAAAGCCAGCTCGGACCTCTCCCCGAGGCCGGCGCCTGGGCCACGGGGACGCCGGGAATCCGGCTCGACAAGGGCGAGTCACCGCCGTGAGAGCGCCCGTTCGGCCGGCCGGAGCCGAAGCGCCCAGGCGAGGCGGTAGACGCCGTAGATGACCACAGCCGGGCTCGGCCCGAAATACCGGCTGTCGTAGCTGTCGGCGCCCTCGCCGAAGCCGACGTACTCGTCGGCGCGCAGTGAGCGGCACTCCTTCCAGACGGGAACACCGAGCTCGAGGGCGCGAGCCGACGGGCCCGGCAGCAGCCGGCCGTTCAGCCGTTGCGCCTGGCGGCCCTCGTCCCAGCAGAAGACGTCGCCGCCGCAGCCCATGACCCTCTTCATCAGGTAGGCCCGTCCCCAGTGCGGGGCTTTCGCCAGCACGACCACCTCGCCCGGCCGGGCCGGCAGCGCATGGTCGTAGACGTAGAGCCCGGTCGGCATCGACGTGCCGGTCTCCAGCAGGACGAGCGGCGGCACCCCGAACCACCTCGGAATGTAGAGCGAGAGCCCGGCCAGCGGGATCACCGCCAGGACCAGCCACCGGCCCCGCCTGGAGCGCGCCCTCACAGGACGACCGAGACGCCCATCATGATCATCCCGAGGCAGACCAGGCCGACGCCGCGAAGGGTGAGGGTGGCAAGCCACGGCTCACGGGAGCGGAAGACGAGGCCGGCCACGATCATCACCACGCCGGCGCCGACGACCCATAGCCCTAGGCTTTCGATCGTCGGCAGCAGGGCGGCCATGGCGCTCTCGAACCGGCCGGCGATGTTGAACGCGTCGTTCATGGCGTCTCTCCCGAGGTCTGCGGGTGTCTGCCAGGCGGGTTTGCCATCGCCGCCAGCGTGGCGTAAGATGTAGCATACTGCAACACCATAAGCGGCTCGGCGACGCGCTATTATCAAGGAAATACAGGGCATTGACCGCGATACGCGGGCGGTATTCGCATAGCGCGCCCCAGGACGTCTGTCACCGCCTCCGGCAGGCTGAACGCGGCCCTCGGGGAAGGAGAGGGACCGATGAGCGGTTCGGTGATTTCCGATGTGGCGCTCGAATTCTTCCGCGGGCGGCTGA
>CAYWSB010000286.1:0-3336 GCA_964460465.1 uncultured Geminicoccaceae bacterium | reverse complement strand
GCGGTGCCGGCCACTAGCTCGACCCGCTGCCGGTCCGCCACGGTCTGCTCGAAGCTGGCGAGCTGGATGCCCGGCCGCACCGCCGCCTCCTCGAGCCTGGCCAGATAGCTCTCGGCCAGCCGGCCGAAGGGCGAATCCTGGTGGCTGCGGGCGAACTGGGCGAGGGCCAGGCGCTGCTGCAGCGGGTCGTCGACGTCGAGCGCCCGGTTGAGCTCGGCCACCGCGTCCTCCTGGTCGGGACGGGTGGGTGCCGGGTTGAGCACGAGGCTGCGCTCGGTCAGCGAGGCCTCGGTCCACGGCACCTGCGCCCCGGCCGTGGCCTTGCGCACCCGGGCGCTGACCTTGCGGAACAAGAGCCCGATCTCGAGCCCGGGCTCGTCGAGATAGTGCGCCAGCGCCTCGGCGAACGGGCTGTTGCCGCCGGCCGGGCCGTCGAGCGCCACCTGCCCGGGAGCCGTCGCGTAGGAGATCAGGAGCCCGGTCGCCGAGACGGTGGGGGCCAGCCCCTCGCGTGGCGCCATCGAGCGGCCCGCCTGCTGGGCCAGTTGCTCCTCGAGCGCCGCGATCGGGTTGTCGCGGCAGGCATCGAGCACGAGGATGCCGAACTCGGGGGCGGCGGTCTCCAGCTCGTGCAGCAGGAACTGCAGCACCAGCCCCTCGCGGCGCAGATCCTCGCGGCCGCGAATGCTGGCGTTCACCGGCAGGAGATAGTTGACGCCGTCGACCTGCACGCCGTGCCCGGCATAGTAGACGAGCGCCACCTCGGCCCCCCGGGCCGCCTGCCGGAACGTGTCGATCCCGGCCCGCATGTCTTCGTAGCCGGCGTCGCCCAGCACATGGACCTCGAAGCCGAGCCGCTCGAGCGTCCGCGCCAGGAGGGCCGCGTCGAGGGCCGGGTTGTCCAGTGGCGGCAGGCTCTGATAGGCCGAGTTGCCGATCAGCAGCGCCAGCCGCTCGCCGGCCAGTGCGGCCGGCGAGACACTGGCCAGCAGGAAGGCCGCGAGGGCGACGCCCACAACCCGCCGGGCCCGCGGCACCGGTCGGTGCCTTCCCTCCGATCCGGCGGCGGGCAATGCAATAGGCACGGGTCGGCTCAGTTCCATCCGCCCCCGCCGCCTCCGCCGCCCCCGCCGCCACCAGGCGAGCCGCCGAGGTCCTGCATGCCGCCGCTGAAGCTCTCGCTGATGCTCCAATTGCCGCGCCCGGGACGGACCGGCGTCGCGGCCGGTGCGGGTGCCGCCGCAGTCGCAGGCGTCGGTGCCGGCGCGGCCACGGCGGCCGGCGCTGGTGCCGGCGCCGCTGCCGGGGCCATCGGGGCCACCACGGTCCCGACCACCGGCGCGGGCGCTGGTGCCGGTGCCGCCGGGGCCACCGCCACCGGCACCACGCCGCCGCGCCTGGTGACGGCAGCGACGTGGGCGTTGGCGCCGATATCCAGGAGCAGCTCCTCCGCCCCCACCGTCAGCGCACCCGCCGGCGCCAGGGACCGCGCCCGGCTCCGCACCGCGGCGGATTCGCTGCGCTCGGCGATCATCTCGGCGATCACCGTCGCGGCGGCGACCGACCCGGCACGATTGTCCGGCCGATAGGTGACGAGGCTGCCGACATCCTGGCCCATCGCAGGGGCCGCGACCGCGGCGGCCAAGGCGCCGGCCAGCAGCGGCCGGACCAGGCGGGGACGGCTGGGTCGATTCGAAGTGCTCATCGTCGTCATGACAGCTCCCGTTCTCTGCTCGTCAGCACGCCGTGTTGTCGATCCATCGGCCACACGCCGACCTGTGCCGCCTCTCCGGCGGGCTCGGGGTCCCCGGGCGCTCAGTTCCACCCACCGCCACCACCGCCGTCGGAGCCGCCGCCACCGCCGTCGGAGCCGCCGCCACCGCCGTCGGAGCCGCCACCGCCACCGTCGGAGCCGCCGCCACCGCCGTCGGAGCCGCCACCGCCACCGTCGGAGCCACCGCCACCGCCGTCGGAGCCACCGCCACCGCCGTCGGAGCCACCACCACCGCCGTCGGAGCCGCCACCGGAGCCACCACCACCACCGGAGCCGCCACCGCCTCCGGAGCCACCACCACTGGAGCCGCCGCCACCCGCACTGGACGGGCTGGCGCCGCCGCCGGCACCCGAATCGCCACCCAGGTCACCACCGCTGGTGCTGGACAGGGACGCGCTGAAGCCGCCCGACGTCCAGGTGCTGGCGCGTCGGCTCTGGCCCCGGTCCACTGCAGCTTCCGTGCCGGCCAGCGGACCCGCCGAGGGTTCGGGCACGCTGGCTGGCAGGGCGACGGGCACGATGCCGTCGCCACCGCCGACAAAGGCGTGCGCGCCGATGTCGACCAGCAGCTCCTCGACACCGACCGTGAAGGCGCCTTCGGGGGCCAGCGAGCGCGCGCGGCTACGCACCGCCGCGGACCGGCTTCGCTCGGCGATCATCTCGGCGATCACCGCCGTCGCCGAGCCGGCGCGATTCTCGGGCCGATAGGTGACGAGCTCGTCGACGGTCTGCGCCCAGGCCGGCACCGCCGCCACGACCGCGATGGCGGTCGCCGCGAGCAGGCGGGACGGGTGAACGCGACCCGCCACCGCGGCAATCCTTGTCGTCAGCATGACCGTTCCTTCCTGTGGCCGTCTGGCCGCCCGATCCGTCGTTCGCCGTCGACGCTCAGGGCGCCGCGCATGTGCCCAGGACATCCCGCAGGCCGCTCTCGACGACGGGCACGTCCGCCGCGGCGACGCTGCACTGGCCGATCGTCGCCATGCGATCGAGCACGGCCAGGTCGACCGCCTCGGTCAGCCGCGGCTGATCGACCACGGCGCCGTAGCGTTGTCCCAGCCCCTGCAGCACGGTGAAGCGCAAGGCCGCGAAGTCGCGGTCGTCGCGCAGATAGTTGCAGCGTGCGGCCACCGCGATGGCGCGGCCGCAGCGGCGCGCCTCGACCAGCGCCGTGCCGGCATCGACCGCGGGCGCCGCGACGGGGGTCGGCATCGGCGCGGCGGGGGCGGCGGCGACGGGCTGCGGCGGGGGCGGATTGCCGCTGCAGGCAGCGAGGAGAAGGAGCCCGAGAAGGCCAGCCGGTCGAAGTCGACGTCGCATGTCGTCCACCCTTCGGTTATTGAACCGCCGTCCGAATCGACCACTGGTGATTTCGAACGACGATTGCGCTGGTTGATGGAACCTTATGTCAACGAGCCAAGCATCACAAGCCGATCGGCCACGCCTGGCCACGCCGTCAGTCGCAAAAGCGGATGCCCAGTGTGCCGAGCTCGGTGCAGGCCCGGGCACCGGCACCGATCGCGATGTTCGTGCTGCTGCCCAGCGTCACGCTGTTGGTGAGA
>CAYWSB010000285.1:0-3358 GCA_964460465.1 uncultured Geminicoccaceae bacterium | reverse complement strand
GAGGAGGCCAAGAGCCTCGAGACCGAGCTCGACGTCGTCGAGGGCATGCAGTTCGACCGCGGCTACCTCTCGCCCTACTTCATCACCGACAGCGAGAAGATGCGGGTGGTCCTCGAGGATCCCTACATCCTGATCCACGAGAAGAAGCTCTCCAACCTGCAGTCGCTGCTGCCGGTGCTCGAGGCCGTGGTGCAGAGCGGCAAGCCGCTGCTCATCATCGCCGAGGACGTCGAGGGCGAGGCGCTCGCCACGCTCGTCGTCAACAAGCTGCGCGGTGGCCTCAAGGTGGCGGCCGTCAAGGCGCCCGGCTTCGGCGATCGCCGCAAGGCCATGCTCGAGGACATCGCCATCCTGACCGCCGGCCAGGTGATCAGCGAGGACCTCGGCATCAAGCTCGAGAACGTCACCCTCGACATGCTCGGCCGGGCCAAGCGGATCGTCATCAACAAGGAGGACACGACGATCGTCGACGGCGTCGGCTCCAAGGACGACATCCAGGGCCGCATCGGCCAGATCAAGGCGCAGATCGAGGAGACCACCTCCGACTACGATCGCGAGAAGCTGCAGGAGCGGCTGGCCAAGCTGGCCGGCGGCGTTGCGGTGATCCGCGTCGGCGGGGCGACCGAGGTCGAGGTGAAGGAGCGCAAGGACCGCGTCGACGACGCCATGAACGCGACCCGTGCGGCCGTCGAGGAGGGCATCGTCCCGGGTGGCGGGGTGGCCCTCTTGCACGCCATCACTGCGCTCAAGGACCTCAAGGCGGCGAACCCGGACATCCAGTTCGGCGTCGACATCGTCCGGAAGGCGATCCAGGCCCCGGCCAAGCAGATCGCCGAGAACGCCGGCGTCGACGGTGCCGTGGTGGTCGGCAAGCTGCTCGAGTCGACCGATGGCAACTGGGGCTACGACGCCTACGAGGGCGAGTACACCGACCTCGTGAAGAAGGGCATCATCGACCCGACCAAGGTGGTGCGCACCGCACTCCAGGACGCCGCTTCGGTGGCCGGCCTCCTGGTCACGACCGAGGCCATGGTCGCCGAGAAGCCCGAGAAGAAGGCGGCCCCGGCCGGCGGCCCGGGCGGCATGGGCGGCATGGGCGACATGGACTTCTGATCCAGCCCACCAGCCTCGTTCCAGCAAGAGAGGGGTCGCGCGCAAGCGCGGCCCCTTTTTCGTCGTGCCCGAGGCAGCCCTTCTGCGCTATTCTGGACGGCGACCGGCAGGCTGTCGCGGCCCGTCGCCCAACGAGAACGGCAGGGAGCCTCCATCATGCCAAGCGATCTGCAGATGCATTGCGACGCAATCCTGAAGCGGACGGTCGCCGACAAGCCCGGCGTGCCGGGCGTGGTCGCCATGGCCACCGACCGCCGGGGCACCATCTACGAGGGAGCGTTCGGCGAGCGGAAGCTGGAGAGCGGCGTCGCCATGACGCCCGATACCGTCTTCGCCATCTTCTCGACGACCAAGGCGATCACCGGGACGGCCGCCCTGCAGCTGGTCGAGGACGGCCGGCTCGACCTCGACGCGCCGGCCGAGACCTACGTGCCCGAGATCGGCAAGCTCGAGGTGCTCGACGGCTTTGACGCCGAGGGCAAGCCCCGGCTGCGGGCGCCCAAGCGTGCCGTCACGACCCGCATGCTGCTCCTGCACACCGCCGGGTTCGGCTACGACTTCTTCAACAAGCAGTACAACCGCCTCGCCACCGAGCACGGCCAGCCCAGCGTCGTTACCGCGACCAAGGCCTCGCTGATGACGCCGCTGCTCTTCGATCCGGGCGAAGCCTGGGAATATGGCAGCAATATCGACTGGGTCGGCCTCGTGGTCGAGGCGATCGCAGGCAATCGGCTGGGTGCGGTCATGCAGGAGCGGATCTTCAACCCGCTGGGGATGACCAGCAGCGCCTTTTCGATGAGCCCGGATATGCGGGCCCGGGCTGCGACCATGCACCAGCGCCAGGCGGATGGTTCGCTCAAGCCCCTCGACTTCGAGCTGCCGCCGGACCCCGAGGTCCAAATGGGCGGCCACGGCCTCCATTCGACCGTCCCGGACTACATGAGGTTCATCCGCATGTGGCTGAACGACGGCATGGGCGAGCAGGGCCGGGTGCTCAGGCCCGAGACGGTGCGGATGGCGGTCCAGAACGGGCTCGGCAAGCTGAAGATCAAGATGCTGCCTGGCATTATCGCGTGGCTCTCCAATGATGCCGAATTCTTTCCGGGCATGCCCAAATCCTGGGCCTTGACCTTCATGGTCAACGACAAGGTGGCGCCCACCGGGCGGCCGGCGGGCGCGCTCGGCTGGGCCGGGCTCGCCAATCTCTACTACTGGATCGACCGCCAGAACGGCATCGGCGGCTTCTGGGCGACACAGATCCTGCCGTTCGCCGACCCCACCTCGTTCGGCGGCTACATGGATTTCGAGACGGCGGTCTATCAGGGCATCGTTTCCCGCGCCGCCGCCTGAGCACGTCCCTTTCCCGATCCATCGGTTGTGTTGGGCACGGCGACGCAACCAGAGTGTTGCCCGCCATGGCCGACGGGATGCCGAAGACGATGATCGTCGCAGAGTTCCTCGACTTCGACGACGGCAGGGATAGGCGCTGCGAACTCGCCGATGACGTGCCGGTGGCAATGAACCCGCCGAGCGAGTGGCATACCGCGATCTCCGGGGCGATCGCGGACGCCCTTTTCGGCAGGCCGAAGGCTCCCGGCCGACCGTATCTCGGCGGCCGCGTCGGCAGAGCTGGCGAGGGCCGGACTTGGCGCATCGCCGCTACTCTCTTGTCGCCTGAACCGCCGCTCCCGGCTTTCTCGAAGCTGCCACGTCTGATCTTCGAGATCCTCTCGCCGTCGACCGAGAAGGATGACCGCACCAGCCGGCTCGACTGCCAAAGGACCTTCCCGAGTCTGCAGGCCATTCTCTTGGTCGCGCAGTAGACCCATCGTCTCCGGTTGCGCGAGCGCCGTGCCGACGCCTCGCTCGTCGCCGATTTGCCGGGCGAGGGCATGGTTCGGCTGCGCGGTCTCGACATCGCGCGCGACCGGGGCGACCGCCTGCCCGGGCTGGCGCGGCTGCCGCAGCCGCGGGGATCGGGTCGCTGGCATCCGCCTCGGCCAGCATCGGATTGGCCGCCGCCCGGCAGGGCGCGGGTTCGCCGCGCCGCCACGCGTTGCCGCAAACCTGCCGACCAACGCTGCCCCGAACGCCACGCCGTCCCGCCCCTCCGGTTCACGACAGTCGAGAAGCGTGGATCGGGGCCTGCTGCGAATGGCAGTCGGGAAGAGAGTCCGATCGGCGTGAAAAGGCTCTAGAGCATTTTCACGCTGACCGGAATCTTTTCCCGATTCTCATCTGCAAC
>CAYWSB010000284.1:0-3382 GCA_964460465.1 uncultured Geminicoccaceae bacterium | reverse complement strand
GCAGGGAATCAGAGCATCACCGCCCAAGCCAGCCCTTTTTTCCGCAGCCTGCTAGACCACCTCGTCCGGCCCGGACGTGGCGGCTGCCGCGTCCGGGTTCGTTCCCCACGCAGGAGGGATATAGACATGGCCACCCTGAACGAAGTTCGGCTGATCGGAAATCTGGGCAGCGACCCCAAGGTGCGGGACGCGAACGGCACGGCCGTCTGCACGATCCAGATCGCAACGAACCGCTTCCGCAAGACGCCCGAGGGCGACCGCCACGCGCTTCACTGCTGATAGTGACGCTGTGGCGAATACTTGGGCTATTTTCTGAAGTTATCCTGCCTGGACGCCCTCGCGGGCAGCCGGAGGATCGGCAGAAATCGCCCGTCGTATCAGGGATAAGTCAAAATTCTCATGAGGATAGCCCCCGCCTAGCCATCGGCGCGAAGTTCGGCAAGAAAAGCCGGTTTCTTGCCGAAAATGATTGTCATCTCAATGGTCTAAATGTTTATGATGTTCGGCATGAAGAACCTTGTCGAAACGCCGTCCCGGATCGAGCCCTGTTTGCTCGAGCAGATGGGAACGAAACTGGTCGACCTGATCGCCGAGCTCTCGGCGGCCTCCGCACGGCTCGGTCACCGGCTGCATCCGCGCACGGCCTCGAACCTGGCCGAGCTGGTGCGGGTGATGAACTGTTTTTATTCCAACCTGATCGAGGGGCACAACACCACCCCGCGCGAGATCGAGCAGGCGCTGGCGGGAGAGTTGGCCGGTGAAGAGGATCGCCGCAACCTGCAGGTTGAGGCGGCGGCACACATCCGCCTGCAACGCGAGATCGACCGCCTCCATGCCGAGGGCATGTTGCCCGAACCGGCGTCGTGCGACTTCATCCGCTGGCTGCACCGGGAGTTTTACCGGGACGCGCCGGAAGCGATGCTCACGATCGAGGGCGCGGGAAGGCGCTTCCGCATGGAGCCGGGCGCGTTGCGCGAGACCGCGCTTCATGACGTTGCGGTCGGCCGCCACGTGCCGCCAGGAAGCGACCGCGTCACCGCCTTCATGGAGCATTTCGAGCGGCGCTACCGGCTGGAGCCGCTCGGCAAGAGCGCGCGGATCATCGCCATGGCGGCGGCGCATCATCGGCTGAACTACATCCACCCTTTCCCCGACGGAAACGGGCGCGTCAGCCGCCTGATGAGCCATGCCATGGGGCTGAAAGCCGGGATCGGCGCCCACGGACTGTGGTCGGTCTCGCGCGGGCTCGCCAGAGGGCTGGAAAGCCGGGGCGAGTACAGGCGGATGATGGATTACGCGGACACGCCGCGACAGGGCGATCTCGACGGACGGGGCAACCTCTCCGAAAAGGCGCTGACCGATTACGTCGTGTGGTTCCTCGAGGTCTGCCTCGACCAGATGACCTTCATGGGCGGCCTGTTCGATCTGGAGCGGCTCGGCGAGCGGCTGAAGGTCTACGTCGAGCAGGCGGGGTTCAAGCCGGAGGCCTACCGGCTGCTCGATGAAACGCTGTTGCGCGGCGAACTGCCGCGCGGTGAGGCGGGCCGCGCCACGGGGCTGAGGGAGCGCACCGCGCGCGATCTGCTCGCCTCCCTGGTCGAAGACGGCATCCTCGGCTCCGACACGCCGAAAGGCCCCGTCTCGCTGCGCTTCCCGATGAAAGCCGCGGACGTGCTCTTTCCGCGTCTGTTTCCTCAGACGTGACAGGTCAGAAACAGGGCAGCCCCGACATCGTCAGCCGCCGAGCAGGCTGCGGCCGAGGGCAAGACCGGCGAGGGTGCCGCCCAGGGCGCCGGCGGCGAGCCCCACGGCGCCCGCGAGCAGGGCAAAGTGCCACGCCGCCCGGTCGACCACCCGAGCGGCCTCCTGCGCCTCCCTGGCGGCCTCCTGGACGCCGTGCAGGGCCGTGCCGGCCCTTTGGTCGAAGACGCTTAAGAACCGCTCACCGGCGGCGGTGACGCCGCCGGCGGCCATCTCGCCGGCGAGGCGGACCTTGCCGGCCGCGGCTTCGGCGGCGACGGGAAACGCGGCGTGCAGATCGTCCGCCCGATCCAGCATGGCGCCGGCAGTCGCCCAGCAGCTCGGCGATCAGGGCTTCGCGATGCGTGTTCGGGGCTGCCATGACGCTCGCATACGCCGCCGTGACCGCGGCGAACGCCGCATCGAGGTTCGCCTGACGATCCGTAACAAAGGGGTCGGTGGACAGGGCGGGTTATGATGTCATATACGATGTCATGGTCCTGCGCGTGGTCCTGGACGCCGACGTCGTGGTCGCGGGCTTCACCAGTGCCGCCGGCGCGTCGCGGCGTCTGCTGCTGGCGGCGCTCGACGGGGAGGTGCGCCTCCTCCTCTCGACGCCGCTGGTCCTCGAGTACGAGGCCGTGCTCACCCGCGCGCCCGTGCTGGCGATGGCGGGCATCCCGGCGGAGGAGGTGCTCGCGGTGCTCGACGAGCTCGCTGGCCTCTGCGTGCCGGTGGCCTTCGACGTCCGCGTCCGGCCGGGCGCACGCGACCCGGACGACGACCTGGTGCTGGAGACCGCGGTAAACGGCGGCGCCGACGCCATCGCCACGTTCAACCTGGCCGACCTGCGCGACGGCGCCGCGCGCTTCGGCATTCCGGCCGAGCGGCCGGGCGAGGTGCTGAGGAGGATGAAGCGATGAGCAGCTTTCCGCTGCGGCTGCCCGACGACCTGAAGGAGCGTGCCGCCGCGCAGGCCGAGGCCGCGGGCGTCAGCCTGAACCAGTACATCGCGACGGCGCTCGCCGCGCGCGTGGGGGCGCAGGCCGAGGCGGAGCGCTATTTCGCCGCGCGCGCAGCTCGGGCAGCTCCCGGACGCGCGCGCGCGATCCTGGCGCGCGCCGGCAAGGGCAAGGCCGTCCGGCCCGGAGATGAACTCGATGGGGCGGACGGGTAAAGCGTCGGAGCTGGCGCGCCCGCCGCGCGGCCGTGATGACGCGACGAGTCGATCAGCAGCAACTGTTCGGGTAGCGCGCCAAACGGCCTGCTGCGCACGGCGTTGCCGTCGCCCTCATCGGCGTTGATCGTTTCGACGGAGACGAAGTCCGCATCCTCGATCCGCAACAGGAGCCACGGGTTCGGCCTCACCCGGTACGGGCGGCGAATTGTGAGTTTTTGGGTGCGTGCTCGTTGAAGCCGCGTCCTCGGCCCGATTGCGCTTGCGGTAGCGGTACAGGTTCACCCGGAAGGTGTTGAGGCTGACGCTCACTCCGGCGGCTTTCAGGGCTTCGACGATGTCCTCATGCCTCACCCCCTCGCGCACCTTGCGGTCGATCACCGGCATGACCGCGCGCAAGCGCGCGGCCGCCGTCCTGCCGGTCAAAGCCTCGATCCGGGCTTCGAGATCGTCGCTCACCGCCTC
>CAYWSB010000283.1:0-3514 GCA_964460465.1 uncultured Geminicoccaceae bacterium | reverse complement strand
CCGCCTGCTCGCCAAGGCAGGCGTCGGCGCAGGCGACGCAACTGCTGGCACACTCCAGGCACTCCTGGATGCAGCGGATCAGCGCGTCATTCGTATTTTCTTTGACGTTCGGATGGCTACGGATGATTTGTTCGGCATGCATACCACGTCCTCCCGGCTAGTCCTGCTACGAAGAGCGCGAAGATCGTTTCTTCGGCCACCTCGGCGTTGCACACTTCTGTCTGCCAGACTAGCCCACGAACGTGTCTCTGCAAGCTCGTGTAGGTAACAAAGTATTGCCGAGCCCTAGAGTTCCCGAACTACCGGGGAAGTCATTCGCTAGCGCAGCTTATTCGATCTGCCGCCCCGATCTGAGGCGTCCAGACTTCAAAACCAAGCACGGATTCCAGAAACGACCCTGAGTGTTTCTGCCTCCTGCGCGGTAGGAGACGTCCAGCAAGGCGCTAGCGCAACCCCGCCGGCGAAACCTCGCTGCCGAGCGCACCGCTTGGCTGCAGCCGCCAGCCCTTGACCAGGCCGTAGATCGCCGGGATGACGATCAGCGTCAGCACGGTCGACGAGACCATCCCGCCGATCATCGGCACCGCGATCCGCCGCATCACCTCCGAGCCGGTGCCGGTGGACCAGAGGATCGGCAACAGCCCGGCCATGATCGCGACCACGGTCATGATCTTCGGCCGCACCCGTTCCACCGCGCCGACCATGATCGCGCGGGCGAGGTCGTCTCGGGTGGGTTCGCGCGCCTCGGCGGCGCAGGCGCGCCTGATCTCGGCCCAGGCGTGGTCGAGGTAGATCAGCATGATGACGCCGGTCTCCGCCGCCACGCCGGCCAGGGCGATGAAGCCGACGGCGACGGCGACGCTCATGTTGTAGCCAAGGGCGTGGACGAACCACAGGCCGCCAATCAGCGCGAAGGGCAGCGCCAGCATGACGATCAGCGTCTCGGTGATGCGGCGGAAGTTGAGGTAGAGCAACAGGAAGATGACGGCGAGCGTCACCGGCACGACGATCTGCATCCGCGCCTCCGCCCGCTGCAGGTACTCGAACTGGCCGCTCCAGGTGGCGTAGTAGCCCTGCGGGAAGCTCACCTGCTCCGCAACGGCCTTCTGCGCGTCTGCGACGTAGCCGCCGATGTCGCGGTCGCGGAAATCGACGAAGATGTAGACGACGAGCTGGGCGTTCTCGGTGCGGATGCTGGCCGGCCCTTTGGCCAGGGAGATTTTCGCCACCTGGCCCAGTGGGACCGTGCCGCCGCTGGGTGTCGCAACCAGGGCATCCGTGGCGATGGCCTGCGGGCTGGAGCGGAAGGCGCGCGGATAACGGACGTTGACGGTGTAGCGTTCCCGCCCCTCCACCGTCGTGGTGACCGCCTCGGCGCCGAGACCGGTGCGGATCACCTCTTGGACGTCCTCGATCCTGAGGCCGTAGCGGGCGAGCGCGGCGCGGTCCGGTTCGATCTCCAGGTAGTAGCCGCCGAGCACCCGTTCGGCGAAGGCGCTGGTGGTGCCGGGGACCGTGCGGACCACCGCCTCGACCTCCCGCGCCAGCCGCTCCAGCCCGGCGAGGTCCGGGCCGAACAGCTTGATGCCGATCGGCGTGCGGATGCCGGTGGACAGCATGTCGGTGCGCGCCTTGATCGGCATCGTCCAGGCGTTGCTGACGCCCGGGAACTGCAGCGCCTGGTCCAGCTCGCCGATGAGCGTGTCGGTGGTCATACCCTCGCGCCACTCGCCCTCGGGCTTCAGGTTGATTACCGTTTCGAACATCTCCAGCGGCGCCGGGTCGGTGGCCGTTGCCGCCCGCCCGGCCTTGCCAAAGACCGACTCAACCTCGGGGAAAGACTTGATGATCTCGTCCTGCTTCTGCACCAGGTCCGTCGCCTTGGTGATGGACAGGCCCGGCAGCGTCGCCGGCATGTAGAGCAGCGTGCCCTCGTTCAGGGTCGGCATGAACTCGCTGCCGATGTGCACCGCCGGATAGACCGAGGCGCCGAGCGCCACCAGGGCGGCCAGCACCGTCGGCGTTTTCGCCCTGAGCACGAGCCGGATGACCGGCCGGTAGATCCAGATGAGGAAGCGGTTGATCGGGTTCTTGTGCTCAGGCGTGATCCGGCCGCGGACGAACAGCACCATCAGCGCCGGCACCAGCGTCACCGACAGGAGCGCCGCCGCGGCCATGGAGAACGTCTTGGTGTAGGCGAGCGGCTTGAACATCCGCCCTTCCTGCGCCTCCAGGGCGAAGATGGGCAGGAACGACACGGTGATGATCAGAAGCGAGAAGAACAGCGCGGGCCCCACCTCGATGGCCGCCTCGACGAGAACCTGCAGCCGCGGCGTTTCCGGCACCGCCCGCTCCAGGTGCTTGTGGGCGTTCTCGATCATGACGATGGCCGCGTCGATCATCGCGCCGATGGCAATCGCAATGCCGCCGAGAGACATGATGGTCGAGTTGATGCCGAGCGCGTGCATGGCGATGAAGGCCATCAGCACGCCGACGGGGAGCATGATGATGGCGACCAGGGCACTGCGGACGTGCAGCAGGAAGACGATGCAGACGAGGGCGACGATGATGCTTTCTTCGATCAGCGTCCGCTCCAGCGTGTCGATGGCGCGCAGGATCAGCTCGGAGCGGTCGTAGACCGCCTGGATGCTCACGTCCTCCGGCAGGCTCGGGGCGATCTCGGTGATCTTCTCCTTGACGTTGTCGATGACCTTGAGCGCGTTCTCGCCGTAGCGCTGGACGGCGATGCCGCTGACCACCTCGCCCTGGCCGTTCAGCTCGGCGAGGCCGCGGCGCTCGTCCGGCCCCAGTTCGACCCGGGCGACGTCGCGCAGCAGCACCGGCGTCAGGCCCTCTGATTTCAGCACCACCTGCTCCAGGTCGCGGGTCCCGCGCAGGTAGCCGCGGCCGCGGACCACGTACTCGGTCTCGGCCATCTCGACGACCCGGCCGCCCACGTCCATGTTGCTGGCGCGGATGGCATCGATGACGTCGCCGAGCGGGATCCCGTAGCCCTTCAGCCGCAAGGGATCGACGGTGACGGCGTAGGTCTTGACGAAGCCGCCGACGCCGGCGACCTCGGAGACCCCTTGCGCCTTGGTGAGCGCGAAGCGGATGGACCAGTCCTGCAGGGTGCGCAGCTCGGCGAGCGTCCGCTTGGCGCTCATGACGACGTACTGGTAGACCCACCCCACCCCGGTGGCATCCGGCCCCAGCGTTGGCGTGACGCCGGCCGGCAGCCGGCCGGAGGCGAAGTTGAGGTATTCGAGGACGCGTGAGCGCGCCCAGTAGAGGTCGGTGCCGTCCTCGAAGATGATGTAGACGAACGAAACGCCGAACATCGAAAAGCCGCGCACCACCTTCGAGTGCGGCACGGCCAGCATCGCCGTGGTCAGCGGGAAGGTGACTTGGTCCTCCACGACCTGCGGTGCCTGGCCCGGATACTCGGTGTAGACGATCACCTGGACGTCGGAGAGGTCGGGGATGGCGTCCACCGGCGTCTTGACCACCGCGT
>CAYWSB010000282.1:0-3521 GCA_964460465.1 uncultured Geminicoccaceae bacterium | reverse complement strand
CCGACCGACTGGCCGGCCATGAGCGAGCCTTCCTCGACGTCGCCGTCGATCACCGCGCGGCGCAGGGCGCCGGCCCAGAAGTGCTCGATGGCGAGCGACGCCTCCTCCATGCTCAGCTCGCCGCGGCGGTAGCGGCCGATCACCTCGAGCTGGGTCTCGGTGAAGCGCCGCGTGCCGTTGTTGACCAGTGCCCGGACCGGGATGACCTTGAACTCGGGGTCGATCTGCACCGAGGGCTGGGCGTCCCGGGCCGAGGCGCGGATGAAGGCCGCCTTGAACCGCGGGTGGGCGATGGATTCGGCCGCACAGGCGAAGCGGGTGCCCATTTGCACGCCGGCCGCCCCCATGCGCAGGAAGGCGGCGATCGCCTCGCCGTGGCCGATGCCGCCGGCGACGAACACCGGCGCCTCGTCGAGGAAGGGCAGGATCTCCTGCGCCAGCACGGTGGTCGAGATGGCGCCGATGTGGCCGCCGGCCTCCATGCCTTCGATGATCAGCCCGTCGGCCCCGGAGCGGATGAGCCGCCGGGCGAGCGCCAGCGACGGGGCGAAGCAGAGGAGCCGGCAGCCGCCGGCCTTGATCCGCGCGGTGGCGGTGCGCGGTGGCAGGCCGCCCGCGAGCACGATGTGGCCGACACCGAGGTCCAGGCAGACCTCGATCAGCCGGTCGAGGGCTGGGTGCATGACGATGAGGTTGACGCCGAACGGCCGGTCCGTCAGCGCCCGGGTGGCGGCGATCTCAGCCGCCAGCAGCTCCGGGGTCATCGAGCCGCAGGCGAGCACGCCGAAGCCGCCGGCGGCGGCGATGGCGGCCACCAAGTGCCGCTCGGAGACCCAGGTCATGGCCCCGCCCATGATCGCGGTCTCGGTGCCGAGCAGCTCGGTGCCGGGGCGCCAGAGCTCGGCGAGGCGGCGATGGGGGGGCAGGCCGGGCACCAGCTTCAGCTCCCGTCGAGGCCGTAGGCGGTGTGCAGCGTGCGCAGGGCGAGCTCGGTGTAGGCGGCGGCGATCAGCACCGAGACCTTGATCTCGGAGGTGGAGATCGCCTGGATGTTGATGCCCTTTTCGGCGAGGCTCTGGAACATGGTGTGCGCGATGCCGGCGTGGCTGCGCATGCCGACCCCGACCACCGAGACCTTGCTGACGTCGCTGTCGGCGACGATCTCGGCAAAGCCGATGGTGCCCTGGTGCTCGGCCAGCACCGCCTTGGCGCGGCCGAGGTCGTTGCGGGCGACGGTGAACGTCATGTTGGCCTGCACCCCGTCGCGGCTGACGGACTGGACGATCATGTCGACATTGATGTTGGCGGCGGCCAAGGGCCCGAACACGGCGGCGGCCACGCCCGGCCGGTCGCGCACACCGAGCACGGTGAGGCGGGCCTCGTCGCGGCTGTAGGTGATCCCACTGACGATTTGCTGTTCCACGATCTCATCCTCGTCGACGACGAGCGTGCCCGGCTCGTCATTGAAGCTCGACAATACCTGCACGCGGACCTTGTGCGCCATGGCGAGGGCGACGGAGCGGGTCTGCAGCACCTTGGCCCCGAGCGACGCCATCTCGAGCATCTCCTCGTAGGTGATGCGCTCGAGCTTCCGGGCCCTGGCGACGATCCGCGGGTCGGTGGTGTAGACCCCGTCGACATCGGTGAAGATGTCGCAGCGCTCGGCCTCGAGCGCCGCCGCCATGGCGACGGCGGAGGTGTCGGAGCCGCCGCGGCCGAGGGTCGAGACCCGGTGGTCGGGGCCCAGGCCCTGAAAGCCGGTGACGACGGCGACTTCGCCGCGGTCGAGGGCGGCCAGGACCGGCGCGGGGTCGATCGCGACGATGCGCGCCTTGCCGTGGGCGCCGTCGGTCTGGATTCCGGCCTGCCAGCCGGTGAACGAGCGGGCCGGCACGCCGATGGCCTCGAGGGCTATGGCAAGCAGCCCGGCGGTCACCTGCTCGCCGGTGGCGACGACCTGGTCGTACTCGGCCCAGTCGAAGCCCTGGGCGTCGAGGCCGTCGACGAAGCCGACGAGCTTGTTCGTCTCGCCGGCCATGGCGGACGGCACGACACAGATGCGGTCGCCGGCGCGGACGTGCCGGGCGACCCTGGCGGCCACGTTGCGAATGCGCTCTAGATCGGCGACCGAGGTGCCGCCATATTTCTGCACGACGAGGGGCAAGGGTGATACTCGCTTCGGCTGCGCATCGCGTCGCGGACCGGCCGCAACGGTGGGGGCCGGTGAGGTGCGGCGGCTGGTGGTCCGGCGACGCAGGTCTGTTTCGGCATGCGACATCGTCCGGCGCCGATGGGGGTCGCCGGATGCGCCACCTTCTAGCCAGCAGGGGTTCGATGAGCAAGCAACAGAGCGCGGCCGCGGCGACGACCGCGCAGCCGCGGGTGACCGCGGCCGGCGGCGGCGAGGCGCTGGATCCGGCCGAGGTCGGCAAGTTCGAGGCCATCGCCGACGAGGTCTGGGACCCGGCGGGCCCGATGCGACCGTTGCACCGTCTGAACCCGGTGCGGATCGGCTATATCCGCGACCAGGCGCACGCCGTGCTGGGTACGCCGGAAGGCCGGGCACTGCGAACGCTCGCGGGCGTGCGGCTCGCCGATATCGGCTGCGGAGCCGGGCTTCTGGCCGAGCCGATGGCGAGGCTCGGGGCCCGGGTCACCGGCATCGACCCGTCGCCGCGGTCGATCGGCGCGGCCCGAGCGCACGCCGCGCAGGCCGATCTCGCCATCGACTACCGAGCCGCCACCGTCGAGACACTGGCGGATGCGGGCGAGGCGTTCGATCTGGTGCTGGCCATGGAGGTGATCGAGCACACGGCCGATCCCGATCTCTTCATCTGCCAGCTCGCCGACATCACCCGACCGGGCGGGCTTTTGGTGATGTCGACGTTGAGCCGGACGCTCAAGGCGTTCTTCCTGGGTGTGGTCGCGGCCGAGCGGCTGCTCGGCTGGCTGCCGGCCGGCACGCACGACTGGCGGCGGTTCCTGCCGCCCTCGATGCTTGCGCGGCTCTTGCGGCGACGCGGCTTTCGCGTGGTCGACACGACGGGCGTGGTCTACCGCCCGGCGCAGGGCGATTTCGCGATCAGCCGCGACCGCGACGTCAACTACATGCTGAGCGCCGTGCGCGACTGATCGCGCGCCGGCCCGCCGGCACATGGCCCCGGATCGTATTGGTGCGGGGCGGCGCGGGCTGGCTGATCCCGTCGCTTTAGCGTTTGGTGCGGCGCTGGCCGGCTGCGGCGGGATCAGCCGTCGAGCTTGGGAAGGTCGGGCAGCGGGGCGATGCCGATGCCTTCCTCCTGGAGGCTCTCGACCTCGTCCGGGGTGGCTTCGCCCCAGATGCCGCGCGGCTCGGTCTCGGCGTAGTGGATCTTCCGCGCCTCCTCGGCGAAGCGGCGGCCGACAGGCTCGAAATTGGCCTCGACATGCGCCCGGAGCTGGCGCATCAGCACCAGCGCCTTGGCGAGCCGCACCTGCTCCGGGGTCGGCGCGGCCGCGGGCACGGCGGCGACCGGCGCGGG
>CAYWSB010000281.1:0-3540 GCA_964460465.1 uncultured Geminicoccaceae bacterium | reverse complement strand
TCCGAGAAGGCATCATCGGCGTCATACAAAAATGGATCAAAAAACCGCTGTGACGCGCGGCCGCGCGGCAACGCCATGAACGCGATTGCGGCCGGCAGCTTCGCCGGCCGCAATCGTTTCGGGAGGCGCAAGGCGCGGTGCCCGGCTATGCCTGCAGGAAGCCCGAGAAGACACCGGCGACGGCGAGCAGCCCGACGACGATCCACGGCGGCGTGCGCCAGACCGTCAGGAGCAGGAAGCCGGCAAGGGCGAGCAGGAAATCCGCGGCCGACAGCACCGCGCTCGTCCAGACCGGATCGTAGAGCGCGGCCGCGAGGATGCCGACCACGGCGGCATTGGCCCCGCGCATCGCCGCCTGCGCCGCCGGCCGCAGCCTGAGCGCGTCCCAGAACGGCAGCATGCCGTAGACCAGGAGCAGGCCGGGCAGGAAGATCGCGGCGAGCGCGATGGCCGCGCCGGCGATGCCGTTGGGCACCGGCGCGACGACGGCGCCGAGATAGGCGGCGAAGGTGAAGAGCGGCCCCGGCACCGCCTGCGCCATGCCGTAGCCGGCGAGGAAGGCCTCGTTCGTGACCCAGCCCGGCGCGACCACCTCGGCCTGCAGCAGCGGCAGTACGACGTGGCCGCCGCCGAACACCAGCGCGCCGGCGCGATAGAAGGCGTCGAACAGGCGCAGCGCCTGGCTGTCGGTCCAGTGGACGGCAAGCGGCGGCAGGAGGAAGAGGGCGGCGCAGACGGCGAGCGCGACCAGCCCCCTGCGCCGCGAGACCGGGAAGCTCAGCCGTCCCCTCGCGGCGCCTTCCCCGTTGCGGCAGAGCCAGAGCCCGCCGGCCGCACCCGCCGCGATGGCGCCGATCTGGCCGAACGACCCGCCGACAAGGGCGACCATCGCGACGGCGGCAAGCGCGATGGCGGCGCGCTCTCTGTCGGGCGTCAGGCTCCGGGCCATTCCCCACACGGCCTGCGCCACCACGGCCACCGCCACCAGCTTCAGGCCATGGAAAAGGCCCTCCGCCACCGGCCCGGTAAAAGCCGCGGCGCCGAGCGCGAAGGCAAGGAGCAGGACGGCCGAGGGCAGCGTGAAGCCGCACCACGCCGCGAGGCCGCCGAGCACGCCGTTGCCGCGCAGGACGCCGAGCGCGAAGCCGACCTGGCTCGATGCCGGCCCCGGCAGGAACTGGCAGAGCGCGACGAGGTCGGCATAGGCGGCGTCGCCGATCCACCTGCGCCGTGCCACCAGCTCGTCGCGAAAATAGCCGAGATGGGCGATCGGGCCGCCGAACGAGGTCAGGCCGAGCTTGAGGAAGACGGCGAAGACCTCGGAGACCGAAGCCTTCGACTGCCCGGCGGCGGCGTCTGCATCATGTGTCATGGCCCTGCCTGTCCCCCGACATCTTCGGGCAATTCAAGATACGAAACGGCTCTCCGTCCGGGACGAGACGCCGCTCGCCCGCCCCGGCGAAGCGATCCCGGCGCATGGTCGCATATCGCAGCGGGGACGTGGCGGGAAATCTCCGCCGGCGCTCGCGAGGGCGGGATGCCATCCTTCCCTGGTCCGATGGTCGGGTCATGCACCGCCTCTCCTGCCGGGTTTCCCAATCAGATACCAGCTCATCGTGTCCGGCTCTATGACACGGCAAGGTGAACGGGCCGATGTTGAAAAGGAAGGGCGATCCGCCTGCTGCCCGGTGCGTGAGGCTGTCCGCCACCGCGAGGCAGGCGAACCGGTGAGAGATCGGGAGAAAGGGCGCGGTAGATCGGGAAGGGAGAAAATCAGGCAGGATCAATTGTATGACGCCGCCGCGTTGCCGGCATATGCGTCGCTCCTGCTGCGCAGAAGGGCTTTCCCGCGAACATAGCCGTATGCTCGCGGGCGATAGCGGGCGGCGGACCGCAAGGAGGATGGTGCACCCCTCAGTGCGAAGACGCACGATCCGCCGTCCTGCCCGGCGGCCGCGGCGCCGGACCGGTTGCGTCGGGGAAGCCCGACGACATGCCGGGAACGGTGACGAAGGGGGTGGGCACAGCGGTCTTCGTCTCGCTGAAAGACGTGCGAGAGAAGGCGGGCAGCGATGCGTGGAGGAAGACCCGACCATCTGCCGGGCTCCTCCTCGACTTGCAGATATCCGTAGCCGCGGCGCCTGCGGGAGGCGGCTTACGCGGCTCTCGGAGCCGGACGGGGCGGCCTGACGGCTTTCTTCGGCGACGGCAGGAGGCCCTCGCGCTGCGCCTGCTTCCTCGCCTGTTTGCGGGCGCGCCGGATCGCCTCGGCCTTCTCGCGAACGCGCTTCTCCGACGGCTTCTCATAAGCCCGGCGCGTCTTCATCTCCCGGAACACGCCTTCGCGCTGGAGCTTCTTCTTCAGGACGCGAAGAGCCTGGTCGACATTGTTGTCGCGAACGAGAACCTGCATCTTTTCTCCTTGTCTTGATTGCGCTTGGGTTTCTTCGGTCAGCAAAAAGGCCGGGCGAACCCGGCCTCTCCTATGCGCCTCGATGATCAGTGCCGGTACATCCGCGGTCAAGGATCAGAAGCGCAATCTGGTCAGGCAGCCTGAAGATTCTCGGCTGCGCTCTTGCCGTTGCGGTTATCCTTCACCACCTCGAAGTTGAGCTTCTGGCCCTCGACGAGGGTACGCATGCCTGCGCGCTCGACGGCGGAGATGTGGACGAAGACGTCCGGCTGGCCGTTGCCCTGCTCGATGAAGCCGAAGCCCTTGGTGGCGTTGAAGAACTTTACGATACCCGTGGTCATGGCAATTCCTTTCAAATCGGAATGGAAAATCGCCGCCCGGCCGAGTGCCAAGCGTCGCAGTCGTCGAAATTGAAAGGAAGCTCGTGAGCGCTGACGCGCAAATAGAAGTTCGTCACCAAGATCGATGACACCTATGTAGGCCCGAACTGTGGCGATTGCAAGACCGCCTTCGCAACCGCCCGATATGGGCTCCTCCAGATATCCTTGAAACATGAAGTGACTCGCCATCCTCGATATTGTGACCGAGGGTGTTTCATCGCCAGCCGTGTAAAGGGCGCTGGCGGCTGTGAGCGACGACCGTGCTTTCGCCCCGAAGAGGAGAAAGCCATGCCGTTGCGCAAGATTCTTTCCCGTTCCGACCTCTCCGCCGAGGACATCGCGCTTCTGGAAGCGCTCTTCAATCAGGCCGCAAGCAGGTTTGCGACCGAAGAGGAGCGGCTCGAGCTCGCGCGCGATCTCGTCGCCCTGTTCTCCGCCGGGATCAGAGACGAAACCGAACTGATCGGCCGCATCGCCCGGCGAAGGACGAGCGTGACGAACGACCCCTGACGTTGGTTTGCAGGGGCAGGACTGCTGCGGGCAAATGGTGCGGCTCTCCGGCACGCCATCGAACCCGCAGGGTTCGCAAGGCCGAACGACCGTCGCCGACGTTTCGGCGCCCCTCCGGAGCGAAGCGACCGCAGGTCGCGGCAGCGTGAAGAGAAAAGGAATGGTGCCCAGGGGCGGAATCGAACCACCGACACTGCGATTTTCAGTCGCATGCTCTACCAACTGAGCTACCTGGGC
>CAYWSB010000280.1:0-3549 GCA_964460465.1 uncultured Geminicoccaceae bacterium | reverse complement strand
AGAGCGTCTTCTACGCCGTCCCGCCGCTCGGCGGCCGCCCGGTCAAGTTCGGCGACCACTGCTTCTCGAAGGGGGGCGACCCCGACGCCGACCGGACGCCGACCGAAGCCGAGATCGCCCGGGTCCTCGATGCCGCCCGGCGCCGGATGCGGGACTCCGACCGCTACCGGATCCTCGAGGCCAGGACCTGCTTCTACACGCTGAGCCCCGACGAGCGCTTCATCGCCGAGGAGCTGGGCAAGTGCCTGGTCCTCGGCGGCTTCTCGGGCCACGGCTACAAGTTCGCCCCGCTGATCGGCGAGCGCCTGGCCCAGGTCCTCGACGGCCGGCTGGGGTTCGGCGACTTTCGGCGCTGGCTCGCCGGCGCCGGGTCGGGCTAGGCTCGGCCCCATGTTCGGCTTTCTCGGCAGGTTCGGCCGGGCGCGCGAGCTGCGGCAGCTCGACGACGCGCTCAGGGCGGTCGATCTCCACCCGGCCCTGGTGCCGGATGCGGTGCAGCTGACGGCCGTGCGGCTGCTCGGGGCGGCGCGGTCGGCGCCGGGACCGGCCGACTACGCGGCGCTTGCCGAGCTGATCGCCTACTGCCTGATCGGCGCCAGCAACTTCACCGCCGCCAACGACGAGGTCCTGGCGGCGGCGGTCGAGGCGCGGATCGAGGCGGCGATCGTGCACGGCGACAGCCTCGACGCCCGGGTCGTGCTGCTCCTGCTGCATGCCGGCATCATCCATCCCGGCGTGGTCGACCGCTTCGGGCTCGAGGCCGGCTGAGCCGCGCCGCGGACCCTATGCGGGTGCGGCGCGCAGCTCCTTGAACGAGATCAGCCGCCGGCCGTGCTCGTCCCAGAGCGCCAGCCGGACGCATTTCAGGCTCTGCCACAGGGTCAACCGGCCGATGCCAGCCAGCTCGGGGTGGTCGCGCAGCACCTCGGGCAGGCGGTAGAAGGGGATCCGGCTCGCCAGGTGATGGACGTGGTGGACGCCGATATTGCCGGTGAACCAGCGCAGCACGCCGGGCAGGGCGTAGTGCGAGCTGCCGTGCAGCGCCGCCTCGTGGGCGTTCCAGTCCCGCTCGCCGGCCCAGTGGGTGGTCTCGAACTGGTGCTGGACGTAGAACAGCCAGACGCCGGCCGCGGCGGCGAGGCCGACGATCGGCCCGTGCACCAGCAGGAACGGCACCAGACCCGCTGCCCAGATCACCAGGCCGGCGACCAACGCGATGCCGAGATTGGTCGCCATGGTGCTGAGCCAGGGGCGCCACCCCTTGCGCATGAAGCCGAGCGGCAGGCGGTTGTCGAGGAGGAAGAGATAGGCGGGGCCGACGCCGAACATCACCAGCGGGTGGCGGTAGAGGCGATAGCGCAGCCGGCCCAGCGGCGAGCGGGCGAGATATTCTGCCTTGGTCAGGGTGCCGATGTCGCCGATGCCGCGGCGATCGAGATTCCCTGAGCTCGCGTGGTGGATGGCGTGGCTGTGCCGCCAGTGGTCGTAGGGGGTCAGCGTCAGGATGCTGATCGCCCGGCCGAGCCAATCGTTGCTCCGCCGGCGCCGCAGGAAGGCGCCGTGGCCACAGTCGTGCTGGATCATGAACAGGCGGACGAGCAGCCCCGCCGCCGGCAGCAGCAGCAGTGCGTAGAGCCACCAGTGGCCGTCGACCACCGCCCGATGCATCAGCGCCCAGGCGGCGACGAAGGGCAGGATGGTGGTCGCGATCTCGGCCAGGGCGCGTGCCGTGCTGGCTTCGCGGTAGCGGGCGAGCCAGCGGCCCCAGGCGGCGGCTGTCGTGGGCGGGGCATCCGTCATTCCGCCGCGGTCATCCGCGAGCACCGTCATGGTTTCTCCTGTGAAGGGCCGGCCAACGGCGCGCCCGATCGGGCAGCTCGCGAATGGCGGCAGGTAAGGATTATCCCGCCCTGCCGCGGAAGCGGATCGGCAGCGGGCGCTTTTCGATTGCGGGTAGAGTAGGTCGCGGCCTATGCCTGAACAAGTGGCAACTTCTCCACATGGAAACCGGGTCCTTGCCGGATCGAGCGCTCGCCGACCCACCCCGGCTGAACGTTCCGCACGCCCGCCCGCCGGTGCGCACCACCCTTGCCGGCCGCTTCGTCGCCGTCGAGCCGCTCGACCCGGTCCGGCACCTGGACGACCTCTTCGCCGCTGCCGCCCCGGCCGCCCTTTGGGATTGGCTCGGCTACGGGCCGTTCGCCGACCGGGCCGCCATGCGGGCCTGGCTCGAAGCCTGCGCAAACTCGGTCGACCCGCTTTTCTTCGCGCTGCGCGACTTGGCGGACGGCCGAGTCAAGGGGATGTGCGCCTGGCTCAGGCTCGATCCGGCCATGGGCGTGATCGAGATCGGCCACATCTGGCTCGGCGCCGGGCTGCAGCGGACCCCGGCTGGCACCGAGGCCATGCACCTGCTGTTCCGTCACGCCTTCGACGAGCGTGGCTACCGTCGGCTCGAATGGAAGTGCAATGCGCGGAACGAGCGGAGCCGGAACGCGGCGCTGCGCCTGGGCTTCACCTTCGAGGGCATCTTTCGCCAGCACATGATCAGCAAGGGCAGCAGCCGCGACACCGCCTGGTTCAGCCTCCTCGACCACGAATGGCCGGCGGTGCGCGGCGCCATGCAGCGCTGGCTCGAGCCGGCCAACTTCGACGCCCAGGGGCGGCAGATGGCACGGCTCGGCGCGCTGATCGCCGCCGAGCGCAGCGGCTGAGACGCGGGTAGCGGCCGCGGGCGTAGCCGGAAGCGCCCGCCGGCGCGTCGAAGTGCTTGCGCCGGCCATGGGGTTGCTGCGACCCTGCGGTGAGCCTCCGCCGAGGGCCCCATGCGTCCAACCATCGTCCGGGTTGCACCGCTGCTGCTGCTGGCCGTGATCGCCGCCGCGGCCGACGCCGCCGCGGGCGATTACGGCCCGCGGCCGCTGTCGACGGGCGATCTCGGTGCCGTCGGCTTTCGGCTCGGCGCACCACCACCGGCGCCGTTGCCGACGCGGGCGCCGACGCCGCTGCCGCCAGCGGCCGAGCCAGTGCCGCCAACAGCCGAGGCGGTGCCGAGCGAGCCGACGGCCGTGCCCGCCCCGTCGCCCGTCGTCGCGGCCCCGGTCGTGACGTCGCCCCCCGCGCCGGTCGCCGCGGCGGCGCCGCCGTCCACGCCATCGGCCGCGAGGGCGCTGACCGAGCGCGATCTCGGCGTCGTCGGCTTGCGCCCGCGGCTGCGACCGGCGGTCCCGGCACCGGCCGACTCGCCCGTCGCCGCACCCCCGGCCCAGGCCGCCGCCTTGGCGGCGCTGGTGCCCGTGGCCTCGCCCAGGCAGGCGCTGGCCGCGAGCGATCTCGGGACTGTCCGCTTGCGCCCTCGGGCGCGTCCGGCAGCAGCGGCACCCTCCCGGTCGGCCGGCCTCGCGGTCCCGGTCGCCGCCGCTCCGACGGCCGCAGCCCCCGTCGCCGCCGCTCCAGTCGCTCGCCCGCTCGCCCGCCCCGCTGCCAGCCCGGCCGCCGTCGTGCCGCCGGCACCGGAGCCGGCCGCCGCCGCGGCGCTGAGCGCGAGCG
>CAYWSB010000279.1:0-3568 GCA_964460465.1 uncultured Geminicoccaceae bacterium | reverse complement strand
GCCGCTCCGCGAGCCACCGCCTTCAGCCGTTGCGCTCGTCCGCCAGCACCGGCTCGTCGTCCGCGCCGAGCGGCTGCGGCAGATCGAGATCGTCGACCTCCTCCGGCTCGGCCGCCGCGGGTGCGGCCTTCTGCGCCGCCTTGTCGGCCTCGGCCCGGGCTCGGGCGATGGCGTCGTCCAGCTCGATCTGCTGGCAGAGACCGAGCAGCACCGGGTCGCGCGGGCGGATCTCCTGGCTCTTCCAGTGGGTCCGGTCACGCACCGCCTGCACCGTGTTCTTGGTGGTGCCGAGCAGCTTGCAGATCTGCACGTCGCCAAGCTCCGGGTGGTGGCGGAGCAGCCAGGCGATGGCGTCCGGCCGGTCCTGGCGCTTGGAGAGCGGCGTGTAGCGCGGCTCGCGGCGCTTGGGCGGCTTGACCGTCGAGGCCACCGACCTGGCGATATGCAGCCGGGCCTTCGGATCCTTCTCGCAGCGCTCGAGCTCGGCCCGGGTCAGCATGCCCTGGCCGATCGGGTCGAGGCCACGGATGCCTGCACCCACCTCGCCATCGGCGATGCCCTTGACCTCGAGCGGGTGCAGGCCGCAGAAATCGGCGATCTGGTCGAATGTCAGGCCGGTATTGTCGATCAGCCAAACCGCGGTGGCTTTCGGCATGAGCGGCTTGTCCATGCCCATCTCCTTCAAGAATGCGTGTCGGCGGGTAGTGCTCGAGCAGCGAGCCGCGCACGGCTCGAACGGCCGGGGCTCACGGACCGTCTCCGGTACGGCCTTAGCACGGCGCCGTCAACCGGCCAGATGGTCGCCGCCCGCTGGCAGGCCCGATCAGTCGGGCACCGGCACCGTGTAGTTCAACGCCATCCGCCCGCCGTCCACGGTCACCACCTCGCCGGTGACATAGCTCGCCTCGTCGCTGGCGAGGAAGAGCACGACCCGCGCCACCTCGGCCGGCTCGCCCGGCCGCCCCAGCGGCGTGCGCGACAGGATGGTTCGCCGCGCCGCCTCGTCGCTCATCACCGATTGCAGCATCTCGGTCGCGATCGAGCCCGGCGCCACGGCATTGACCCTTACCCCCTTGTCGGCCAATGCCAGCGCCATCAGCCGGGTAAGCTGGTTCATCCCGCCCTTGCTGACGACATAGGGGACCTGGGTCGGGATCGCCACGCTGGCGTTGATCGACGACATGTTGACGATCGCACCGGGGGCCTTGCGCCCGACCATGGCCCGGGCGGCTGCCTGGCCCATCAGGAAGGCGCCCTTGAGGTTGACCCTGAGCACCGCGTCGAAGTCGGCCTCGGCGAGCTCGAGGAAATCGCCGGCCTTCACGATGCCGGCATTGTTGACCAGAACGTCCAGCCGGCCCGCCCATTCGAGCGTCGCGTCGACCAAGGCACCGCACTGCGCCGCATCGCCCACGTCGCAGGCGACGAACATCGCCGAACCGCCCGAGGCACCGGCCGAGGCGTTGATCGCCGCCACCGTCCCGTTGCCGGCCTCGGCATCGATGTCGGCGACCACCACCGCCGCCCCCTCGGCCGCGAAAGCCTCGGCACAAGCCCGCCCGATCCCCCTGGCCGCCCCGGTGACGATCACCGCCTTGTTCGAAAAACGCATTTATCGGCCCTTTCGGAAAAGTTGATCAGGCCAACTCTTTGAGAAGCTCCTGCAACGTCTCATCGACGCGCAATGCCTGACGCCGCGCCAAGCTGAAAAGCTCAATCGTTTGCGACAAAGCCGGCACTCGCTTGATCGGTGTCTCGTCGATCAGCATTCCTGCGTCATTATAAAGGCGTAGGCTGTACCCGCCCTTATCCGAGAGTATACCAACCGATGAGTGGGGAAAGCTAACGGTGTATTCTCCAGGTTGCACAGCTTCGCGCCAGTAAATTTCCCCGGCTTTGGTCTTTGAGAGGAGCCGCTCGACAAGGGACTCAGTCAGTTCGGTCATATCGCCTCGCCTCTTCTGCGCGCGTCTCGAGATCGTGGAGCAATGCGGTCAGCTCATCAAAAGCCAGTGAAATGGCGCGATTGAGTTGCGCGATATCCACATGTCGCTCATTGTCTTGCGCCGCTTGATCAATCTCGTGCTCCATACTCCTGAACAGCAACACCGACCGCTGCATGATAGCCCGCTCCTCGGCAGTCAGCGAGGGGTTCCGAGAGCGTATCGCCATCAGTTCCCCCGCCAATGCGCTGTAGCGCTCCGGCATGTGGTCAATGCGACCGGCTCGATGCAAGACCTTCAGCGCCTCCATGCGAGATATAACACCGACCAAGCTGGTCGTGGAGTGGAAGGTCAGCACTTGCTCGCGCGCCCGCTCCGCCGCCTCGGCCGCGGCCTCCGCCGCCGTTCTCGCCCGCCAGGCCGCCCAGAAGGTCAGCGCGAAGCCGACCAACGCCACGGCCAGCCCGACGATGCTCGCGAGATCGCCGAGCCGGTAGGTGTCGAGGAGCGCCGCCAGCCCCTCAGCCATCGATGCCGAACTCCGCCCGGATCGCGCCCCCGTGCTCGTCCAGGGCCGGCACCGGCCCCGGCTGCAGTGGCATGCCGTCGACCAGGGCACCCGGTGCGAGCAGCTCGATCGGCCCGGCCGGTGTGGCCACCGGCATCAGGCGGAGCTGCGGGTGCCGTTCGAGGTCGTCGAGCGAGCTCAACCGGCCGTAGGCAATGCCGGCCTGCTCGAGCATCCGGGACACGGTCTCCCGGTCGTGCGCGGCGAAGGCGAGCTCGATCAGCGCCTCGAGCTCCGCCCGGTTCGCCACCCGGTCCGGGTTGGTCCGGAACTTCGGGTCGCGGGCGAGCTCGGCCGCGCCCAGCACATGGGTGCAGAGGCTCTGCCACTCCCGCTCGTTCTGGATCGAGAACAGCACCGCCTTGCCGTCGCCGCAGGCAAACGCGCCATACGGGGCGATGGTCGGATGGGCGAGGCCGCAGCGGGCCGGCGTGTGCCCGCCGTAGCGGTGCTGCAGGTAGGGCACGTTCATCCAGTCGGCCGTCGCATGGAAGAGCGAGACCTCGATGCCGCGCCCCCGGCCGGTCCGGCCGCGGCCGATCAGCGCCTGGAGGATCGCCTGGAACGCCGTCATCCCGGCGGCGATGTCAGTGACCGAGACGCCCACCCGGGCCGGCCCTTCCGCGGTGCCGTTGATCCCGGCGAGCCCGGTCTCCGCCTGGACCAGGAGGTCGTAGGCCTTCTGGTGCGCCATGGGCCCGTGCTCGCCATAGCCCGAGATGGCACAGGCGATCAGACCGGGGTGGTGCCCGGTCAGGGTCGCGTTGTCGATGCCGAGCCGGCCGGCCGCCCCCGGCGCCAGGTTCTGGATGAAGACGTCGGCGCGGCCGATCAACCGGTGCAGGAGGGCGAGGTCGCCCGGATCCTTGAGATCGAGCGCCACCGACTGCTTGCCGCGGTTGAGCCAGACGAAATAGGCGCTCTCGCCGTTGACGTAGCGGTCGTAGCGCCGGGCGAAGTCGCCCTCGGGCCGCTCGACCTTGATCACCCGGGCCCCGGCATCGGCGAGCCGGCCGCTGGCATAGGGTGCCGCCACCGCCTGCTCGACGCTGACCAC
>CAYWSB010000278.1:0-3571 GCA_964460465.1 uncultured Geminicoccaceae bacterium | reverse complement strand
CAACCTATCCATCTGACATACATAGCCTTTCTCAGCTATCTATGTCAGCCCCTTTTTGAATTTCGGCGAGCCGCGGCGTGAAGAGGCCGAGGCAGGGGAACTGTCCCTGGTTGTCCACGCAGGCGAGCCGATGCGACCGGCTCTACGCTCTGACATGGCGAACGATCCGCGACACCACCGCGAGCGCGTCGGCTGTTCCGTTGGCTTCGCCCTTCTCGAAGTCGCCCTCGATGGCGCCCATCTGGTTGGTGACATGTGCGAGGCAGATGACGGCGCGGCCCCGGGCTTTCGCGAAGGCGTATAGCCCGGCAGCTTCCATTTCGACCGCGAGGATGCCGCGCGCCTGCGCTGCCTTGATCGCGGTTTCGGTCTCGCGGAACGGCGCATCGGTGGTCCAGGTAGCGCCGGTGAGCACGCGAGGGCCGTCCTCGAACGCACCGCCCAGTTGGGAGAGAAGAGGCTCGGGCGCTGCGCTCCAGTCGGACGGCGGAAGGTAATGGTAGCTCGTGCCCTCGTCGCGCAACGCCCGGTCGATGAGGATGAAATAGGGCGGCGTCCCCTGCGGCGTGATCTGCCCCGACGAGGTGACGCTGATCAGCAGTTCGCAGCCCGAGGCGAACATCTCCTCGGCGACGAGCACGGCGAAGGAGGCGCCGACGGCGCAACCGACCACGCCGATCTCGTGGCCATCCAGATCGAACACCCACATGTCGGTGTGGTAGCAGACCCAGCCTTCGTGCCGGCGGGCCCGACCCTCGCTGTGCAGCTGTCGCACGATGTCGCCATCCGGATCGAGCAGGCAGACCTCGGGCACCGCAACGGCGCCCGCCCCCTTCTGCCGGCGTGCCTCGCGCAGCAGGCTCTCGGGCGTGAAGGCCGAGGGCGCGTCATGGTGCTTATTGCGAAGGAGCGGCGGAGTCTCGGCGGTCGTCATGTGCTCGTGTCTCACCGGCCACGTCCGATCCGCCAGTCGAGGAAGGTGCCCGAGCCGAGGCAAGCGAAGCCGAGGAGCTCGACGAGCCGCGCGTAGGCGACGAGCATGGTGAAGCCGATCAGCACGAAGCCGAGCCCGGCGAGCACCAGCGGCGCGGTGCGGCCATGCTCGCGCCGCCGGATGACGAGCGCGACGCAGGTCGCCCCGGCTAGGAGGACGATCGCGCCGGCCCAGACGGCTTCGTTCAGGGCGATGGTGACGCCGAGCGCGCCGAGCAGGCCGATCGCAGCCAGGGGTCCGTAGCAGGCGACGAGCGACAGTGCCGCTGTCGCCGGGGCGAGCCAGTCGCTTTTGCTCTGATCGCGCATTCCTCGATCCTTTCTCCGTGTCTCGCGCCGAGCCTCGTTCGCCGCGGTTTGTGCCGCGATGCGAGGCGGTTGGCCTGCGGTTTCCGGCTTCGTCGCGGTCAGGACAAGCAAGGCCGCACCGATCGTGGTGCGGCTCCCGATCATGTGATCGACGGTGGCCAGAACGCGCGCTGCCGGACCCAGCGGCGGGTAGAAGACGGCGCCGGTGACGCTGGCGTCGGCCAGACCTGCATCGTCGGCCAAAGCCAGGAGGTCGGCACGGCTGCGGAACCGCGCCGCACGCCAGACGGCAGAGCCCAGCCAGCCCTTCAGGCTGCGCACGACTGCCCAGGCATTCCAGCCGCCGAGCTCGCCGAGGATCAGCCGACCGCCGGGCTCGAGCACGCGGGCCATCTCGCGGATCGGCAACCGCGGTTCCTCGCTGAAGCAGAGCGTCGCGACCGAGACGACGCAGTCGAAGCGCCGGTCGGCAAACGGCAGCAAGCCGGCATCGCCCGCCACCAGCACCAGCGCTACGCCGGCAGCCTCGGCCCGCCGCCGGGCGGCGGCGAGCATCATCGGTGACGCGTCGAGTCCGGTCACCTGGGCACCGGCCGCTGCGAGCGTGGTCGCGAGCCTGCCGTCGCCGCAGCCGACATCGAGGATGCGCAAGCCGGGCGCCGGGCCGATCCGCTCGAACAGCAGCCGCTCCTCGAGCGCGTCGGTGATCCGGCCGAGCGTGCTCCGGCGCCAGCGGGCATAGGCCTCAGGCAACGCCTGGAGCGCAGGCTCCTGATCGTTTCGCCGCTGCGGCAAGACGCTCCTCCATGCAAGCTCAGTGGAGCGCCCGGCGCAGCGCCGAGGCGACAGCTTCGATCTCCTCGGGCGTGGTCGAACGGCCCAGGCTGAACCGGACAGCACCCATGCCGACTTGCGGCGCAACGCCCATCGCCTTCAGGACGGGCGAAAGCTCGATGCGACCCGAATGGCAGGCGGACCCGGTCGAGGCCGCAACCTCAGGCATGGCGGCGAGGATCTCCGCGCCCACGCGCCCGGCGAACGACACGTTGAGCGTGTTGGGCAGGCGGTGCTCGAGATGCCCGTTCAGCACGACGCGGTCGCCGAATGCATCCTGCAAGAGCATCCAGAGGCGGTCCCGGAGACGCTGCACATTCGGTATCGGTGTCAGGTCGCCGGCGAGGGTGCAAGCCCGGCCCAGGGCCGCGGCGAGCAGGGCGCTTTCGGTGCCGGCGCGCCGGCCGCCCTCGTGTCCGGCACCATGGACGAGCGGCTCGAGCGCCAGCCCGTCACGGATGTAGAGGGCGCCGATGCCCTTCGGCGCATGAAGCTTGTGGCCGGCGATCGTCAGCAGATCGACGCCGAGCTCGTCGACCCGGGTCGGGATCTTGCCGACCGATTGGGCCGCATCGGTGTGCAACGGAACACCATGCGCGCGGGTGATGGCTGCACAGGCCGCGATCGGCTGGATCGTGCCGACCTCGTTGTTGGCATGCATGATGCTTACCAGCACGGTATCGGCGGTGATCGCCCGCCCGAGGTCGTCGGGATCGATCAGGCCTGCCCCGTCGACCGGCAGCCACGTCACCCGCGCCCCGAGCCGCTCGAGGAACCGCAGCGGCGCCACGATGGCCGGGTGCTCGACGGCCGAGGTGATGACATGCGGCCGCTCCTTCCGGCTGGCGAAGAAAACGCCCTTCAAGGCGAGATTGTTCGCCTCGCTGCCGCCGCTGGTCAAGACGACCTCCGGCGGCGCGCAGCCGAGGAGGTCCGCGATGCGGCGTCTGGCGTCGTCCACCATTCGACGGGCCGGGATGCCGGCCCAGTGGCCGCTCGATGGGTTACCGTGCGCCGTCTCCAGGGCTCGGCGCATCACGGCAGCCACTTCCGGTGCGATCGGCGTGCTGGCGTTGTAGTCGAGGTAGATGGTCTGCATGGCTCCCGTGGGCTCCTCCGGTTGCGCGAGGATCACGCCGATTGCGTCGCGGCCGTCGGCGGGCGCGTCACCGTCAGCCCGGCGCGCGTCGGCATCGCCGCCATCAGAATACCAGCACCTTGTCGGCAGCGGGTGTCGCCTCGGCCAGTTCGTCCATGCTCGACCGTGCAGCACCTTCCATCATGTCCTCTGCTGCGAGCCCGCGCGCATCCATGCAGGTGCCGCACATCAACACGCGCCCCTTTGCGGCGATGACGCGATGTACCATGCGTTCGAGGTTGTACTAATATCCCAATAATATACCTGACAATTTTCCTCGCCCGTGCTATGCCTTCG
>CAYWSB010000277.1:0-3574 GCA_964460465.1 uncultured Geminicoccaceae bacterium | reverse complement strand
TCAGGAGACTCGCAAGTAATTGATATCATTCCCGAACTTTTCAGACAGGCTCTAAGGTGACTTCAGCTGATCCTGAAATGCAATAGTACCCGCACCTAAGACATTCATAATACTGTTTGTCTCCATAGTCCGAAGTTCGTACAAATTTTGCGTGAGACGACAAGCATATTGGGCAAATGGTCGATTCCTGTGGCATAAAAGTACCCCTGCGCAACCCGCTCGCTGCAAACTGGTCCGCTTGTAGCTCCTTTCGAGCAGGAAAGCACGTCCATTGTAGCCAAGTTGTATGGTCAGGTAGGGCACTCCTCACTTTCCAGCGCTCGCCACGTTGCGGTTACTGCTGCGAGACCGCACCTCAAACCAGTCGCACCTCTAACGCCACCCGGTCATGCACCACCTTCGGCGTGATCCGGCCCCGCTCGCCGCGCTCCAGTTCGACGAGCCCATAGCCCGCCATCGTCTTCAGTGTGCGCGACAGGTTCGACTTGGCCCGGCCCGTCAGCCGCGCCAGCTCGTCCAGCGAGCCCGGCGCCTTCTCCGCGATGACCCGCAAAAGGTCGCGATTGCCGGCCGAGAGCACCTTGGCGAACGACTCCATCGATGTGAACCAGACCTGCGGCTCGCCCGCCGCTACGCGTCGCTCACCCCGCGCGATCGCCATGGTCCGCGCCTTCATCTCCTCGTAGCTGGCAATACCCACCTTGAGCACCGTCATGGGATGACCCCTCTCTCGCGCAGAACAGCGTCCACCATCTCCCAGAAGTCGCCGAGCAACGCCGCTGCATCCCGGTAATCGTAGGGCCGAACCGTCCGCAACCGGTGGCGATGATCCATGGGCCCACCCCGTCCTTGCCGGCCGACCGGATGAGCGTTGTCGAAGCCCGCGAGCCGCTCGCCGTTCGGCCCATGCAGCGTCAGCGAATAGTCGAGCCCATGGGGCTTCTCGGCGGACACCGACACGCGCGTCACCACGAACCGCACCCAGTGACGCCCATCCGGATCCACCACGAGCGTTTGTCCGTCCAGATCAAGAAGGACATTCAAGGACGGATCAGGCGGCTTCATGACCCGAGGTTATCATTTGCAGATAACCAATTCAAGTGCCGCATCCGGGTTCTGGACGGTCCTGCTCCAGCCACACCCGAGCCGCACCACCACGACTCGCCTCACGTGCCGCTGACGGGGTCGTGACCAGACGCGATTTGAGCATCGGGAGGCAGCCGACCTAGGTTCCGCCTGCACCAACGCAGCCAAGGAACCGACGTCCATGCTCCGATCCACCCTGCTCGCCGGCGCCATCGCCCTGACCACGCTCGGTCAGGCCTGGGCCGGCCCGCAATATGTCGACGAGACCGGGTTCGCCTTGAGCGGCTACGACCCGGTCGCCTATTTCGACCTCGAGCAGGCGCCCCCGGGCGAGCCCCAGCCGTTCGCCGTCCCCGGCCGTGCCGACATCACCGCCGAGTGGAACGGGGCCACCTGGGCGTTCGCCAGCGAGGCCAACCGCTACCGTTTCCTGGCGGATCCGGCGGCCTTCGCGCCGGCCTATGACGGCCACTGCGCCTTCGGCGTCGCCAAGGGCGGCAAGGTGCCGGGCAACCCCAATCTCTGGCGCATCGAGGGCGGCCGGCTCTTCATCAACATCAACCCGGCGGTGCAGGGCATGTGGACGGCCGACATCGACGGCAACATCCGCACCGCCGAGGGCAACTGGCAAGGCCTCGAGGCGGCACCCGCCTCCGCCGACTCCTGGCTGAAGCTCGACGCCAATGCCGGCACCTACGAGACGCTCGCCCCGCTCGGCGGGTGAGCCGTCGACCCTGCACCCGTCCGCTCGACCCACCGTGACATGAGGAAACCCATGACCAGAGCCACCACCGCCGCCTTCGTCGCCGGGGCCGTCGCCGCCGCCATCGCTGGGGCCGGGACCCTGGCCGCGCCGGCGCACGCCGCCAACGAGAAGTGCTACGGCATCTCGCTCGCCGGGCAGAACGACTGCGCCGCCGGTCCCGGCACGACCTGCGCCGGCACCTCGACCGTCGACTACCAGGGCAACGCCTGGACCCTGGTGCCCGAGGGGACCTGCGAGCTTTATGGTGTGGCCGACGACGCCGCGTACCAGCTGCCGGACGGCCGGACCGGCTCGCTCGGCGAGCTCGACCGCGACCTGCCGGCCTGAGTGCGGCGGCGGGGCGACGCGGCCCAGGCTTCGTCCCGCCGTCCTTCCCGGAGCTGCCGCCATGCGCACGACCATCCCGGCCGCCGCCGGCCTCGGCCTCAAGGCCCAGCACTACCACGCCATCGAGACGTCCCTGCCGGCCGTCGGCTGGTTCGAGGTCCATCCCGAGAACTACATGGGCGAGGGCGGCCCGCCGCATCGTCATCTGACCCAGATCCGCGCGCACTACCCGCTGTCGCTGCACGGCGTCGGCCTCTCGATCGGCGGTGCCGAGCCGCTCGACGCGGCGCATCTCGCCCGGCTCAAGGACCTCTGCGACCGCTACGAGCCGGGGCTCGTGTCGGAGCATCTCGCCTGGTCGACCCATGGCGGCGTGTTCTTCAACGACCTCCTGCCGCTGCCCTACACGGCGGCCACGTTGGAGCGCGTCGCCGACCACATCGACCGCATGCAGGAGGTGCTCGGCCGGCGGATCCTCCTGGAGAACCCGTCCTCCTACGTCCGCTTCAGCACGAGCACACTCGACGAGACGGCCTTCCTGGCCGAGCTCGCCTGGCGCACCGGCTGCGGCCTGCTCCTCGATCTCAACAACGTCGTCGTCTCGGCCGCCAATCTCGGCTACACGCCCGAATCCTACATCGCCGCCTTCCCGCTCCACGCGGTGCGCGAGATCCATCTGGGCGGCCATGCCACCGAGCCTGACGGCCTCCTGATCGACGCGCACGACCGCGCCGTCGCCGACCGCGTCTGGGCGCTCTGCCGCCGGGTGCTGGGCCTCACCGGCCCCGTTCCGACCCTGGTCGAATGGGACAACGACGTCCCGGAATGGCCCGTGCTCCTCGCCGAGGCCCTGGCGGCGCAGGCGCTGCTCGACGAGGCGGCGGGCGCGGCCCTTGCCGGGGAGCGTCAGCTTGCCGTCGCCGGCTGAGCTCGCCGCCGCCCTTTTGGCACCCGACCGGCCGGCACCCTCGGGGCTCGAGCCGCCCGGGCGGCTCGCCGTTTACCGCAACAACGTCGTGGCCGGCCTGGTCGAGGCGCTGGCGGCGGCCTATCCGGCGGTCGAGGCCCTGGTGGGCACGCCCTTCTTCCGCGCCGCGGCCCGCGACTTCGTCCGCGCCGAGCCGCCGCGCTCGCCGGTGCTGATGCTCTGGGGCGACCGCTTTCCGGCCTTTCTCGAGAGCTTCCCGCCGGCCGGCCGGCTGCCCTATCTGGCCGATGTGGCACGGCTCGAGCGGGCCTGGCTCGAGGCCTACCATGCGGCCGAGGCGGCACCCTTGCCGCTCGACGCCCTGGCGGCGCTGCCCGAGGCGAGCATGGCCGGGGCACGTCTCGCCCTGCACCCGAGCCTGCGCCTCGTCGCCTCGGCCTGGCCGGCGGTCAGCCTCTGGGCGGCCA
>CAYWSB010000276.1:0-3688 GCA_964460465.1 uncultured Geminicoccaceae bacterium | reverse complement strand
GCTGCGCCTCGCCGACCGGGTCTGGGCCCTCGCACTCCTGGTCGTGATCGGCCTCTGGATCGTCACCTGAGCCCGGCGATCGCCGCCAGGCGGTCCATGTCGAGATGGGTGGCGAGGTGGGCCGCCAGCGCGTCGAGCACGGCGTCGATCCGGGCCGCATAGGCGAGGTCGCTGGCCTCTCGGGCCCTGATGCCGGCGAGAAACGCGTGGCGGAAGGTGTCGTCGGCGAAGAGGCCGTGGAGGTAGCCGCCCATGACCCGGCCGTCCGGGGCGATCGCCCCGTCCGGCTGGCCGGCGAGCCGGAGCAGCGGCCGGACGGTGTCGGGACCCGTGGTGCGGCCCTGGTGGATCTCGTAGCCGGTGACGCCGAGGCCGGTGGTCGTCTCGATGGCGGTGGTCTGCCGGACGGTCTTGGCCGGCGCCAGCGTCGTCTCGACATCGAGCAGGCCCAGCCCCGCGCTGGAGCCCGGCGGGCCCTCGAGGCCGTTCGGGTCGTGCACGACGCGGCCCAGCATCTGGTAGCCGCCGCAGAGGCCCAGCACCCGCCCGCCTCGGCGGTGGTGGGCCTTGATGTCGATGTCCCAGCCGGCGGCGACCAGCGCGGCGAGGTCGGCACGGGTGGCCTTGCTGCCCGGCAGGAGGACGAGGTCGGTGTCGCCCGGGACGGCCGCGCCGGGCTCCAAGATCACGAGGTCGATGTCGGGCTCGAGGCGGAGCGGGTCGAGGTCGTCGAAATTGCTGATCCGGGGCAGGCGTGGGACGACCACCCTGATCCCGCCCGGCCGCCGCTCGCCCGCGAGGCCCAGCACGTCCTCGGCGGGGAGGTCGGCGGCCCCGGCGAACCAGGGGACGACGCCGAGCCCGGCGAGGCCGGTGCGGCCCGCGATGATCGGATGGGCGTTGTCGAACAGGCTGGGATCGCCCCTGAACTTGTTGACGATGTAGCCCTTCACCAAGCGGCGCTCGTCTTCTTCCAGAAGGGCCATGGTGCCGACGAGCTGGGCGATCACGCCGCCGCGCTCGATGTCCCCGGCCAGCACCACGGGGACCCCGGCCGCCGTGGCGAAGCCCATGTTGGCGATGTCGCCGGCCCTGAGGTTGACCTCGGCCGGGCTGCCGGCCCCTTCGGCGACGACGAGATCGGCCGCGCTTCGGAGCCGGGCGAAGCTGTCGAGCACGGCGGCCATGAGCTCGGGCTTGAGTCGATGGTAGTCGCGGGCGGTGCAGGTTGCCCGCACCCGGCCTTGCACCACGACCTGCGCCCCGGTGTCGGAGGCCGGCTTCAGGAGAACGGGGTTCATGTCGACCGTGGGCGCCGTGCGGCAGGCCAGGGCCTGCAGCGCCTGGGCGCGGCCGATCTCGCCGCCGTCGGCCGTGGCAGCGGCGTTGTTGCTCATGTTCTGCGGCTTGAACGGCCGGACGAGCAGACCTTGGTTGGTGAAGTGCCGGCACAGTCCGGCCACCAGCAGCGACTTGCCGGCGTTCGAGCAGGTGCCCTGGATCATCAGCCGCGCGCTCATGCGGCGGCCAGCCCGGCGCGCTGCCGCCGCTGCTCGGCGATCCCGAGCCAGGCGTTGGTGGCGAGCGTCAGGACGATGACCGCACCGCCCGCGAGGCTCGCGGGCGCGGGCGTCTCGGCGAGCACGAGCCAGACCCAGAGCGGCCCGAAGATGGTCTCGAGCAGCATCAGGAGGCCGACCTCCGGTGCCGGGATGTAGCGCGGGCCGGTCGAGATCAGAATGAACGAGACGGGGACCACGGCCAGGACCAGGAGCGGCAGGAACACGCGGTCGGCGCCGGCGACGGCGGTCGTGGGGGCGAAAACCAGGGCCACGAGGCAGGTCAGGAGCCCGCCCCAGGCCAGCGCCGGGAGCATGTCGCGACCCCTGGCCTTGCGCAAGAGGACGAAGACGAGGGCGAGGTTGAGCATGACGCCGACGGCGGCGAGGTCGCCCCAGAGGCTGCCCGCCTGGATGCCGCCCTGGACGGTGAGGCCGATGGCGAGGAGCGCCACGACGCCGGCGACCAGCGTGCGCCGCGCGGTCCGCTCGGCCAGGATCAGCCGGGCGAGCAGGGCGGCGGCCAGGGGGGCGGCGGCGATGATGACCAGCGTGTTGGCGGCCGTCGTGTGGTGGATCGAGAAGACGAACAGGAACTGGCCCAGGGAATGCAGGCCGGTGATGGCGAGGCCGATGACCCCGGTGGCGCGAATCACCGGCCAGAGCCGGCTCCGGTGGCGGACCAGCGAGACGAGGCCGATGACGACGAAGAACCCGAGGCCCCGCCAGACCAGGATCGTCCAGGGATCGGCGGTGATGAGCTTGAGCAGCAGCGCGTCGGGGGTGAGGATCAGGACACCCAGCGCCGTGATCGCCAGCCCCTTGGCGTGGTCGGTCGAACCCCCCCAGATGCGGCGCAGCCCGATCATGGCGGTGACGGCGGCGGGCAAGGGTTAATTAAGTCATGTGTCCCCCGAATTAGGGAACCGGCGCGGCGCGGCGCGGGGACGACAGGCAAGAGTATCATGATACGCTCCGTGCCGCGGCATTCGTTAATTCGGGGGACACATGACGGAATTAAGGTTCGGCGCCACCGGGTATGCCCACTGGGCTTCAGGGTGACGTCGGTTGCGGCCGTGCTCACCATTCGACGCCGAGCTGGCCCTTCACGCCCTGGCGGAAGGGGTGCTTGACCAGCGTCATCTCGGTCACGAGGTCGGCCGCCTCGATCAGCTCCGCCTTGGCATTGCGCCCGGTGACGACGACGTGCAGGTCCGGCCGCTTGCGGCGCAGCGACTCCAGCACGCGCTCGAGCGGCAGGTACTCGTAGCGCAGCACGATGTTGAGCTCGTCCAGGATCACCATGTGGAGATCCGGGTCCTGGAGCATCGTCTCGGTTTCCGCCCAGGCGGCCTCGGCCGCGGCGATGTCGCGGGCGCGGTCCTGGGTTTCCCAGGTGAACCCCTCGCCCATCACCTTGATGGTCACGAGCTCCGGGAAGCGCTCGAGCAGCTTGCGCTCGCCGGTCTCGCGCCGACCCTTGACGAACTGGACGACGCCGAGCTTCAGGCCGTGGCCGAGGCAGCGCATGGCCAGCCCCCAGGCGGCCGTGCTCTTGCCCTTGCCGGTGCCGGTGTGGACGATCAGGAGGCCCTTCTCGATGGTCTTCGATGCGTAGAGCTTGTCCTTGGCGGCCTTGATCCGCGCCTTCTTGGCGGCGTGGTCGGCACCGGCGTGGTCGGGCGTCGTCGTCATCGCGGTCGCTCCATCGGGCCGGGTCGGGGGAGTGCGCGGCCCTCGTCTCGCCGGCTAACCTTAACCGATTGAAAGCGCCATGCTATGGCCTTTGCCGATCCGGGCTGGCGTGCATGCGGCCGGCCGTGGCAGAGGCTGCCGATCGGCAACGGACACTGATGGAGCCGCTCATTCTCGTCCTGGTCCTGGCGTTCGGCGCGAGCCTCGCACTCACCGTCCTGATGGCGGCGGCGAGCCATGCGCGCACCGGCCTGCGCGGCCGGCGCTGGTTCTTGTGGGGCGGCTTCGGCCTGGGTCTCGTGGCCGGTGCCGTCGAACTGGCGATCGCCGTCCAGCTCGTGCCCGTCGCCCGGCTCGTGGGCGAGCTCGGGCAGAGCATCTGGTTCGAGCTCGCGGTCGAGGCGGCGGTGGCGGCCCTGACCTATCTGGTCATC
>CAYWSB010000275.1:0-3762 GCA_964460465.1 uncultured Geminicoccaceae bacterium | reverse complement strand
ACATCGCCGGTGACCACCTCACCCAGAACCTACACCACGCCATGGGGCACTATCGAAAGGTCAAACTTGTCTGGAGTTTTGCAACTACCTCAGGAGACTCTTTTAACCCTTGGCAGGGTAGGGAAGGGGGCGGTCCGGTTCGGTCGGGGCGCGTTTGGCTTGCCAGTCGTAAGCGCCCATGAAGGTCCATTCCGGCTCGCGCTCGGCCGGCGACTCCCATGCGAAAGGGCGCAGCTCGTGGAGCATGGCGGACGGCGGCTTTCCTGGCATTTTCCTGGAGGCGAGCTTTGCCGCTTTTCGCCTCTGGATCAAGAGTAGAACGCCGTCCCTCCCGCCTCCACCGCAACATAGGCTCGGTAGGGGCGGGGGGGCGCTGCGTTCCCGCCGCCGTCGCCCGCCCGCATCATGGTCATTGCGAGCTGAAGGCGAAGCAATCCACGGCCTCGGCGCTGATGGATGGCGTCGCTGCGCTCGCCATGACGGGCTGCCTGACCGGGGCGGCGGGAATGGCATCGTCCGCCGCACCAGAACGCCGAGCCGCCGAACCAAAAGGCCGGATGGGTGCGGGAAGCGACTGTCTTGGCTGCCAAGCGGTTTGCCACGGTTTTGGGTCCCTGACGATGGCGTTGAGGATGGTGAGCAGCTTTCTGGCGACGGCGATGAGCGCCACCATCCTCGGCTTGCCGGCAGCGATCAGGCGCTCGTGGAAGGCTTTGAGGATCGGGTCGTGTTTGACCGCGACCATCGCGCCCATGAAGAGCGGGCTGCGGACCGAGGCTCTACCGGCGGCGATGCAGGCCTTGACCCGCCACTGTCCCGATTGCCCGGTGAACGGGGCCAACCCCGCCAGGGTCGCCAGCTGGCGGCGGTCGAGCCTGCCGAGCTCGGGCAGCCCGGCGATGAGCGTGCGGGCGATCGTCGTGCCGACGCCAGGCACCGAGGCCAGCAGATCCTCTTTCTCACGCCACACGGAGGAGCCGCGGACGGTGTCCCCGGTCCATGGGGGATCTCGCGATCGATGTCCGAGAGCTCCTTCTGCAGCGCCTTCCTGAGGCGCTGGATGCTCTTCGTCATCCGCTTCGACGCCCGCTTCTCGCGCTGCCCTTCCGCCCCAATCTTCTCGAGGATTTGGCATCTGGATGATCTGCCGCCGGCGGGCGATCAGGTCGGCCAAGGCCGTGGTCTCCTGGTCCGCGAGCGGCCGGATCGTCGGCCTGGTGGCCAGGGCGAACCGGGCGATCACGGCGGCATCGATGGGATCGCTCTTGGCCCGCTTGCCGAGCGCCTGGGCGAAGGCCCGAACCTGCGCCGGATTGACGACCACGACCGGCAAGCCGGCGGCACCGAGGCTGGCCGCCACCACGCTCTCGAGGCCGCCCGTCGCCGCCACCGCGACCAGCGCCGGCGCCAGCGGCCGCAGCCGGGCGATCAGTTCGTCGATCCCCGCCGCGTCGCGACCCACCGCGAACGCCTCGCCCGCCGGCAGCACGTGCACGTCCAGCCCGGCCTTCGCCACGTCGATCCCGACCACGACACTGTCCATCTTTTCCCATCCTTGCCGAAACGGGCTCGCCATGCGGCCCCAAGGCAGCCGGGGGGCGACTGTTCGGGTTCGATGGAACGGCGGCCGGCGACCCGGGCTTCCCGACGGGCTCGCTCACCCTCTGGCGTCGCGGGCTACCGACCGCCACCGCGACTGGCAGACTACCAGATGACGGCGAAGGCAAGTCACAAGGCGCGCCTTCCCGCCTTGCTTCCGACCGGCACGGCGGCCCGCCGGGCCCATAAGCAACGCTTATGGCAATCCGTGTGCAGGCCTATGAATCGCCGAATCATGCGCCGCCATGCGGCGCATTGCGTCTCGGGATGCGCCGCCATACGCGCCATTTGTCATAATCTTCGCCGCTATGCGCGCCATAAGCGTTCCTTATGGCGCGCATAGCGGCGCATTTCGCCCGAATCGCGACGAACGAGCCCGCGAACGAACCCGGGCTGACGGGATGTCGCAGCCGGCGCCGACAAGCGTTTCCGTGCAGGGCGTTGTCGCCTCTGGTGCAGGTTCCTGGTGAGCCCGGGGCGGGGGCGGCGAACCCGGGAGCCGCGAATCCGCCGAGCGAACCCGGGCGGTTATCGACGGCGGCGCGGCTTTCGGTACTATTTCCTATGGGCAGTCGATGGCGCGTCGGCTCAGCCGATCACGCCGGTGCTGCGCAGCCGCTGGCGCTCGGCCTCGTCCATGGCCAGCAGCTCCGCCAGCACCGCGTCGGTGTGCTGGCCGAGGAAGGGCGGCGGGCGCTCGTAGGCGGGCGGGGTGGCCGACATCTTGATCGGGTTGCCGAGCAGCGCCACCGTGCCGTCCCGGGCGAGCGGGTGCGGCATGTCGATGCGCATCTCGCGGTGCCTGACCTGCTCGTCCTCGAACACCTCGTCGATGCGGTTGACCGGCCCGCAGGGCACGCCGAGCGCCGTGAGCCCGTCCACCCACGCGGCCTTGGTCCGGGTGGCGAAGACCGGAACGAGCAGGGCGTAGAGGGCGTCGCGGTTCTGCACCCGCCTGGAGTTGGTGGCGAAGCGGGCGTCCTCTGCCAGCTCCGGCACGCCGGCGAAGCGGCAGAAACGCTGGAACTGGGCGTCGTTGCCGGCGGCCAGCACCACCGGGCCGTCGAGGGTCTCGAAGAGCTTGTAGGGCACGATGTTGGGGTGCTCGTTGCCGAGCCGCCGCGGCACCTTGCCGGAAAGGAGGTAGTTGGTGCCCTCGTTGGCGAGCCAGGCGACCTGGGTGTCGAGCAGGGCCAGATCGATGTGCTGGCCCTGGCCGGTGCGCGCCTTGTGGTGCAGGGCGGCCAGGATGGCCGAGGTCGCGTACATCCCGCACATGATGTCGGCGATGCCGACGCCGACCTTCATGGGCTCGCCGTCCGGGGCGCCGGTGATGCTCATGATCCCGCCGTAGCCCTGGGCGAGGTAGTCGTAGCCGGCGCGGTCCTTGTAGGGGCCGGTCTGGCCGAAGCCCGAGATCGAGCAGTAGACGAGGCCCGGGAAGTCGGCCTTCAGGCTGTCCCAGTCGAGGCCGTAGCGGGCCAGCGTGCCGGCCTTGAAGTTCTGCACCAGCACGTCGCAGCTGGCCAGCAGGCGGCGCGCCAGGGCCTGGCCCTCCGGCCTCGCGATGTCGATGGCGACCGAGCGCTTGTTCCGGTTGGCGGCGAGGTAGTAGGCGCTCTCGTGGGTCGGCGCGCCGTCCTTGCCGGTGACGTAGGGCGGGCCCCACTTGCGCGTGTCGTCGCCGGCCCCGGGCTTCTCGATCTTGAGGATGTCGGCCCCGAGATCGCCCAGGAGCTGGGTGCAGGTCGGTCCCGCCAGGATGCGGGTGAGATCGAAGACCCGGATGTCCGAAAGTGCCCGCTGCATGCTCGTCCTCCCGCCGCTGCCGCCCGCAGGTAGCCCGGCGGTAGGGGCGGCGGCAAGCCGGGCGTGGCCGGCCCGGCGCCTCAGGCCGGGCCGAGCAGGCTCGCGGCCGAGAGCCCCCAGCCGGCGAGCAGCCCGAGGGCGAGCGGGTCGATGCCGCGGGGCCGCTCGCGGTCGAGCGCCAGCAGGGCGAGCCGCAGCACCGCCAGCGCCAGCGGCGGCACGGTGAGATAGCCGCCGGCGGCGGCCGCCGCCACCAGCGCCGGCTCGTGGGCGAGCAGCGCCCCGTAGACGGCGAGGGCGAGGACGAGGGCCGTCACCAGCGCCGCCTCGAGCGGCGCCCGCGCCGGCTCGTGG
>CAYWSB010000274.1:0-3765 GCA_964460465.1 uncultured Geminicoccaceae bacterium | reverse complement strand
AGCTCGACCCGAAGTATGTCGATGTCATCGTCAGGCGCTGGCAGGACTGGACCGGTGGCGCCGCCACGCTGGAGGGTCACGGGCGGACGTTCGCCGAGTTGGAGGCCGAGCGGCCGCTCAGCGCGGCGTAGGATCCGCCTTTGGTCGTGGCCTGCGTCTCGGCTCGGGCTCGGGTTCCGGCTGGTGTTGGAGCGCGGGGTCGGTGGCAGCAGTGACGTCGGCCCGCTTCGGCGCGCGTCGGCCGCGGATGGGCCGCAGCACGGGCTGTGGCGCCGTCGCCTCGGCTGCCACCGTCTCGGGCGGCGTCGTGCCTCCGGGGCCGCGTGTCGGCGGTGCCTCGGCCGGGGCCTCGCGCACGCTCATGGGCTCGACCCCGCGGCGCTGGCCGAGGCCGCTACGCCGGGCGATCGCGGCGCGCTGCTCGGTAGAGGCGGCGGCGACCATCGGATAGTCGCGGGCGAGCTCGAACATCTGGCGAGAGGCCGCGGCCGTCAGGCCATGGGCGCGCTGCAGGTGGCGGCGCAGCGACTTGAACGGCTTGCCGCAGACCAAGCAGACGAGATGGTCGCGGTGGACGGAATCCTGCACCGGCACCGCGGGCCGCGGCCCGGCCGGCGGCTCGGGCGCACGACCGAGGCCACCCAGCCCCTCGGCGACGACGCTCACGAGCCGGCCGATGTCGGCGGTCGCGATGCTGTGGTGGCGGACATAGGCGCTGACGATCTCGGCCGTCAGTACCGGTATTGTCGGCGCGGTGTCGCCGTCGTTCATGATCGCTTCCGCTGGGCCGCTGATCGTCAGGGCATGGCGCACGACTGGGATTGCGACAAGTGGATTGTAGCCGAGGTCGTGAGCCACACGGCTGGGCCCGGTTGTTGTGCCGGCTCGGCCACAGCCCGTTCACGGTTCGTCCACCACCTCGATGCTCTGGACCACGGGCAGGAAGGGCTCGGCGGCGTCGAAGTACGAGGCGGCGCTCTCGACCCGGACGACCTCGGGGAATTCGCTGCCGTGGTTGGCCGGGTAGTGGCCGAGATGCATCATGGCGACGAACTGCACCGCGATCGAGCTGGCCTGCTCCGGCGCCTCGGCACGGATGAGCAGCGTGGCGTAGTGCTCGTCGTCGTAGCCGTGGACACGGTAGAGCGGCATGGCCGGGCCCTTTGCACCCATCTCAATTCGGCTTCTGCTTCAGGCGGCTGCGGATCAGCCGGGCGACGAGATCGTCGTCGGTCTCGCCGGGCAGTCGCAGCTTGCCGAGGTTGGCGATCACATGATCCTCGATCGGCACCAGCCAGCTGCCGTCGGGCTGCCTGGCCCCGGTGCTGATGAAGTCCGATGAGGACATCTCGGCCACGCTTCGGTAGGTGGCGTCGCTCAGGCGGATGATGGGCATCGCAGTGTCCCCCTGGTGAGCGGCCCCGACCACCGGGGCCGGCTACCGGCCTGAGCCCCACCGGGCGGGCCCGGCGGGGCGTAGGCGCCGAGATGTGGCCGGCGGCCGCCGGCTAGGTCTCCTCGGTCGTCTGTGTGGGATCGTGCGGCGCAGCGGGTTCGTCCGGGCTGGTAGCCAGGAGGCGCTCGCGCTCGGGATCGTCGGCGAAGGTGAGCCCCGCCGCGTAGTCGATGACCAGCTCGCTGAGGAACTGTGCCGGCTTCTTCTGCTCTGCCGCCGCCAGTCGCTGCAGCAGCAGCTCGGCCCGGTCGCTGATCCGGTGGACGGCCATGCCGGTCACGCCTTCCCGGTGAGGCGGTAAATCCGCCGGTTCTGATGATCCTTCTCGGAGTTGACCTCGAGGCCGAGCTTCTTCTTCAAGGCCCCGGAGATGGCGCCGCGGATGGTGTGCTTCTGCCAGCCGGTGGCCTCGGCGATCTCGTCGAGGTCGGCGCCCTCGGGGCGGCGGAGCATCGCGATCAGGGTCGCCTGCTTGGTGCCTTCGCGCGGCTGTGGCTTTGAAGCTTCTGCCGTGTCCTCGGCCACCGGCGGCTCGGTGGTCCCCGCTTCCTGTGCCGCGGCCCGTTCGGCGGCATCCGCCTTGACCGAGGCGATCACCTCGGCGGTGACCCGCTCGACCTTGGCCCGGCCGGTGTCGGTGATCTCGGTGAGCCAGTCCTCGGGGCTGATCCGGCCGTCGAGCGGGCCCGGGGCGGCGTCGAGGATCTCGCCCGTGGTCAGGCCCAGGACCGCGGCACGACGTTCCAGGGCGGCGAGCGCCTTGTCGCTGTTGGCGGGGTTGCGGGTCTGGCCGTCGAGGGCCGAGAGGATCGTGGCGAGCTCGGTCTTGGCGAGGTTGGTCGGCATCGTCGGGTCTCCGGATCGTCGGGCCGCACCTTGCGGCCCCTACGACCCCGAGCCCCAGCTGCGGCGCAGCGCGGGGCCGAGGCGGGCCGGGTTGGGCTCAACCGGCGTGCTCGCCCTCGTTGAAGGCCATGTCGGTGATCTGCTGCAGCAGGTTGGCGTAGTGGGCGACGTGGTCGACATGGGGCCAGTTGACGTCGTCGGGGTGGACCTCGAAGTGGTCGTCGCTCAGCGCCTGCAGGCGGGCGAGCATCGCGTCGATCTTGGCCTTCTTCGCGAGGAAGGCAGCCAGCGCCTTTTCCTGGTTGCTGGTCCTCGCGGTCGGGCTGGTCATCGTCGGTCTCCATCGGCTTGTTGGCGTGGGTGCATGAATCCCTTCAACCGGCGCGCTTATCCAGTAGAATATTGCTCTACCGGTTGAGATTAAGGCGTTGACTTGGATAGGCTTTTGATCGTCAGGGCGACGACGTTGCCGGCTCTGCCGCGGCCCTTCGACGGCGCGGTGCCTACGCGCCCGGGCCCTGGCTGGCGGCACCGTGCGGGGCGGTGTCGGTGGTCTCCGGGCTCCACGGGCCGGCGTCACGCTCCACCCCGACCCGGGTCCTGCCGATCAGGACGGTGAGGTAGGGCAGGCCTTCCGGGAACCCGGTCGCGCGCGCCATGCGCGAGCCGATGATCCAGCTCATCCAGGTCTCGACCGCGGTGCCGATCGCGGTCTCCAGGTCCTGGCCGGCGGCCAGATGCTTGGCGACCTCATCCGCGAAGTACCGGCCGTGGCGGGTGTCGAGTAAGGTGCGCACCGCGGCCTCCCGCAGGCCGGTGGCCTCCGACACCTTCGTCACGGCCAGGGGCCAGGCGGTGGCCGGATCGGCGTTGTGAGCGATCGTGCCCCAGAAGCCCCAGGCGGTGTTGGTGGTGACGAGGCTGGTCATCGTCGGTCTCCGTCGGTCAGTTGGCGTGGGTGCATGAATCGCTTCGATGGGCGTGCTTATCCAGTGCAATATCGCGCTGCCGGTCGAGATTAAGCCGTTGACTTGGATAGACTTTTGATCGTCAGGGCGACGACGTTGCCACCCTTGCCCCGACGCTTCGGCGGCACCGGCTCGCGGCTCTGCCGGCCGGCCTCGAAGGCGGCTTCGAGGGCCGCCTTGATCGACCAGACGGCCATGTCGTGGAAGTCGAGGCTGTCGCTGTTGCGGGTCTCGAGGGTCTCCAGGTGGAGGTGCCTCGAGGCGATCTCGGCGAGGGTCCTGTCGCGCTGGTCCATGGCTCGGCTCCGCTGGTTGGGTGACCGCATGAATGCTTCAATCGCCACGCGAAGCCAGTGGAATGTCGCTCCATGCCGCGAGATTAAGTCGTTGACTTGGAACGCTGATCGCCATGCGGGCCACGAGTAATCGCAAGCTGGCCCAAGCGCTCGGGGTGAGCGAGACGGCGGTCAGGAAGGCGCTGGCGGCGGGGCGGAT
>CAYWSB010000273.1:0-3899 GCA_964460465.1 uncultured Geminicoccaceae bacterium | reverse complement strand
GAAGCGGTTCGTCTGGAAGACGAAGGTTTGAACCCTGGGTTGGGACAATCAACGGCTTGCCGTCGCTGATGGCGGCCCCGGGCGAGCCTGCGGCCGGCTCGCCGAGCCCGGGGCCTCGAATTCGCCGAGCGGACCCGGCGGCGGCCGGGCGGCGGCCGGCTGCCCTGCCGTTGCGCCCAAAGGCGGCGGCGACTACTCGGCGATGGCGCCGTTGGTGAGCTGGCGGAGATAGGCGCGGCCCTGCTGCGAGACGCGGAAGCGGCCGCGGGCGACGGCGAAGACGCGGCGGGCGGCGAGCGACTGGCGGACGCACTGCGAGGCGTTGCCGATCTTCACCCCGTGCTCGGCCAGCCGCTTGTTGGCGTCGCCGGTGGCGAAGCTGTCGTCGCTGGCCAGCTGCTGCAGGTAGAAGCCGGCGGCCAGCACGCGGTCGACCTCGGTGGCGCTGGTCGGCAGGAAGTGGAGGAACTCGCCGAACGGCGGCAGCTCGACCGGGGTCGGCGCGGCCGGCCCTGGACCGGGTGGCCTGTCGGGACCCGGTGCCGCGACGGCCAGGCTCGCCCGCGCCTCGGGCAGGCGCGCGAGCAGGGCGTCGATCTGCGGCCGGAAGCCCGCGATGAAGGCCTCGCTGCCCTCGACCTCGATCTCGGCCTGAGCGAGGTTGATCCTGATCCGGCTGCGCTCGGTCAAAGCCCGGCTCCTGCTGCTGGCCCGGCCTCTCTAGAGGCCCGGGCCCGGCCGGGCAAGCCTGAGCGGGGCTCAGCCGCACTCAGCCGAGGAGGCGGTGGCGCTCCAGCGTGGCGCGGATGCCGGGCGGGATGGCGGTCGGCCGCTGGCTCACGCGGTCCACGAAGACATGGACGAAGTGGCCGTCGGCCGCGGCCGTGGTCTCCTCGTTCCTGAAAATGCCGATCCGGTAGCGGACCGAGGAGGTGCCGAGATGGGCGATGCCGACCCCGACGGTGACCAGATCCGGATAGGCGAGCGAGCTGTGGAAGCGGCAGCCGGTCTCGACCGCGATGCCGATGACCTCGCCGGTCCAGGGGTCGAGCCCGCCCTCGTGGATCAAGAGGCCGGCGATCGCCGTGTCGAAGTAGCTGTAGTAGACCACGTTGTTGACGTGGCCGTAGATGTCGTTGTCGGACCAGCGGGTCGGCAGCCGCGCCAGATAGGGGAAGATCGCCCGGTCCGGGGGGGCGGGCCGCTCGCTCCGGCTCATGCGCCGCTCCCGCTGCCGGTCCGGGCCTCGATTCCGGCGCCGTGTCCGGCCCCGTGCCCGGCCCCGTGTCCGGCCCCGTGTCCGGCAAAGCGCCGCTCGAGCATGGCGAAAAGCGCGCGCAGGCCGGTGGCCTCGCCACCCTTGGGCCGCCCCGGCCGGCTCTCCTCGTTCCAGGCGAAGATGTCGAGATGGGCATAGGCCCTGGTGTGCTCGACGAACCGGGCGAGGAACAGGGCCGCGGTGATCGCCCCGGCGAAGGGCTTCGAGCCGGTGCTGGACAGGTCGGCCACGCCGCTGTCGAGCAGCTGCCGGTAGCCTGGATGGAGCGGCAGCCGCCAGAGCGGCTCGGCCACCGCCTCGCCGGCCGCCAGGATGTCGGCCGCCAGCGCGTCGTCGGTCGCAAACAGCGCCGGCAGGTCCGTGCCCAGCGCGACGCGCGCGGCACCGGTGAGGGTGGCGGCGTCGATGAGGAGGTCGGGCCGCTCGCTGTCGGCCTCGGCGAGCGCGTCGGCGAGGATCAGCCGCCCCTCGGCGTCGGTGTTGCCGATCTCGACCGAAAGGCCCTTGCGGGTCGCGATCACGTCGCCCGGGCGGAAGGCGGTGCCGGAGATGCTGTTCTCGACCGCCGGCACGAGCAGGCGCAGGCGGACCGGCAGCCCCGCCGCCATGACCATCCGGGCGAGGCCGGTCATCACGGCGGCCCCGCCCATGTCCTTCTTCATGTTGCGCATCGCCGCCGAGGGCTTGATGTCGAGGCCGCCCGTGTCGAAGCACACCCCCTTGCCGACCAGGGTGAGCCGCGGTGCCGCGGGATCACCCCAGCGGAGGTCGACCAGCCGGGGGGCACGCGCGCTCGCCCGGCCGACCGTGTGGATCGCCGGGTAGCCGGCCGCGAGCAGGGCATCGCCCGAGATCGTCTCGACCTCGGCGGCAAAGGCGTCGCCCACGGCGCGGATCGCGGCCTCGAGCTCGTCCGGGCCCAGATCGTTGGCCGGCGTGTTGACGAGATCGCGAGCCAGGAAGACCGCTTCGGCGAGCTGGCCGGCGCGCTCGGCGATGGCCGCGTCGGCGGTGGCGAGCCGGGCCGGCCGACGCGCCGGCGCCGCCTCGGGGTCGGCCGCCCGGCGATAGCGATCGAAGCGGTAGCCGGCGGTGGCCCAGCCGTAGTGCAGCTCGAAGGGAGCGAGCAGGCCGTCGGGATCGTCGACCTGGACCGGCGGCCCCTCGGCCGGGAGCGCTGCCGCCAGGGCCGCCGCGTCGAACGCGGTGCCCCTGCCGTCCAGCACGAAGACCGCCGCCGCCAGCCCGCCGCCGGCGTCCGGCAGCAGCGCCAGCCGGCGCGGCCTGGGGGCGAAGCCGGTCACCTCGAGCCAGCGTGTCGCCGCAGTCCCCGCAGCGGCCCGCCAGGCGGGGAAGCCGGCGACCGAGACGAGGCGGACCGGCAGGCTGGCGCCACCGGCGGCGTCGGGTGCAAAGCAGGGCAGCATGTCTGTCTCCGTGGGCGCCGCCGGTCAGGCGATTCGGGCCAGGGCAGCGGCGAGCCGGGCGGCCGTGGCCGCGGCCTCGGCCAGCCGCTCGCGCTGCTCCTCGACCACGGCCTCGGGTGCACGGGCGAGGAAATCCGGATTGCCCAGCTTGGCCTCGAGCTTGCGCGCCTCGCCGTTGACCTTGTCGATCTCGCGGCCGAGCCGCCGGCGCTCGGCCTCGAGGTCGACGACGTCGCCGACCGGGAGCGCGAAGGTGGCCTCGCCCTCGACGAGCTGCAGACTCTTGGTGGGCAGCGTCGCGGTCGCCGCCACCGTCTCCAGCCGGGCCAGCCGACGGAGCGCCTCGTCGTGGGTCGCGAGGCGCCGGAGCGTCGCTTCGCCCGCCCCGGCGACGACCAGGTGCAGCTTGGCGGCGGCCGGCACGTTGAGCTCGTTGCGTGCCGCCCGGATGCCGGAGACGAGGCGGATCAGCCAGTCGATCTCCGCACTGGCCTCGGGATCGACCAGCGCCGCCTCGTCGAGGGCCGGCCAGGCGGCAGCGATCAGCATGCCGCCCGGGGCGCCGAAGAGGTCGCGCCAGAGCGCCTCGCTGACGAACGGGGCCATGGGATGGAGCAGGTGCAGGCTCCGGGCGAGGACCCAGCCGAGCGTCGCCCGGGTCTCCGCCTTGGCGGCCTCGTCGGCGCCGAGGAGCACGGGCTTGGCCAGCTCGATGTACCAGTCGCAGACCTGGTTCCAGACGAAATGGTAGAGCCCGAGCGCCGCGTCGTTGAAGCGGTAGGCCTCGAGGGCGGCCGTCGCGGTGCCGGAGGCCCGGGCCGTCTCGCCGATGATCCAGCAATTGAGCGTCGCCCTTGCCCGGTCCGGCGCGAAGGCGGGGTCGAGCCGGACCTCGTTGAGCTCGGCGAACCGCGCCGCGTTCCAGAGCTTGGTCGTGAAGTTGCGGTAGCCCTCGACCCGGCTCTCGCCGAACTTGATGTCACGGCCGTGCGCCGTGCTGGCCAGCAGGGCGACGCGCAGCGCGTCGGCCCCGTACTTGTCGATCAGGGCCAGCGGGTCGACGACGTTGCCCTTGGTCTTCGACATCTTCTGGCCCTTCTCGTCGCGGACGAGGCCGTGGATGTGGACGACCTGGAAGGGCACCTCGCCCATGAAGTGCAGGCCCTGCATCATCATCCGGGCGACCCAGAAGA
>CAYWSB010000272.1:0-3968 GCA_964460465.1 uncultured Geminicoccaceae bacterium | reverse complement strand
CGGTTCACCGGCGGTTGCCTTTGCGGCAAGGTGCGGCTCGTGGCGTCGGGACGCCCCTACCGGGTCGGCATCTGCCATTGCCTGGACTGTCGCAAGCATCATGGCGCCCTGTTCTATGCCGCTGCGGTGTTTCCCGAGGCTGCGGTGACGATCGCGGGCGAGACGCGCGCCTGGGCCGGGCGGCACTTCTGCCCGCGCTGCGGCTCGTCCGTGTTCGCCAAAAGCGCCGACGAGATCGAGGTGCATCTGGGGTCCCTGGATGCCCCGGGCCAATTGATGCCGACCTACGAAAGCTGGATCGTCCGTCGCGAGTCCTGGCTGCCGCCGTTTCCGGTCGCGCGACGCTACGACCGTGATCGCGAAGCCACGGGCAGCCGCGAGCCATAGGTCGCCCGCGCGAAGGCACCGGCATGAGGTGACGGGAGTCGATGGCGGCATCCGGTTCCACGCTTGGCACCTCCAGGATGCCGCGAACGCTTGGCGGGCGGGAGGATGGCGCGGGGCTGACCCGACTCGCCGAAGCGGGCCCGCCGCCCGCCGCGGCCTCATTGGAAACGGCTGGGCTGCGCCCGGGCGCGAGCGCTAAATGAATAATATCCTAGATCGACCGTAACGTCAAGCCGCGCCGGGTTCGTTCGACCGATTCGGGGGTCGGGCGGCCAATCCGCCCGGCCACGACCCCGCCGGTAGCTCAAGAGTGTCGCCCAAGACTCTGGTCGCGCATGGCTTTCCTGCCCACCTGCGACATCGTGTCGGCCCGGGTTCGTTCGCGGGTTCTTGGGTTCGTTCGTCGAAATCCGGCGGTTTTGGACCCGGGCGCCGGGTTCGTTCGTCGATTCTTGGGTTCGTTCGCGGGTTCGTTCGTCGCGAATCGGCCGAAATGCGCCGCCATGCGCTCCATAAGGAACGCTTATGGCGCGTATAGCGGCGAAGACTATGACAAATGGCGCATATAGCGGCGCATGGCTCGGGTTCCTGCGCCGCTATATGCGCCAACCCGAGCGCGAATGCGCCGCTATACGCGCCAGGATCGGGCAACTCGTGTGTCGGCACACGAGTTCGCATAACGATTCGTTATGAGACCAGATGCGGGGAGGATGATCCTCCCCGCGCCCCACCGGATTTTGGCACAAGTGATTGAAAGGGAGACTTTTTTCAAAAAATGGGCGACTCCCGCCGGCGGGTCTGCCGGCGCTCCCGCGGGGCCGGGTCGGAACTCCTGGCCCGATCGTGCCGGCGTTCGTCGATGGCCGCCCCCTGCGACGCGCCCTTGCCCATAGCGAGAATTCAACGAGCTTCTGCTATCAATAACGGTTGAAATGCGCTAACCCGGCGAAGGCCCGTGACGGCACGGGCCGCAACCCGCGAGGGCTGCCCCAACCGAACGGCATGGCAGGTCCCATGAGCGACGTGATGCTGCGGCTGCGCAAGCTCACCAAGTGCCTCGACCTCTATATCAGCGCGACGGCCTCCTGCGGCTACGGTCTGTTCGCGGCGCGACCCTTCGCGCGCGGCAGCACCGTGGTCGCCGACGAGGACGGCGACTACTACGAGGGGGTGATGACCCTGGCCGAGGCGCTCGCCCGCGGCCACGACCTGAGCCGGGACCTGTTCCAGATCGGCGACGACGCCTTCCTGCTGCCGAACGGCAACATCGACGACTTCGTCAACCACAGCTGCCACCCGAACACCGGCCTGCGGCTGACGCCGCTCGGCTACCGGATGATCGCGCTCGTCGACATCGCCGCCGGCGACGAGCTCACCTACGACTACTCGACCTATATCGGCGACACGCCGGAGCGGCTCGCCTGTGCCTGCGGTGCGGCCGGCTGCCGCGGCACGATCGGGCCGTTCCGCAGCCTGCCGCCGGCGCTGCAGCGCCACTATTTGGCGCTCGACGTGGTCGGCCGCTTCGCACTGCCGGCCACGCGCGCGGCGGCGGCAGCCGTGCCGGCCTGACGCCGGCGCCGCGTCGCTCGATGGCCCGGCCGGCCGCCGCAGCCCTGGCCGCCCGGTGGCACGACGCCGCGTTCCGCCTTGGTCTCGTCGCCGCCCTGCTGAGCGCCGGCAAGGTGCTGCTCTACACCGCCGGGACGACGCTCTTCCTCGCCCGCGAAGGCATCGAGGCCCTGCCGGCGCTCTACCTTGCACTCGCCCTGATCGCCACCCTCGCCTCGCTCGGCCTCGCCGCGGTCATCGACCGGCTCGCCGCGCACCTGCTGCTGCCGGGCGTCGCCATGCTGACCCTCGCCGGCACCGGCGGCGTGCTCGCCGCGGCCGCGGCCGGCTGGCCGCTGGTGCCAGGCGCGCTGCTGATTCTCGCCCACGTCTATGACATCGTCACCGACATCGTCTTCTGGGTGCTCGCCGCGGCCTTCTTCGACAATCTTCGGCTGCGACGGCTGACGACCTCGTTCTACCTCGCGATCGCCGCCGGCGGCAGCGCCGCCGGGATCGCCGCCGAGCGCGTGCTCGGCACGCTGCCGGCCGAGGCCCTGCTGTGGCCGGTCATCGTGCTGGCCGGCCTCGCCGTGCTCGCCCTCGGCCGGCTGCCCGACGACGGGTCCGGCCCGGGCGGCGGTGGCGCCGGGCCCGCGGCCGATGCGGGCGATGGCGCCGGGCTGATGCGCCCGGGCGAGCTGCGCCGCTTTCTCGCCAACCACCCCTTCGCCCTGCTGCTGGCGCTGAACTCGCTGCTGCTGACCGCCGTCTACAGCCTGACCGAGTACGTGGCCTATGCAGTCTACGCCGACGCCTATCCGGACGAGGCCGGGCTCGGCCGGTTCCTGGCCCTGCTGTTCGCGGCACTCCAGGTGGCGGAGCTGATCGTGCTCTGGTTCGGCGCCCGGCGGGTGGTCGAGCGCGCCGGGCCCTTGCTGCGCAACCTGCTCTTCCCGGTCACCTCGCTGGCCTGCCTCCTCGCCGTCTTCCTGCAGCCGCGGCTCGGCTGGGCGATCCTCGCCCACGTCAACACCGAAGCCGTCTCGAACGGCGTCTTCGAGCCGGTCAACGCGACCAACTACGGGGCGCTGCCGGTGGCCGTGCACGGCCGCGCCCGGACCCTCGCCGACGGCGTCTTCTATCCCGTCGGCATGGCCCTCGCCGGGCTCATGCTGGCCCTACTGCCGGCGGCCGACGCGACCTTCCGGGCGACGCTGCTGGCGCTGGTGGTGGCCATCGTCTTCGTCGCCCTCAACCTCGCGGTCGCCCGGGCCTATCTGCCGACGCTGCTGCAGCAGGTGCGCCACGGCCATGACGGCGGTCGCGCGGCATCGGCGATCCGGCCCCGGGCCTATTGCGATGCACCGCAGCTCGCCCGGCTGCTCGGCAGCCGGCGCAGCGCCGACCGGCAGCTGGCCCTCGATCTTTTGGACGCCGCCGCCGGCAGCGGCGCTCCGCTGCCGCTCGACGCCCTGCTCGGCGACCTGCTCGCCACCGCGCCGCGGCTCGACCAGGCCGGCTGGGTACGGTTGGCGAGCCTGCTCGCCCGGCTCGAACCGGCAACGCTTCGCCAGGCGCTCGACGCGGCGCGCCAGGGCGACCGGCCGGACCGCGTCGAGCTGCTCGCCACGGCCCACCTGCTGGCCGACCTGCCGCTCGGTCGCGCCGTGCAGGGCGCCGGCTCCGGCAGCTATCTCGCAGCGCTCGGCACCCTGGCCGCCGACGGGCCGGCCCGGTCCGGCGCGCTGCCGGTCGGCCTGCCGGAGGCCGACGGGCCGCTGCGCGCCAGGCTGGCCGCCGTCCTCCGGCGCGCGCCGCTGGCCGTGCTCGAGCGGGTCGCCCGCACCCCGGCGCTGCGCGACGACGAGCTGCTGCGCCCGGCCGTCCTCGACGCGCTCAGCCGCCTGCCGGCCGGTGCCCCGACCGGGCCGCTCGAGCCCTTTCTCGAGGCGCTGCGCCACTCGCCGCTGCCGGTCCACCGGGCGGCGGCGCTGCGCTGCATGGCGCGCCGCCTCGACGCCCCCACC
>CAYWSB010000271.1:0-4157 GCA_964460465.1 uncultured Geminicoccaceae bacterium | reverse complement strand
CGCCAGGGGGTCGCCCGGCGAGACCGCGAGGGACTTGCCCTCGAGGTCCTTGGGCGTGCGGATGCCGGCCTCGGCGAGCGACACGACCGAGAAGCCGGTCGAGTTGAGGAGCGACATCACCGACTTGATCTCGGCCCCCTGCGCCGCGAGCCCGATCAGGCTCGAGCTGTCGGCCATGCCGAACGTGTCGGAGCCGGCCGCCACCACCTGCACGGTGTTGCCCGAGCCGCGGCCCTCGTTGATCGTGAGGTCGATGCCCTCCGCGGCGAAGAAGCCCTCGTCGCGGCCATAGTAGAAGGGCACGTGCAGCCCGCCGAGATACCAGTTGAGCCGGAGCGACACGGCGTCGTTGGCCTGGGCCGTCCAGGCCGTGGCCGCAATCAGCGTGGCGGTCGCCGCCGCCAGCACGGTCTTGATCGTCATTCTTCTGCCTCCCCCTTTGAGGTCCGGTTGGATCGCTAGACGCCGGTGACCCCGGCCGGTCGCTGCGAGACGTGCCACGGGATGACCAGCCGCTCGAGGAGCTCCACCAGGTAGTAGACGGCGAGCCCGATCAGGCTGAGCACGATGATGATGGCGAAGACCATCGGTGTCTGGAACTGCCCGTTGTACTGGAGCAGCAGGTAGCCGAGGCCGCGATCGGCGGCGACGAACTCGGCCACGACCGCGGCCGTCGCCGCCAGGGCGGCACCGACCTTGAGCCCGGTGAAGATCTCCGGCAGCGCCTGCGGCAGCTGGATCTTCAAGAACAGCGTCCAGGCGCCGGCCCCGGTGGTCCGGGCGAAGTCGCGGATCTCGGGGTCGACCGACTTGAACCCGGCGACACTGGCGACGACGATCGGAAAGAAGCAGAGCAGGAAGACGATCAGGAGCTTGGGCGTGAAGCCGAAGCCGAGCCAGATGATGAAGAGCGGGGCGATCGCGATCTTCGGGATGATCTGCAGGAAGACCACGACCGGATAGAGCGAATCCTCGACGAAGCGCCACCTGGCGACGGCGAAGGCCATGGGGATGCTGACGACGACGGCCAAGAGATAGCCGCCGATGATCTCCTGCGTCGTCACCCATGCGCCGGCGGCCACGATGTCCCAGCGCTTGAGGAACTCGGTCCAGACCAGGGACGGCGGCGGCAGGAGATAGGCCTTCACGCCGAACAGCCAGACCGCGGACTCCCAGAGCACGAACAGGAGCACGAAGATCGCCAGGAGGCCGGCGCGCTTCCGGAGCCAGGTCGCCAGGCGCACCGTGGCGGTGGGCTGCGGCTCGAGCAGGGCGGTGACGTCACTCGCCATGGCCGGCCCCGGCCGTGTCGAGGTCGACGGTCGCATAATCAGCCGGCAGGTTGATCTCGATCAGCTCGAGATCGTCCGAGCGGGCCACCACGTTGTGCGCCACGCCGGCCGGCTGCGACAGGCAGTCGCCAGCCCGCACGGTGACCGCATCGTCGACGCCGGCGAAGCGGAAGCTGATCCAGCCCTTGAGCACGTAGACGAAATGCCCGGTCATGTCGTGCCAGTGCCAGCCCGTCTCCCTGGGAAACGGGCCGAGGGCACGGATGTGCTTGGCGCCGATCCGCCCGCCGGTGGCGGCGGCCAGGCCCAGGTCGCGATACTCGACGTCGGCGCGCGGGCCGTCGCGGGTGAAGGCGTCGTCGCCGGCCCGGGCGAGGTGCAGCGCCGAGAGCGCCTTGGCGAGCGGCAACGGCCCCTGATAGTGCGGCGTCGGCTCAGACGGCATGGCGGTAGTCTCCCTCGTTGGCCCGGGCGGCGGTGACACGGCCGGGCGGTCGGCCGGCCGCGAGCGGGTGGCGCATCGGCCAGAGCGCGCTGAGCTCGGCGGCGGCGATGCCGAGCTGCTCGACGAAGAAGCGGCGGCGCTCGGGCGTGAAGCGGCCGACAGGGCCGGCGACGCTGAGCGTGCCGACGACCGGGGCGTCGGGTCCGGCCGAGGCGCGGACCACCACCGCCAGTGCCGCCGTGCCGGGCTCGCCCTCCTCGATGGCGAGGCCGTGGCCGCGCGCCCGGGTGCGATCGAGCTCGTGCAGCAGGCTCGGGACGTCGCGCAGCGCGTTCGGGCCGAAATGCGGCGGCGTGGCGAAGCCGGTGGCGATCACGATGCGCAGCGCCTCGGCCTCGGGCAGGGTCGCCAGCCACGCCTTCCCCGTGGCGGTGGCGTGCAGCACCACGTGCATCCCGGCATCGGGGTCGTAGCGCAGCCCATGGCGCGCGCCCTGCGCCTTGCCCACCCAGACCAGGCCCTCGCCCTCGACCACGGCGAGCCGGACCAGCTCGCCCGTGGCCTGGGCCAGCCGGTCGAGGATCGGCTGGCTGACGTCGCCGAGCCCGGTCGCGGCTAGGTGGCGGGCACCCAGGAGGCTGAGCTTCAGGGTCAGGGAATAGTCCCGGCTCGCCGGGTCCTGGCGGACGAAGTCGCGCCGGGCGAGCAGGCCCAGAAGGCGATGACCGATGCTCTTGGGCATGCCGAGCCGCTCGCAGACCTCGCCGAGCTGCAGGCCGCCGGGATGGTCGACCAGCAGCTCGAGGATGTCGATCGCGCGCTCGGTGGCCGACTGCGTCATCACCGCAAAACCGGAATGGAATTTCACTTATGGCCCGGTCGGCCGGCTTGTCAATCGGCGACCCGCAGCGCCGAGGCTCGAGCCGCCGATGGCGCAACGACCGCCGCGCGGCGCGGGCACGAGAGCGCCGGCGATGCGCCGGCTGGGCCATGCGCGAAGCAGGACGGTTCGAGGAACCTCCGCGCTTGCGTCCGATCTGGTCGGAGTTGGGCGGGAGTTCGGGAGTGAAGGATGGCGGGACGGCAAGCCGGCCACTTTGCCGTCGACGAGCGCCCGCGGCGCCTGAGCGGTCCGGATGATCGGCTCGCGGCGTCTGCGAGGGCGGTCGCCTTCGAGCCGTTCCGGCCGGAGCTGGAGGCGGCGCTGGCCCATGCCCATGCTGGCGCGGCCGGCCCCGCTTCGATCCGACCACGATGTTCAAGATCCTGGTGATCCAGGCGCAAAGCGACCTCTTGGACGTGCGCGCCGAGCTCCTCATCAACGATCGCCTCTGGTTCATGCGGTTCCCCGGCATGCCGCTCGGCGATCGGGTGCCGGCCGCGACGACGACCCGGCTGCTTGACGTCCCGTCGCCTTCGCCACGCGAGCGGCTGGAGAAGGCGGGCGCGATCAAGCGACTGTTCGACCAGGCGGCGCGCGATCCCGGCTGCATGGCACCTCGGCTGCGTGCTGACAGCCGTGCGCCGCAACGGATGATCGGTCTCCGGCCGATCATGGCAGGACAGATCGTCGACGCCTCGCTGGTGGCCGCGCCCGGGCAGCGCAACACCCAGGACGAGCAGCCCGACAGCAGGGCCGGGCGCACGCCCCGGGATTGCCAGAAGAAGCCGGCCAAGCTGCGGCAGAAGGACCGCGCCGCAAGCCCGCCGCGGCCTGCTGGCCGCGCTCCTTCCAGGCATCGGCTGAATGGCCGCCGGGCCATGGCACGGACCGTGATGTTCACCAGGGCCAGGCCGGCGGCGGACGGCAGGAAGCAGCTCGACCTCGCGCGCCCGACCTTCGGCGACCGGAACCATGTCTCGATCGATCGCGGGCACGGCCCGAGCCGCAGGTGGGCCGTGACCGATGCGGCCACGTCGCCTCTGCGATCGCCCGGTCGCATCCGTCGCATGGTCGGATCGCGCCCCCTGCTGGTGCGCGATGGCTCGATGCGGCGCGAGGGCCAGCCGGACAAGGCCGGCACGACATCATCGGTCCGGGCACACTCCACCTTGCCGCTTGAACGCCAGCGGGCCGTTCCTGGTCACTAATGGCCTCGCCTCCAGGGTCCACCGCAAGAAGCCGCTGGGCCGGCCGATGCCGAAGCGGACGGCCCGGGCCAGGGCCGGGAAGCCGGCCGATCGCGCCCGCCTCGCGCACGTCTGCGCCGAGCAGCAGCACCGGATGGACCTCTGCGTCCGGACCATCGGCCTGCCCCGGGCCGCGCCCGAGATCGGCATGGCCCACCTGGCCGGCAGGACCGGGCGAACGCTCTGGCTCGACGGGAGAGCTGCGCCCGCATGGCGCCCGAAACCGGCAAGACCGAGGATCGTGTCCCACGGCGTGGTGTAGCTGGGCTTGTGCCCAGCTCGTTCTCCGG
>CAYWSB010000270.1:0-4160 GCA_964460465.1 uncultured Geminicoccaceae bacterium | reverse complement strand
GCTGGCCGTGCTCGCCGCGGTACCGGCCGCGGCCGTCTGGTCCGGGTCGGGGAGCATGCCGGCCGCTGGCGCCTCGGCCGCCGCCGGTGGCGCGGCGGGTGGGCCCGGCGGCAGGACCAGCTCGGCCGGCGGTGCGGGTGTCTCGCCGGCGCCGCGCGGCTCGCCCTCGGCAGCGGCGATCACCAGCCCGGAGGCGAGGCCCAGCCCGAGCAGTGCCAGGCCGGGCCGGGCGACGGTCCGGAGCGGCGACGCCGCGACGCCGGGCTCAGCCGAGGGTGAGGAAGTCATCGGCCGCGGGCTCCAGGCGATTGGGTGGCGGCAGGCCGTCCCTGCGCTCGACGACGAAGCCGACCCGGCCGAAGTCGGCGTCCTCGGGCCAGGCTGCAAGGAACTGCTCGACGGTCATGGTGCGCCTGCCGAACAGCGGGTCGGCGAGCAGCACGCGGCTGCCGCGCCGGCCGCGGAAGACGACGAAGTGGCTCGAGCCGTTGACCAGGATCGGCACCAGCGCCGGTGCCCGCTCGGTCAGCGACTCGAGGTCGAGGCGGCCGAGTCCGCGGCCGCGATAGCCGCGCGCGTCGACGAAGCGCTTGAGGTCGGCGAGCGAGAAGCCCTGGCGCAGGTTCACGAGGATCGGGTTCGTGACGTACTCCTCGCGCGCCATGAGGCCGAGGGCGATCTCGCGCTCCGTCACCGGGTCGCCGTGCTGGAAGTTCAAGAGGGTCGCCAGCGACGCCGCCCCGCAGGAGTAGTCCCAGCTCTGCATCACGACCAGCCGCTGGCGCTGCTCGAGGAGCGAGACGACGGCCGCCGGCCGTGCGACAGGATGGTCACCGGCGGCCGCTGCCTCCACCCCGGGCAGTGCCAGGATCAGGCAGCCCGAGAGCCATGCCGCGAGGGGCCGGGCGGGCCGCGACCGGAAAAGGCGCCGTGCTCCGGGGGCCGAAGCCCGCAGGTGGACGTGCCGCCACATGGCTGCCGCCTTTCCCGGCCGGACCGCCGGCCGTCGCGACCTACTTCCGTGGGCCGCAGCAGTGCGGCGGCGGCGCGTAGTGATAGGGCGGGGCCGAGGCCGCCACCGCATGGCTGCCCGAGCGCGACAGGTAGCCCTCGACCGTGTCGGCGAAGCTCAGCGTCTCGGTGAAGGTGTTCTTGCCGTAGGCGGTCGCCGCCGCCTCGCCGTCGGCGTAGTTGCCCTTGATGCTCGGGTGGACGTCGAACCGCGCGTAGATGTCGATGTACTTCTGCAGGTCGACGCGCCCGTACTTCGAGAAGTCGAAGCTGAAGCCGCCCGGACCCATGTAGTTGCCGGCGGTGATGGTCTCCAGGTCGGCGAGGGCGAGATCGACGGTCTCGGCGCGGGCGGTGCCGGCGAGACCGATCAACGCCACGGCAGCCGTGGCAATCACAAAGTTGCGCATGGTGCGTTTCCTCGATGACTGTCTTTCGTGCACGGCGAGAGGCCGCCACGCCACCGGACCCATTCCGGTGTCTGCTGTCCTCGGCTGCCGGCCGGCGGCCGGCGCGAGGCGACAAGGGAGGACGGGCGCGGCCGGTGCATCGGCGCTCACCGGCGCGCCCGGAAAGCGGGAGCCGCGAACGAATCGGGCAGGACGAAGACGAAGGGCGGGCCCACCGCCTCGGCCCGGGTGACGGCCCGGCCGAAGCCGCTGGCGAAGGAGCCCGCATCGGCGCGGGCACCGCCGATGGCATTGGCGATGGCGACCGCCGCGGCGTCGCCCGAGCACATGAAGCAGACGGCGAAGGCATTGGCGATCGGCATCGAGTACGAGCTCGAGATGAAGCTCCGGCGGTCGAAGGTGGGCAGCTCGATGAAGGGCGAGCTCTGCTGCCAGGCGCCACCGGTGAAGCGATCGAGATCGGCGAGGTCGAGATCGACCGGCTGGGCGCTGGACGCCTGGGTGGTGACGGCCAGCCCCAGGGCCGCGGTCAGCAGGGCGTTCCGGTAGCGAGCCATGGCGTTCCCCCGACCCATCCGTCTCCCGCCGCCACATCGTGACGGCGGAACCACCTGTTGCATCGCAAGTAGTGTCGGTCGAGTTGCCGCTCGGAACCATTGAGCAATTGGGCGTAAGCAGCGCCCGCCCGCCGCCGGCGGAGGCTTAAGCCGGCCGGCGTAACCCGCCGGCCGCGTCCGGTCCGGGCGGCTAGGCCATGAGGCGGGCGACGGCGGCCCGGGCGCGCGCCGCGATCCCGTGCCTGTCGGCGGTGACGAGTCGCTCGTCCCGGACCACCGGCCGGCCCTCGACCAGGAGGTCGCGCACCCTGAACGGGCCGCAGAGGACGAGGGCGGCGACCGGGTCCCAGGCCCCGGCGGCGGCGATGCCGGAGACGTCCCAGATCGCGATGTCGGCGCGCCTGCCGACCGCGAGCGCGCCGCAATCGTCGCGGCCGAGCACCCGGGCGCCGCCGAGGGTGGCGATCTCCAGCGCCTCGCGCGCCGCCATGGCGTCGGCCCCGTTCGCCACCCGCTGCAGCAGCAGGGCCTGGCGTGCCTCGGCCAGGAGGTGGGCGGCGTCGTTGGAGGCGGAGCCGTCGACGCCGAGGCCGACCTCGACCCCGGCATCGCGCATCGCGCGCACCGGGGCGATGCCGGAGTCGAGCCGGCAGTTCGAGCAGGGGCAGTGCGCGACCCCGGTGCCGGTCCGGGCGAAGAGGCCGATCTCGCCGGCGTCGAGGGCGACGCAGTGGGCGTGCCAGACGTCCCGGCCGGTCCAGCCGAGCTCCTCCGCGTACTGGCCCGGCCGGCAGCCGAAGCGGGCCTGCGAGTAGGCGACGTCCTCGGCGTTCTCGGCGAGATGCGTGTGCAGCATCACCCCCTTCTCGCGCGCCAGGAGGGCCGCATCGCGCATCAGCTCGCGGCTGACCGAGAAGGGCGAGCAGGGGGCGAGGCCGATGCGGAGCATGGCCCCCGGCCGCGGATCGTGGAAGGCGTCGACGACGCGGATGCAGTCCTCGAGGATCGCCGTTTCCGTCTCGACGAGCGCGTCGGGCGGCAGCCCGCCCTGGCTCTGGCCGATGCTCATCGCCCCGCGGGTCGCATGGAAGCGCACGCCGATCGTGGCCGCGGCCTCGATGGTGTCGTCGAGGCGGACCCCGTTGGGGAAGAGGTAGAGGTGGTCCGACGTCAGCGAGCAGCCGGACAGCGCCAGCTCGGCGAGGCCGAGCTCGGTGGCGGCGCGCACGTCCGCCGGCCGCAGCCGCGCCCAGATCGGGTAGAGCGCGTCGAGCCAGCCGAACAGCAGCGCGTCCTGCCCGGCCGGCACCGCCCGGGTCAGCGTCTGGAAGAGGTGGTGGTGGGTGTTGACGAGGCCGGGCGTGACGACGCAGCCGGTGGCGTCGATCACGGTGTCGACGGCCGTGGCGGCGGGCAGCTCGGCGCCCACCGCCACGATGACGCCGTCCCGGACCAGCACATTGCCGCCTGCGATCTCGCGCCGCGCCTCGTCCATGGTGACGACCACGGCGGCGTTGCGGACCAGGGTCGTCGCCATGGCCGGCCTCCCTCAGTGCCGGTAGGCGGGATCGTCGTCGTGCCGGTGGCCGGCCATGCCGCCCGAGATCTCCTCGGTCGCCTCGTCGGCGAGCTCCGCCGGCAGCAGCAGGTTGAGGGTGATGGCGAGGAACGCGGCGGGCAGGAGGCCGGAGGTCAGGAGCACCCTGAGCGTGTCGGGCACGTGCTGCAGGGCGGCGGGCTCGAGCTGCAGGCCGAGGCCGATGGAGAGCGAGACCGCGAAGATCACCATGTTGCGCCGGTTCCAGGTGACGTCCGAGAGCATGCTCACACCGGCGGCGATGACCATGCCGAACATGACGATCACGCCGCCGCCCAGGACCTCGATCGGCACCGTCGTGATCACCGCCCCGACCTTGGGCACCAGGCCGCAGAGGATGAGGAAGACGGCACCGATGGTGACGACGTGGCGGCTCATGACCCCGGTCATGGCGATCAGGCCGACGTTCTGGCTGAACGAGGTGTTGGGCAGGGCGCCGAAGAGGCCGGCGACGGCGGTGCCGAGGCCGTCGGCGTAGGTCGCGCCGGTGATCTCCTTGTCGGTGGCCTCGCGGCCGGCCCCGCCCTTGGTGATGCCGGAGACGTCGCCGACCGTCTCGATCGCCGAGATCACCGCCATCAGGCC
>CAYWSB010000269.1:0-4276 GCA_964460465.1 uncultured Geminicoccaceae bacterium | reverse complement strand
GGTTCTTGTGCTGCGACTTCTCGTCCTGCATGGCGACGGCGATGCCGGTCGGCAGGTGGGTGATGCGCACCGCGCTCTCGGTCCGGTTGACGTGCTGGCCGCCGGCACCCGAGGCCCGGTAGACGTCGACCCGGAGGTCCCCCTCGTCGAGCTCGAAGTCGACGTCCTCCGCCTCGGGCAGGACGGCCACGGTGGCGGCCGAGGTGTGGATGCGCCCGCCGGCCTCGGTGACGGGCACGCGCTGGACCCGGTGCACGCCCGCCTCGAACTTGAGCCGGGCGAACACGCCCCGGCCCTGGACCGCGGCGACCAGCTCCTTGATGCCGCCGATCTCGGTCTCGCTCAGCGAGAGGATCTCGGTGCGCCAGCCCCGGCCCTGGGCGTAGCGCTCGTACATCCGCCAGAGGTCGCCGGCGAAGAGTGCTGCCTCGTCGCCGCCGGTGCCGGCCCTGATCTCGAGAATCGCACTGCCCTCATCGGCGGCATCCCTCGGCAGCAGCAGGAGCTGGATGTCGCGCTCGAGCTCGGGCAGCCGGGCCTCCAGCTGGGCGCGCTCGTCGCGGGCCATGGCGCGCATCTCGGGGTCGGTCGCGGGGTCGGCCAGGAGCTCGTCGAGGCCGGTGATCTCGGCCTGGAGCGCACGGAGGCGCTCGATGCCCTGGACGATGGGCTCGAGCTCGGCGAACTCGCGGCCGAGTCCGGCATAGTCGCCGTTGCCCTCGGCCATCAGGGACGCGAGCTCGTCGCGCCTGGCGAGGATGGCATGGAACCTAGCGTCGAGGCCGCTCGTCAATCGCAGGCTGGTCATCGGGTGCTTGTGGTGCAGAGTTGCGGACGAGGCCAGGGTTTTCGGCAGAAACGCGGCGGCGTCAATGATGGTGGTCGGCTCGGCGCGGGTCAGCGGCTCGGCTGCGGCTCGGCCGACTCGCGCTCCGCCGTCACGGGAGAGGGCGCCCCGTTCGCCTCTGCCTTGACCCGGTCGGCCTTGCCGGGCTTCTTGAGCCGGGTCTTCCTCAGCTCCCCGGCGCGCTCGAGGATCGGGTAGGCCACGGCGGCGATGTGCGAGTGGATGCGCTTGAGGTCGCGGATCACGTCGAGGTGCAGCGACGAGGTCTGCAGCGTCTCGGGCAGCCGGCGGCCGACCCGGGCCAGGTGATGCTCGACCGCCTCGATCTCCATGTTGCGGATCGCGGTCTTCTCGGCGATCAGCTGCCGCGCCATCGCGATGTCGCCACGCATGAAGACGGTGAGCGCAAGCTGCATGTTCTGCGCGATGCGGGCATGGAAGGCCTCGATCTCGGCCATGCCCTCGGCGGAGAAGCGCAGCCCGCCTTTGATCTTCTTCTCGGCCAGCTCCATCAGATTGCGGTCGATGATGTCGCCGATATGCTCGAAATTGGTGGTGAAGGTGAGGATCTCGACGCAGCGCTGACTCTCCTCGGGGTCCAGCTCCTCCTGGTTGAGGCGGGTGAGGTAGAGCTTGATCGCCTCGTGCAAGGCGTCGACGACGTCGTCCTCGGCCTCGATCGCCTTGACCAGCTCCGGGTCCTGCCGGGCGAAGGCCTGGATCGAGCGGCCGAGCATGCCTTCGACCGCGTCGCCGAGCCGAAGCGCCTCGCGCGAGGCGTTGGCGAGGGCCACGGCGGGGCTGGCGAGGGCGTCCGGGTCCAGGTGGCGGGGCCGCAGCCGGTCTTCGGCATCGCTCGGCTTCTCGGCCAGCAGCATCTCGACCAGCCGGGCGATGGGGCCGACGAGCGGCAGCATGACGACCGCAAGTGCCACGTTGAAGGCGAGGTGGAGGTTGAGGACGAGGGCCGCACCGCTGCCGAGCGCCTCGCGGATCAGGGGGGCGGTCCAGGGCAGGGTGCCCAGGGCCAGGACGGCGCCGCTGCCGCGCATCACGAGGTTGCCGAGTGCCGGCCGGCGGCCGGCCGGGCTGCTGCCGACGGTGGCGACGAAGGGGGCGACGGCCGCACCCGCATTGGCGCCCAGCACGAAGGGGATGGCCATGACGGCGGGCACGACGCCGGCGCCGACCAGGCCGGCCAGGGTCAGGATGACGGCGATCGAGGAGTGCGACAGCCAGGTCAGGAGGGCGGCGAGGGCCGCCGTGAAGACGATGTCGTTCTCGAGCGCGGCGAGCACGGCGGCCAGGGCCGGCGACTCGCGCAGCGGCTCGGAGGAGCCGACCACGAGGCGCAGCGCGAGCATGATCAGGCCGACGCCGATGAGCGCCCGGCCGATCTGCCGGCGCTTGGCGGTCCGGCTCGCCACGAAGAGGGCGAAGCCGGCAATGATGGCGACGGGCGAGAGCCAGCGGAGGTCGATGGCGAGGAGCTGGGCCGCCACGGCGGTGCCGACGTCGGCGCCGAGCATCACGGCCAGCGCGGCGGCCAGTCCGATCATCCGGCGGTCGGCGAAGGCGCCGGTGATGATCGCGGTCGCGGTCGAGCTCTGCAGCGGCACGGTGACGAGCAGGCCGGCGGCGGCGGCGCTGAAGCGGTTGCCGGCGGCGCGGCGGAGCAGGCCGCGGAGCGACGAGCCGAGCGCCCGGCTGACGCCGGTGCGCACCATGCGCACCCCCCAGAGCAACAGGGCGATGCCGCCCACCAGCTCGATCAGGATCGTGGTGGCGTTCAACGGGGGGGAGAGCTCCGAAAGCCGGGGTGGCGGAAACCTCGGAGACTAGCGCTGAAGCACGCTGCTCGTCAAAGCCATGTCATCAATCTGTCACATTTTACGGGAGGGGTGTCGGGGGTGGGCAAACGGCGTGTCCCGCCCCGCCATGTCGCTCCATCGCGTGGGCGCCGGCGGCGCATGTCCCCGAATCGTGCTGGTCACCTGGGGGCGGTGTTCGAGCGGGCGCCGGCTCGGGTCCTAGGGCGCGAGGCTGTCGATGAGGGCCCGGCGGTCGACCGTGGTCTCCTCGCCGCTGTCGAGGTCGCGCAGCTTGACGGCACCGTTTGCCAGCTCGGCGTCGCCGATCGAGATGGCGTAGCGGGCATGGGCCCGGTCGGCGCGCTTCATCCGCTGGCCGGGCTTGCCCTTGAAGGCGAGCTCGACGGCGATCCCGGCGCGGCGGAGCTCGGCCGCGAGCTGTCGCGCCTCGGCCTCGGCGGCCGGGCCGATGGGCACGATGGCCGTGGGTCGCGGTGCGGCCGGCGCGCCGGTGGCGAGCAGCGCCAGGCGCTCCACACCGGCGGCCCAGCCGACCCCCGGGGTGGGCGGGCCGCCGATCTCCTCGACCAGACCGTCGTAGCGGCCGCCGGCGATGACGGCGCCCTGGGATCCCAGGGCCGTGGTCGTGAACTCGAACGCGGTGTGGGTGTAGTAGTCGAGACCGCGCACCAGTCGCTCGTTCAGGGTGTAGGCGATGCCGAGCTCGTCGAGCCCGTCCTTGACCGCCTGGAAGAAATCCAGGCTCGCCTGGTTGAGCGAGTCCTCGAGCCGCGGCGCGTCCCTGACGATCGCCCGGTCACCCTCGTTCTTGCTGTCGAGAATGCGCATCGGGTTGCGCTCCAGCCGCAGGCGGCTGTCCTCGGAGAGCCGGTCGCGGAAGCCCTCGAGGTAGCCGACGAGGCGCTGGCGGTAGGCCATCCGGCTTTCGGGATCGCCCAGCGTGTTGAGCTCGAGGGTGACCTGGCCGGCGATGCCGAGGGCATCCAGGATGTGCGCGCCGATGGCGATGACCTCGACGTCACCCAGGGGCTCGCCGGCACCGATCAATTCGACGCCGATCTGGTGGAACTGGCGCAGGCGGCCCTTTTGTGGCCGCTCGTAGCGGAACATCGGTCCGGCGTAGAAGAACTTGAGCGGCAGCGACTGGAGCAGGCCGTTGGAGACGATCGCCCGGGCGACTGGGGCGGTGTTCTCGGGGCGCAGCGTCAGGCTCTCGCCGCCGCGATCCTCAAAGGTGTACATTTCCTTGGTGACGACGTCGGAGGTGTCGCCGAGGCTGCGCTGGAAGACCTCGGTGAACTCGAAGATCGGGGTGGCGATCTCCTCGTAGCCGTACAGCACGGCCGTGGCCCGCCCGGTCTCGATCACGTGGCGGTGGCGGTGAATGGTTTCGCCGTAGAGGTCGTGCGTGCCGCGCACCGGCCGGATCGTGGCCATGGGACGGGTTCTCCGAACTAGGAAATAATGCGGGGAGGCAGTGCCTCCCCGCGCCCCACCGGTACTTTGTAGCGTAGCCGGTGACAAGCGCCGGCGCGACGTTCCGAGGGGGCGCGGGGGAAATCATTGGCTCAATTCGCGTTTGCTATGCAATCGGCTG
>CAYWSB010000268.1:0-4277 GCA_964460465.1 uncultured Geminicoccaceae bacterium | reverse complement strand
CTGCCGGCGACGCCGCGCGCCAGGCGCAGGCCGCCGTCAGCCGCCGCCTCGATGTCCGGCAGGCGGCGCAGCGCCCGGCCGACCACGTCGTGCCAGGAGCCGTCGGCGCCGCCGCGGCGCCTGGCCCAGCCGGTGACGTAGAGCCGGTCCCTGGCCCGGGTCATGGCGACGTAGAGGAGCCGCCAGCGCTCGGCCGCCTGCAGCGCCTTGCGGGCATCGACGATCCGCCGGCTCACCGGATCGCGCTCGGCCGCGGCGGCGCGCCAGAGCGGCAGGCCGGTCGCCGGATCGAACAGCAGGCGGTCCTTGCCGTCCTGCGGCTGGTAGGGGCCGGCCTCGGCGAGAAAGACGATCGGGGCTTCCAGGCCCTTCGAGCCGTGCACGGTCATCACCCGGACGGCATCCGTGCCCTGCTCCAGGTCGCGCTTGAGGCTCTCGGCATCGAGGCCGAGCCAGTGGACGAAGCCCTCGAGCGAGGCCGGGTGGCCCTCCTCGTAGGCCAGGGCCTGGGCGAGAAAGGCCTCGATCGGCTCGGCCGCGTCGGGTCCGAGGCGCTGCAGCAGCCGCCGGCGGCCGCCCTCGGGGCCGAGGATCCGGGTGAAGAGCTCGAAGGGCGGCATGAAGTCGGCCATGGCGAGCCAGCCGCGGAAGCGCTCCCAGGCGGCGGCGAAGGGTGGCTCGCCGGCGTCGCCGAGCCCCCGCAGCCGCTCGACGAGACGGCTCTTGCCGCGGGCGTGGGCGAGGCGGAAGAGGTCGTCCTCGGCGAGGCCGACGAGCGGGCTCTTCAGAAGCGCGGCGAGCGTCAGGTCGTCCTCGGGCAGGAGCAGCGCGCGGCCGAGGGCGAGCAGGTCCTCCACGGCGATGCTGTCGGTGAGCTGCAGCCGGTCGGCGCCGGCGACCGGAATGTCGTTCTCCTTGAGCGCCTTGAGGATGCGCTCCTGGGCGATGCCACGGCGTTGCAGCAGGACAAGGATGTCGCCCGGGCGGATCGGCCGGCCGGTGGCCTCGAGCACCGCCCCGGTGTCGAGCCAGCCGCGGATGGTCGTGGCGATGTGCTCGGCGAGCCGGGTCTCGGCGGCATCCGCGTCGTGGCGCTCGGTCGGCAGCAGCCAGCCCTCGGCCGGCCGCACCGCGCGCTCGGCCGGCTCGACCAGCGGCCAGAGCTCGACCGTGCTCAACGCGTTGCGGCGGAAGGTGTCGTGCCGGACCTCGGGCGGCGGCTCGCCGGCGACGGCGGTGAGGATCTCGGGGTCGGCCAGAACCGCGTCGACCGCCGCGAGGATCGCCGGGCCGGAGCGGAAGGAAAGGTCGAGGACGGTCCGCTCGAGCGGCCGGCGGGCGGCGGCGAACCTGCCGGTCAGGCGCTCGCGGACGGCGGCGAAGCTCGCCAGATCGGCACCCTGGAAGCTGTAGATCGACTGCTTCTCGTCGCCGACGACGAAGAGCGTGCGGCCGCCCTGACGCGCGCCCTCGCCGGCATGGAACTCCTCGACCAGGTGCTCGACGATCGCCCATTGCAGCGGGCTCGTGTCCTGCGCCTCGTCGACCAGGAGGTGGTCGATCCGGGCATCCAGCTTGAAGCGCACCCAGTCGCGGCGGGCCGGGTCGGCGAGGAGCTGCTCGGCGCGGGCGATGAGGTCGTCGAAATCGAGCGCCGAGGCCTGGCGCTTGGCGGCCGCATAGGCGTCGACGACGGCGTAGCCGACGGTGAGCAGCACGGCCGTGCGGCGGGCGACCTCGTGCGCCTTGAGGGCGTCCTCGACCCGGACGAGGCGCGCCTGCTCGCGTTGCAGGGCGCGGCGCAGAGGCTCGTCCAAGCCATTGGGCACGGCATGGGCGTGGGGTTGGCCAGCCTGCGTCAGCAGCGCTGATCGGTAGGCATCAAAGAGGGTCGCACGATCCGTTTCGCTGGCATTCAGCCAGCCGAGAATGGACTGCCCTCTGCGTTGCTGGGCCGGCGTGCCGCGGAGGAGCGCATTGGCGGCGGGCACGAGGCTGCGGCTGTCGACCTCCTCGGGCCGGCAGGCACGGGCGACGATCGCCTCGGGGGGATCGTCGGGGCGGACCTCGAGCAGGCGCTCGACGGCGGCGATCACGCCCGCGGCGCCGCGGTGCTCCTGGGCGAGAGCGGCGAGATGCTGGCGGCGGGCGAGGAGCTGGGCGATGGCCTCGGTCAGCGAGTCGTCGCCCATCAGGACGGCCAGGTCCTCGACCGCCTGCTTCAGGCCGGGGTCCGGGCTGCCGAGCACGCCCTGCCGGGCCTCGATCTGCAGCTCCCCCGCGGTGCGCTCGTCGATCAGCTCGAAATGCGGGGCGATGCCGGCCTCGAGCGGGAAGCGGCGCAGCAGGCCCTGGCAGAAGCCGTGGATGGTCATGATCGGCAGGCCGGCCGGCAGGTCGAGGACCAGGGCGAAGAGCCGGCGGGCGCGGTCGGTGACGGCCCGATCGGGCGGCGCGCCGATCAGCGCCTCGAGCTCGGCCGCGAGCCGGTCGGCATCGGGCGCCACGGCCCAGTCGGCGAGCTGCTTTTCGATCCGGGCCGCCATCTCCGCCGCGGCCGCCTTGGTGAAGGTGATGCAGAGGACGGCCTCGGGATCGGCACCGGCGAGCAAGAGGCGGAGCACCCGGTTGGTGAGCACGCGCGTCTTGCCGGTGCCGGCATTGGCGGTGACCCAGACGGACCGGCCGGGATCGGCGGCGAGCCCTTGCGCCGGGGTCGGGCGTCCGGCCGCCATCGCCGCGTCAGTCACCGGCACCACGCCATTCCTTGATCCGCGCCAGGTGCTCATAGGGACTGTAGCGCGGGGCGATCTCCGGGCGTGGCACGGCGAAGAAGGGCGTTTTCGGGTCGGCGAACAGGGCGAAGAGCTGTCCCACGCCGTCGAGGGCCGATCTGATCAGCGCCTCGAGCTGGTCGGGTGCTGCCGCGGGCTTGATCTCGCCGGCCTTCAGGCTGGCCTTGAGCGGCCAGTGCTCCAGCGCCTCGATCGTCCCGGCGAGGCCGGCGAAGCCGCCGCCCTCGGCGATCGCGGCCTCGAGCGGCAGCTGCGGGCTGAGGCCGGCCCTGATGTCGGCGAGCGACGGGATCGTGCCGGTCTTGTAGTCGGCGATGCCGAGCCCGCCCGAGGTCCGGACCTCGAGCCGGTCGGCGCGGGCGCGGATGGTGTAGGCGCCGTCGGGGCCGAGCCGCAGCGCCCCCTCGCTCTCGGCGGCGATGCGCCGGATGGCGGCGCGGCGGGCGGTCTCCTCGGCCACGAACCAGCGGGCGATGAGCCGAAAGCGCGGCCACCAGAGCGCCTGCATCTCCGGCTGGTCGGCGAAGCGGGCGAACGCCTCGAGGCCCATTCTGACGAGCTCGGCCTCGGGCTCGGCCGGCAGCGTGGTCGGCCAGGTCCTGGCGAAGCGCTCGAGCACGTCGTGGATGATGGCGCCGTGCTCGCGCACGCCGGGGTCGGCGTCGAGCGGGTCGAGCGGCTTCAGGTCGAGAATCCGCCTGGCGTAGACGCCGTAGGGGTCGCGCATCAGGGTCTCGATCTCGGTGACCCAGAGGTCCCTGGGCCGCGCCTCGGCCGGCGGGCGGGGCTCGGGCGGCGGGCAGGGCCGGACGGGGCCCACGGGCGCGTCGAGGCCGCTCGCCCAGGCGAGCCTCGCCGGATCGAGATCGAGGCGGTCGCGGCGGTGGACGGCACGGGCGACGGTGTCCAGGCGCTGCAGCCAGCGCGACGCCACGGTCGGGCTGCCGCCGCGGTCCTTGGCACTCCGGGTCAAGACCACCTCCGGTGCGGTCGCCGCCAAGAGCAGGTCGTGGGCGGCGATGCCGATCTGGAACTCGACGGGCGGCAGGCCCAGGGCCTGGCGGAGATGCCGGTTGAGCCAGGGGCCGGGCTCGGCGAGGCGCGGCCAAATGCCCTCGTTGAGCCCGGCGACCACCACGGCGTCGGCCTCGACCAGGCGGGCCTCGAGCTGGCCCAGGATCATCAGGCGAGGGTGGCTCTCGCCGCGCGGCCGCACGGCCTCCGCGCCCATCAGGACGGCGAGCACGGCGGGCCAGGCGTTGCCGGCCGGTGCCGCCTCGCCCGCCCCGGCCTCGAGCAGCCGGGCGAGGAAGTCGCGGGTGGCCTCGCCGGCCTCCTTGGCCCAGAGCTCGGCGGGGCTGCCGGTCTCGTCGGCGGCCAGCCACTCGACGAGGCGGATGTGCGCGGCCAAGAGCCCGGGCAGGTCGCCGCCCCGGCCTCGAGCAGCCGGGCGAGGAAGTCGCGGGTGGCCTCGCCGGCCTC
>CAYWSB010000267.1:0-4341 GCA_964460465.1 uncultured Geminicoccaceae bacterium | reverse complement strand
TACATCAAGCTGCAGGTGCCGGCCGGCAAGGCGAACCCGTCGCCGCCGATCGGCCCGGCGCTGGGCCAGCGCGGGCTGAACATCATGGAGTTCTGCAAGGCGTTCAACGCCGCCACGCAGGGCATGGAGCCCGGCATGCCGATCCCGACGGTGATCACGGCCTATGCCGATCGCACCTTCACCTTCATGACCAAGACGCCGCCCGCCAGCTACTTCCTGAAGAAGGCGGCGGGGCTGCCGAAGGGCGGCCAGACGCCCGGCAAGAGCGTCGCGGGCAAGGTGACGATGGCGCAGTGCCGCGAGATCGCCGAGGCCAAGATGAAGGATTTGAACGCCAACGACCTCGACCAGGCCACCACGATGATCGTGGGTTCCGCCCGCTCGATGGGTCTCGACGTGGTGGAGGGCTGACCCGATGGCCAAGCAGGGCAAGCGCTTGAAGGCAGCGGCGGCGACCATCGACCGGGAGCGATTGTACCCGCTCGACGAGGCGGTGGGGGCCATCAAGGGGGCGGCCAAGGCCAAGTTCGACGAGACGATCGAGCTGGCCCTCAATCTCGGCGTCGACCCGCGGCATGCCGACCAGATGGTCCGCGGCGTGGTCAATCTGCCGCACGGCACGGGCAAGACCGTCCGGGTCGCCGTCTTCGCCAAGGGTGACAAGGCCGCCGAGGCCAAGGCTGCCGGCGCGGATGTCGTCGGTGCCGACGATCTGGCCGAGCAGGTGCAGGCGGGCCAGCTCGATTTCGACCGGGTGATCGCCACCCCGGACATGATGCCGCTGGTCGGCCGGCTCGGGCGCATCCTCGGCCCGCGCGGCCTGATGCCGAACCCCAAGCTCGGCACCGTGACCCCCAACGTCAGGGAAGCGGTCGAGGCCGCCAAGGGCGGGCAGGTGCAGTTCCGGGTCGAGAAGGCCGGCATCATCCACGCCGGCATCGGCAAGGCCAGCTTCACGCCAGAGCAGATCGTCGACAACGCCAGGAGCCTCGTCGACGCGGTCAACAAGGCGAAGCCGTCCGGTGCCAAGGGCACCTATCTGAAGGGCGCGCATCTCAGCTCGACGATGGGGCCGGGCATCAAGCTGGAGGTCGCCACGCTGGTCGGCGGCTGACGCGTCGCGGCCGGCAGCGCTGTCTGCCGGCCATCCGGCCCTTGCGGGTCGGATGGTGAAGAAATCGCTTGCGAGAGTGGACGAGGTCGCTATGCTCCCGGCTCCTGAGCGCTACGGGTCCGCGGGATATGTCCACTCATCCAGCTGGGTGAGTGGGTTTGGTCGTGGCCTTTTTGGAGCACTCGTTCATATCGTGTCCGGGGGTCGAGGCGAGGCGCCGCGCGGTTGCCGGGCCAGCCCCGTTCTGTGCTGAATTTGGAGGCCGTCCGTGCTCCGCGCCGAGAAACACGAGATCGTCGACGAGTTGCGCGGCATCTTCGCCGATGCCGGCGTGGTCGTCGTGACCCACTACATGGGCCTCAACGTGGCCGAGCTGCAGGGCTTGCGCGTGCAGATGCGCGAGGCCGACGCGCGCTTCCGCGTCGCCAAGAACAGCCTGGCCAAGCTCGCCGTGGCGAACACCCCGTTCGCGCCGCTCGCGGGCCTGCTCAAGGGGCCGACCGCCATCGCCTACTCGGCGGACCCGGTGGCGGCGCCCAAGGTGATCAGCGCCTTCGCCAAGAAGAATGCGAAGCTGGTGATCGTCGGCGGCAGCTATGCCGGGACCCTGCTCGATGCCGACAAGGTCCAGGCGCTGGCCGAGCTGCCGTCGCTCGACGAGCTGCGCGCCAAGCTGCTCGCCCTCATCAACACCCCGGCGTCGCGCCTGGTCGGCCTCCTGCAGGCCCCCGGCGGCCAGCTGGCGCGCGTTCTCAAGGCGAAGGCCGAGCTCGGCTGAGCCCCGTTCTTGCGACTTCCGCCGCCGGCTTCGTCCGGGCGGCACCCTGAATGAACCGTTGGAGGACTCAACACATGGCGAACCTGGAACAGCTGGTTAACGATCTCTCGAGCCTGACCGTGCTCGAGGCGGCCGAGCTCTCGAAGATGCTCGAGGAGAAGTGGGGCGTGTCGGCCGCGGCGCCCGTGGCCGTCGCCGCTGCCGGTGCCGCCCCCGCCGCTGCGGCCGAGGCCGCCGAGGAGCAGACCGAGTTCGACGTGATCCTCGCCGCCGCCGGCGAGAAGAAGATCAACGTCATCAAGGAGGTCCGGGCGATCACCGGCCTCGGCCTGAAGGAGGCCAAGGACCTCGTCGAGGCGGCGCCCAAGCCGGTCAAGGAAGGCGTCAACAAGGACGAGGCCGCGAAGATCAAGAAGCAGCTCGAGGAGGCCGGCGCCACCGTGGAGGTCAAATAAGATCGGCACGGTTGCAGCAGGCGATCGTGCCGGCGGTGACCCGGGCCTTGCGGTCCGGCTGATCCACGGACGCGGGCGGTCGCTCGGCAGCTCCAACGGACTTACGGATCGAGAGAGGCGGCCGGCGCGTATCGCGTCGGCGCGCCTTTCTGTCGTTGTGCCGCCGGCCGATCGGGCCGCGGCACGTCTCGCCGCCGGGGCCGCCGTCGCGCGCGTCGCCGGGGTGACAGCTGGGCGCCGCCGGATCTTCCGGCGCGCTGACATGGGAAACGGAACGCAGTGATGGCAGAGGCGAAGACGGCGCGTAAGCGGATCCGCAAGAGCTTCGGTCGCATCCCGGAAGTCACGACGATGCCGAACCTCATCGAGGTGCAGCGGCAGAGCTACGAGGGCTTCCTGCAAATGCACATCGCCCCGGCGGATCGGGACCTCACCGGGCTCGAGGAAGTGTTCCGCTCGGTGTTCCCGATCAAGGACTTCGCCGACCGGGCCGCGCTCGACTTCGTCAAGTACGAGCTCGAGGCGCCGAAATACGACGTCGAGGAGTGCCATCAGCGCGGCCTGACCTTCGCCGCTCCCCTGCGCGTGACGCTCCGGCTGATCGTCTGGGACATCGACGAGGACAGCGGCGCCCGCTCCGTCCGCGACATCAAGGAGCAGGACGTCTACATGGGCGACATGCCGCTCATGACCGACAACGGCACCTTCGTCGTCAACGGCACCGAGCGCGTCATCGTCAGCCAGATGCACCGCTCGCCCGGCGTGTTTTTCGACCACGACCGCGGCAAGACGCACAGCTCCGGCAAGTTCCTCTACTCGGCCCGGGTGATTCCCTATCGCGGCTCCTGGCTGGACTTCGAGTTCGACGCCAAGGACCTCGTCTATGTCCGCATCGACCGGCGCCGCAAGCTGCCGGCGACGACGCTGCTGCTGGCGCTGGGCATGGATGCCGAGGAGCTGCTCGCGCATTTCTACCACGAGATCACGATCCATCGCTGCGGCCAGGGCTGGAAGATCGCGTTCCGCCCGGACCGGCTGCTCGGCCAGAAGCTGACCAACGACCTCGTCGACGCCGCCTCGGGCGAGACCCTGGCCGAGGCGGGGACCAAGGTGAGCCCGCGGCTGATCAAGCGGATCGAGGAGAAGAACGTCACCGAGCTCTACCTCTCCGCCGAGGACGTCATCGGCCAGTTCGTGGCGCGCGACATCGTCAACATGGAGAGCGGGCTGGTCCACGCCGACGCCGGCGAGGAGATCACCAGCGACCTGCTCGGCCGGCTCGCCGAGGCCGGCATCGACGAGCTGCCGCTGCTCGACATCGACCACTCGACGATCGGCCCGTACATCCGGAACACGCTGGTGCTCGACCGCTCGAGCACGCGCGAGGAGGCCCTGCTCGACATCTACCGGGTGCTGCGGCCGGGCGAGCCGCCGACCCTGGAGACCGCGGAGGCCCTCTTCGCCGGGCTCTTCTTCGATCCCGAGCGCTACGACCTGTCGCCGGTCGGGCGGGTCAAGATGAACCAGCGCCTGGGCCTCGAGGCCGACGACACGGTGCGGGTGCTCAGGAACGATGACATCCTCGCCGTCGTCAAGCACATGGTCGAGATCAAGGACGGCCGCGGCGAGATCGACGACATCGACAATCTCGGCAATCGCCGGGTGCGCTCGGTGGGCGAGCTCATGGAGAACCAGTTCCGGGTCGGCCTGCTCCGCATGGAGCGGGCGGTGCGCGAGCGGATGAGCTCGGTCGAGATCGACGCCGCCATGCCGCACGACCTCGTCAACGCCAAGCCGGTTGCGGCCTCGGTGCGCGAGTTCTTCGGCTCCTCGCAGCTCTCGCAGTTCATGGACCAGACCAACCCGCTTTCCGAGATCACCCACAAACGGCGGCTTTCCGCACTCGGCCCGGGGGGCCTGACGCGTGAGCGGGCGGGCTTCGAGGTGCGCGACGTGCACCCGACCCATTACGGCCGCATCTGCCCGATCGAGAC
>CAYWSB010000266.1:0-4537 GCA_964460465.1 uncultured Geminicoccaceae bacterium | reverse complement strand
TCGACCGCTACGGCCTCGGCCTCGCCGGCCCCTCGTTCTTCATCAACGAGGACCTCTATATGTGGGTCGGCTCCAACGGCGGCCGGCTGTTCGACGAGACCGGCCGGCCGACGTTCACCGAGCCCGCGGTGATCGAGACGCTCACCTTCTGGAAGGAGCTGCACGACTGCTGCCTGCCGCCGGACTGGCTGAGCCAGAGCTATCTCGACACCTTCGCCAACCTGTCGACGGGCCAGGTCTCGTCGATCCTCGGCTGGGGCCGCGGCACCGGCTATTTCGAGCAGTACGCGCCGGACGTGGTCGCCGCCGGCGACATCGGCGTCTACGACAGCAAGCCCGCCGGGCCGAGCGGCGAGCCCGGCAAGTTCGTCACGCAGTTCGACAACGAGTCCTGGATCGTCTTCAAGGATTCCGAGCACGCGGACCTCGCGATCGAGTTCCTCAAGTTCTTCTACGAGCGTGACAACTACCTGAAGTACGCGCACTCCGTGCCGACGCATCTCCTGCCGGTGCGCAAGTCGATCGCCGAGGACCCGGACTATCTCGCCCATCCGGCCTTCGACGAGTGGGACTACTGGGTCGAGGCGCAGCTCAAGATCATCGCCGAGAACGATCCGAGGCCGCTGCTGATGACCCAGTGGGAGGACCTGCAGCTGCCCTTCCTCGCCGAGATGGCGGGCTCGGGCATTCTCGCCGACATGGTGACGGACGTGGTCCAGGGCATCCGCTCTCCCGAGGAGGCGGCCGCGCGGGCGCAGGGCCGTGCCGAGGAGCTGATCACACAGCTCGGCTATCGCCAGTGGTGATCGGCGACCGGGCTGGGGCCGCGCGCTGCGCGGCTCCGGCCCCACGCCACCCGTGATCGAGGTTGCGACGGAGGCGCGGCATGGCGGTCGCCACGCAGGATGAGCGGCGGGTGACGGCGGCATCGGCACCTGCCGAGGAGATCTGGCTGCCCGGGCGCCGCATTCCCGAGCATTGGTGGGGCTACGTCCTGGTGGCGCCGGCCGTGATCCTGGTCATGGGGCTGATCCTCTATCCGGTCGTCTACTCGTTCTGGCTCAGCGTCCATTCCAAGCACGCCTACCTGCCGATCGAGACCTTCGTCGGGCTCGACAATTTCCGCTTCTTCCTGACCGACTACGAGGGCTTCTGGCGCAGCCTGTGGCTCGGCACGGTCTACGCCTTCGGCACCGTCGCCCTGCAGCTGATCACCGGCGTCGGTGCCGCGCTCCTGCTCAACCAGACCTTCATCGGCCGCGGCTTCGTCCGCGGCTGCGCGCTCTTCCCCTACATGGTGCCGATGATCGTCGTGGTGATCCTGATGCGCTGGATCCTCAATGACGGCTACGGCATCCTGCCCTATGCGCTCCGCCTGGTCGGCCTCGAGGTGGGCCTCCTGCTCGGCCCCGACTGGATCATGCTGTCCTTGATCCTGATCAGCACCTGGACCTTCTTCCCCTTCATCCTGATCGGCACGCTGGCCCGGCTGCAGACCATCGACCCGGAGCTCTACGCCGCCGCCAAGGTCGACGGCGCCGGCCCGCTGCGCCGCTTCTGGCACATCACCCTGCCGCAGATCCGGGCCGTGCTCTTCGTCCTGGTGCTGCTCCGCTTCATGTTCATGTTCACCAAGTTCGACATCATCTGGCTCTTCGCCAGCGGCACGGGTGTCGGCTACTTCACCCGGACGCTGCCGATCTACACCTACGTCAAAACCTTCCAGGAGCTGCAGGTCGGCATGGGGGCCGCCCTGTCCGTCGTGATCTTCCTGATCCTGGTGGCGTTCTCGCTGCTCTACTTCCGCGTCTTCAGGAAGGCGCAGGAGCAATGAACCCGCGCGCCGCCCTCCTCCGGCTCTGGGTCTATGGGCTCGCCGCCCTGCTCTTGATGATCTGCGCCTTTCCCTTGGCCTGGATGGTGCTGACCTCGATCAAGCCGGACCGGGAGATCCTGACGGCGGTGCCCACCTTCATCCCGTCCGAGATCACCTTCGACGCCTATCGGCGGCTGTTCACCTCGACCAACTTCGCCGTCTACTTCAAGAACAGCATCGTGGTGGCGGGGGCGGCGACGCTCCTGACCGTCTCCATCGGCACGCTCGCCGCCTACGGCATCACCCGGTTCCGCTTCAAGGGCCGCGAGCTGATCTCGACGACCATGCTCTTCACCTACATGTTCGCGCCGATCATGATCGTCGTTCCCTTCTACATCCTGATGCGGCAGCTCGGCCTGATCAACTCGCAGCTCGGCCTGATCCTGGCCTATGCGACCTTCTCGCTGCCCTTCTCGATGTGGCTGCTCCGCTCCTTCTTCCAGTCGATCCCGCTCGACCTCGAGGAGGCGGCGATGACCGACGGCGCCTCGCGGCCGCAGGCGGTGGTCAGGGTGATCGTGCCCCTGGCCCTGCCCGGCGTCATCGCGGTCACGATCTTCACCTTCATCGTCGCCTGGAACGACTATCTCTTCGCGCGCGTCCTGATCTCGTCGGACAGCCTGAAGACGTTGCCGGTCGGCATCAACGACATCTATGTCTCGACCGTCACCGACTGGGGGATGATGATGGCCGCCGGGGTGGTGATCACCCTGCCGGCCCTCGTCTTCTTCATCATGGTGCAACGCTACCTGATCGCCGGCTGGGGCTCGGGCGGCGTCAAGGGCTAGCGCAAGCAACGGGGAAACGGATGGCGACGATCAGGCTCGAGGGCGTCGAGAAGCGGTTCGGCAGCGTGGTGGCGGTGGCCGGCATCGACCTCGCCATTGCCGACGGCGAGTTCGTCGTGCTGGTCGGCCCGTCCGGCTGCGGCAAGTCGACGACGCTGCGGATGGTCGCCGGACTCGAGCCGGTCTCGGGCGGCAAGATCAAGTTCGACCAGTATGTCGTGAACAACCTGACGCCCAAGAACCGCGACATCGCCATGGTCTTCCAGTCCTATGCGCTCTACCCGCACATGACCGTCTTCGACAACATGGCCTTCGGCCTCCGGCTCAAGGGCGTCGGCCGCGACGAGATCAAGCGCCGGGTGCGCGAAGCGGCCGCCATGCTCAACATCACCGAGCTCCTGGCCAGGAAGCCGCGCGAGCTCTCGGGCGGGCAGCGGCAGCGGGTGGCGATGGGTCGGGCGATCGTCCGGCAGCCCAAGGCGTTCCTCTTCGACGAGCCGCTCTCCAATCTCGATGCCAGCTTGCGCGCGCAGATGCGGGTCGAGATCAAGCGGCTGCACAAGAATCTGAAGACGACGGTGATCTACGTCACCCACGACCAGATCGAGGCCATGACGCTCGCCGACAGGATCGTGATCATGAAGGACGGCCGGATCGTCCAGGTCGGCCGGCCCATGGAGGTCTACGAGCACCCGGTCGACCGCTTCGTCGCCAGCTTCATCGGCGCCCCCAAGATGAACTTCCTGCCGGGCCGGGTCGAGGATCGGGGCGGCGACCTGGTGTTCGCCATCGGCGACGCGATCGCCCTGCCGCTGCCGGCGTCGCGGCGGGCCGCCTACCTGCCCTGCCGGGGCCGGCCGATGGAGCTCGGCATCCGGCCCGAGCATCTCCATGTCGGCCGGTTCGATGGCGCGGACGCGGGCCATTTCGAGGCGGCGATCGACGTGGTCGAGCCCATGGGCGCGGAAGGGCTCGCCTTCCTCCAGCTCGCCGGCGTCGAGATCGCGGCCACCTGCGACCCGCACCTCCAGCTCGATTCCGACCAGCGCGTGACGTTCACCGCCGATCTCGGCCACTGCCACCTGATCGAGAGCGACAGCGGCCGGGTCGTGCCGCACGACGACACCGCCGCGACCAGGGCCGGCACCACCCGCCCGCTGCCGGCCTTCGCCGCCCAGTAGCCGATCACTCGCCAGAAGCGCCCCGCCCGGCGGGCGCCGAACTTGAGGGACATCCACGAATGACCACGATCCCGATCGAGATCGGTGCCGAGGTGAGCTTCGCCAAGACCTTCGCCGAGAGCGACTTCTACCTGTTCGCCGGCATCTCGGGCGATTTCGACAAGGCGCACGTCAACGAGGAGTACATGAAGACGACGGTGTTCGGGCGGCGGATCGCCCACGGGCTCCTCGTCCTCTCGCTCTCGTCGACCACCGCGTCGCTGATGAGCTCGCGCTATTCCTCGACCGAATCGGCCTTCACCCCGGTTTCCGCAGGCTACGACCGGGTGCGCTTCATCAAGCCGGTGTTCATCGGCGACACCATCTCGGTCGTCTACCGGATCGCCGAGGTCGACCAGGAGCGCAGCCGCAGCCGCGGCCGGCTCGAGATGACCAACCAGCACGGCGAGACCGTGTGCGTCGCCGAGCACATCATGGCGTGGCTGCCGCGCGCGACGGGCTGACCGCGCAAACGGCGACTTCAGCATCATCAATGGCGACAAAGACAAGGGTACAAGTGCGAGGTAGTGCTTCAACTCAAAGTTCTTTCTGATTATCCGTGATTCTCATCTTCTGATGTGCTAGGCATCTCAGGTGGTTAGAGCCTGTCTGAAAAGTTCGGGAATGATATCAATTACTTGCGAGTCTCCTGA
>CAYWSB010000265.1:0-4560 GCA_964460465.1 uncultured Geminicoccaceae bacterium | reverse complement strand
ACCGGCACCGATCGCGATGTTCGTGCTGCTGCCCAGCGTCACGCTGTTGGTGAGATTGCCGCCGGTGGTCACGTCGCCGATCGTGCCGATTGCCATCTCGCTGACGGCACCACGCCCTTCGGCGCGCAGGGTCAGCGTGTCGATCTCGGTCCGATTGCTCAGATTGCCGCCGACCGCGGTGCGCTCGATGGTGTTGACCCGCAGCGTCGTCGTCGCCTTCTCGCCGTGGCTGGAGCTCGAATGCTCCTTGATTCGCAACGTGTTGACGAGTTCGCCGCCGACCTCGACAGAGCCCTCTCGGGGCAGCTTCACCTCGGCCGTCGCCGGCATCGCCGCCATGGTCGCGAGCGAAAGAGCGAAACCCGCGGCAAGCGAGCGCCAGCGTCGGCCATGTCGTTTCATCGATGGCATTGGCCATCTCCCGGGTTAGCGGCGAAGCGCTCTGCTCACCGTCCAGGCAACCTTGCCGCGCCACGACGGGACCGCCCAGGCTGGAAAAAACCCAGCCTCGAAGAACCTGCTGCCAGCGGCCCTCCATGCATCCTGGTGCGCTCTTGCATCCGGCAAGTGCTGCCTCACGAAAATGTGATCCAGGCGCGATGCCGTCTGTAATCCGGATCACGACCGCAATTGAAGGAATGGCGAGAGTGGGCGGCGGTAGTGGCGCCCGGCGATCGGCGACCCTTGAAAAACCCCAGCCTTACCCGGTCACCGACCTCGGGCATAGTCCGCCTCACCAAACGACGCGACCCCGAAACGACGGCAGCGACAGTGCCAAGGGCGAGCATCGGGCGGCTCTATCTACCGCCGGCGACTGGCAAACGATTGGTCAGTCCGCCGGACGACTGGTAAACTTCGGTGTCGACCGCAGCAATCGAGAGCGGCTTCACTGAGAAACAACCTAAAGGAGACAACCGATGAAGACCCTGAAGATCAGCGCTGCAGTTCTGACCCTGGCCCTCCTCGCCGCCACCGCCCCCGTGGCCCATGCCCAGCAGGGCGGCGTGCAGATCGGCGGCAACGCCAACAACACCACGCTCCTGAACCAGAACACCAACGCCGCCATCGGCCTCGGGGCCCAGGCGACCAGCCGGGTCGGCTCGGTCCAGGACACCACGGTCGGCGGCAACCTCAACAACACCACGCTGGTCAACCAGAACACCAACGCCGCCATCGGCCTGGGCTCGAAGGCCAACACCCAGATCGGCTCGATCACCGGCGCCGACGTCGGCGGCAACCTCAACAACACCACCCTCGTCAACCAGAACACCAACGCCGCCATCGGCCTCGGGGCCAAGGCCGGCTCCGCCATCGGCACCGTCAACAACGCGACCGTCGGCGGCAACGTCAACAACACCACGCTCGTCAACCAGAACACCAACGCCGCCATCGGCCTGGGGACGAAGGCCTGCTCCGAGATCGGCTCCATCGGCAAGTCCGACGTCTGCGACTGACACCCCGAGCGCGGCCGGTCCGGGCGACCGGGCCGGCCGCCGAGCCGAAGCACCACCATGTCCAGCCGGAGAACGACGATGCAGAAGGTCCTGACCAGCCTCGCCCTCGGCCTCGCCCTCGGGCTTCTGGCGCACGTCGAGACACCCCGGGCCGAGGACTACAACCAGCGGCCGTTCCTGGCCCCCGGCCAGATGTCCAAGGTCCAGCGGGTGGTCGCCGGCGGCCGGGCGATGCAGGGCAACCAGGCCGGCGTCGACGGCGACAGCCTGATCAGCCCCAACCAGTCGATCGTCAACACGGGCTGCGGCGAGCTCTCCGTGGGCAACGTCCGCACCACCGGGCGCGCCGGCGAGCGCGCCCCGCGCGAAAACCTCGTGGTCGCCCGCGAGATCATCAACGCTCCCATCAATTGCGGCACCCGCGGCCGGCGCTGACCGGCCGCGTCGGCGCCACCAGCGAACCGGACGATCGAACCATGCAGCGCTCGCCCCTCCCCACCGCCGGGCTCCTGGCGGTCACGCTCGCCGCCGCCGGCTGCGCCTTCTCGCCGCCCGAGCAGGCGCCGGTCGTGGCCCAGCCCAAAACCCTGCCGGTGCGCAACGTCACCAGCTTCTCGGCCTCCCTGCGCTGCATGGACGACCTCTTCCAGCGGTTCGGCAAGACCAACTACCTCGTCACCGCCCAGGAGATCCCGGACGCGACCGGGAAGGTCCAGACCGGTACGAAGGAGATGCTGATCTCGGCGATCTCGCAGATGTCGGTGAAGAGCAACGCCTTCAACTTCGTCGATTTCGAGGAGTACGGCTCGGTCTTCGTGCTCGGCAGCTTCCTCGCCGCACCCGGCGGGCCGCCGGTGCCGGCCGGCTTCGAGGTGCCCAACTACTACATCCGGGGTGCGATCACCCAGCTCGACAGCGGGGTCATCGCGGAGAGCGCCTCGGGCGGCCTCGGCTTCGAGAACTTCGACATCGGGGCGAGCACGGACCAGGTGCTGTCGGTCGTCTCGGTCGACCTCAACGTCGGCAATGTCCTCAACCGGCGGATGCTGCCCGGCGTGTCGGCCAACAACTCCATCGTCGTGCGCCGCTCGGGCTCCGCGGTCGACGCCGGCGCCACCATCAACAAGCTCGGCGCCAACTTCAACCTCACCTTCAACCAGTCCGAGGGCATGCACTCGGCGGTCAGGAGCCTGATCGAGCTCAGCACCATCGAGATCACCGGCAAGCTGCTCCAGGTCCCCTACTGGCGCTGCCTCGAGATCGAGCAGACCAACCCCGAGGTGGTGGCCGTCGCCCGCGGCTGGTTCGACAGCATGTCGGGCAGCGAGCGCATCAGCTTCACGCAGCGGGCGCTGGCCGCGCAGAACCGCTACGCCGGCGCCGTCAACGGCCAGATGGACAACGCCACCCGCGACGCCATCGGCGCCTACCAGGCCGAGCGTGGCCTCTTGGCCGACGGCCGGGTCAACTTCGACCTCTATGCCGACCTGATCGCCTCCGACCTGGCGCTCGGCCGGGCCCCGGCGCCGGAGCGGGCACCCGATCCGTTCGTCCCGGCGGCGACCGAGATCGCCCAGCCGATCAGCGTCAACCTGACGACCCCGCGCGGCCCGGCGCACCGCTTCGCCGTCGGCGAGGCCATCGGGCTGACGCTGCGCAGTACCGCCGACGCCTTCGCCTACTGCTACTACCAGGACGGCAGCGGCCGCGTCGCCCGGATCTATCCCAACCGCTTCGCCCCCGACCCCTATCTGCCGGCGCGCCAGCCGCTCTATCTGCCCGGCAACGCCCCCTTCGATCTCGTGCCCGAGCGGGCCGGGGCGATCGAGGAGGTGCTCTGCGTGGCCGCCGGCAGCGAGATCGGCCGCCGGCTGCCCGAGGTTCTCCAGGCCGAGGACCTGACACCCCTGCCGGTGCAGAGCATCGACCAGGTGGCGGAGATGCTGCGCGCCGCCAGCCCCAACGGGATCGCGGCCTCCAGGGTCAAGATCACCGTCACCAACTGAGCCCGCCGCCGCCGCGGCGGCCGCAGCCCCGACCGAACCCTTGCAGGAGCACCGCCATGTCGGGCCCCGACCCTCGTCATCCGCGCATTCCCGCCGGCACCCCGTCGGAGCACCCCGACGCTCAGGGCGGACCGACGCGGAACCGGCCGCTGCCCACCCGGCTGACGGTGGGCGTCTCGGCGACCTCGGCGAACCGGACCTCGCCGTCGCCGATGATGCTCACCTGGGCGATGCGCGCGGCGGCCTCGACCACGACCGACCCGGCGCCGGTGACCTCGACGCGTGCCGCGTCGATCCCTCCGGCCGCCACCGCGATGCGACCATCGCCCACCACGCCGGCCTCCAGATCGCCGGTGACCGCCGCGACCTCGATCCTGCCGCCGCCGATGGCCGCGAGGTCGGCGTCCGTGACGGCACCCAACCGCACCGCACCGCCCACGGCCTCGATCGCCACGGCCGCAGCGAGATCGCCGATCCCGGCCTCGCCGGTGAAGCCGCGCAGCACGAGGCCGGTGCCCGCGGGCATGTCGACGACGACGTCGAGCGCCGCGCCGGCGGCGCCCGACGCCGAGGCGGACGAGCCACTGATGACCACACTCGAGCTCGCGCCCGGCCCGGTGACCACGGTCTGCTGCCGGACGACCGTGACCGAGTGGCCGGCGGCGGGCGCGGTGACGGTGAGCACGTCCGCCGCCGCCCCGACCTCGAGCGCCGCCACGGCCTCGGCCGGCCCGCTGACGACGAGCCGCGTCGCCTCGCCCTCGACCACCCGCACCTCGAGCGTCCCGGCCAGCCCCTCGAGCACCACCTGGCCCACGTTGAAGGGCCCGTGCTCGACCCGCTGCTCCGCCGCCGCTGCTGGCCCGGCCAGGAGGCAGAGCCCGGCGGCGGCGCCGACGACACCCCGTGAAACCCGTCCGAAGGATCGCATGTCCAGTCCCTCCCCATGGTCGCGATCTGCCGCAGACTATCAGCAAAGGCGGCTGCGGCCCACGCGTTTCGCCGCCGCCTGCCTGGCCCTGGCGCTGCTGCCGGGCCTCGCCGCCGCCTGCCTGGCCCTGGCGCTGCTGCCGGGCCTCGCGGCCGGCCCGGCGGCGAGG
>CAYWSB010000264.1:0-4635 GCA_964460465.1 uncultured Geminicoccaceae bacterium | reverse complement strand
TCGCACCCGGCTTCCGTTTCCCGTTGTTTTTCAGTGCCCTGGCGGGCGCGATTTTCTGCCGGCATGAAGTTTCTGGCGGGCCGGCCACGAGCGGGCGAACCCGAGAGCCCGATTCCGCCGAGCGAACCCGGGCGGGGCTTGACGGTGGCGGCGACCTATGCAATAATTCCCATCATGCCTCGCGGGAGCCGGCCTCAGAAGCGCTCGGCCCCGACCTGTCGGACCGGGTCCGGGAAGTCGCGATAGAGGGCGAACCTGGCGTTCTCGACCATGTGGTTGACGCAGTGATGCAGGAGCTCGTAGGGCTCGGCCCGCGTGGCGGCGAGGTGGAAGGCCTGGTCGAGCTGCGCCAGGTCCCTGACCTCGATGGTGATGTGGAACTCGCCGATGCCGGGCGGGCCGAGGCCGAGCTTGCGCCGGGTCAGCCGCCAGCCCTCGATCGCCCCCTCGGCCTTGAGCCGGTCGAGCCAGGCGGCGGTGCGCTCGGCGAAGGCCAGGTCCGACATGCCGGGCTTGAGGTCGCACCAGATCTCGTAGAGGTTCATGCGTTGCTGCTCCCGCAGGCGGCCACGCCGACCAGATGCACCGGTCTCGCCGCCGCCGCCAGCGTGACGATCACACCCGCCCCGGCCATGGCCGCTGACCCGGCACCGACGATCGCCGCCCGGCAGGCTCAGACGGCGATCCGCCCCTCGGCCACGGGCACCGCACCGCCGGCGACGGTGACCCGCTCGACCCGGCCGGAGCACTTGGCGGCGGTGATGTCGATGACGCTGCGACGGCCCATCTCCACCCCCTGGACGATCCGCCAGGCGGCGTCGAGGTCGGCCGCCGGGTCGACGCTCGCCAGGAGCGCTGCCAGCGCCGCGGCGGCGCTGCCGGTGGCCGGGTCCTCGGCGATGCCGAGCAGCGGTGCGAACAGCCGGGCCCGGATGGTGCCGTCGCCGGTGGCCCGGGTGAAGAGGTAGACGCCGTGCTCGAGGCCAGCCTCGAGCAGCACCGCCGGCCGGGTGACCAGGGCGGCCCGGGCCAGGGCGTCGAGCGAGGCCAGCTCGAGCAGCAGGAACGGTGCTCCGAAGCCCGCCGGTCGCGGCGCGATCCCGGCGACATCGCCGGCCTCCAGGCCGAGCGCCGGGGCCACCAGCCGCGGATCGAGCGCCGCCCCGATGGCGGCCGTGCCCGGGGCGGTGAAGCGGGCCCGCACCGGCCGGCCGTGCTCGAGCTCGATCTCGACCGGCACGTCGCCGAGACCCTCCTCGAGCACGAGATGGAGACCGTCCGCCGTCGGCAGGCCGAGTCCCTCGCCGGCCAGCAGCAGGGCCGCGCCGATCGTCGGATGCCCGGCGAACGGCAGCTCGGCCCGAGGGGTGAAGATGCGCACCCGCGCCCGGCCGGCGGCGGCGTCGACGGCGGTGACGAAGACCGTCTCCGAGAGGTTGAGCTCGGTGGCGACGGCCTGCATCCGTGCCGGGTCGAGATCCCCGGCATCCAGCACGACGGCGAGCGGGTTGCCCCGGAACCGCTCGTCGGTGAAGACGTCGAGCGTGCGGAAGGCGAGGCTGGCGGTCATGTCCACCACCGCCCCCCCGACCATGACCGCCGGGACCGCTCGTCGCCGTCCCAAAACGGCCGGGCCGCCTCGCGCCGTGCCGTGATCCGGTCGACGCCAATGTCGCGCAAGAGCCGGTCGTCGAGCTCGGCCAGGGCCAGGCGCTCGCGCCGGCGGCTCAGCCAGAGGGTCGCGAGCCGGCGCACGCGCCCGGCCATGAGGGCCGCGTGCGGGCGGAGCGAGCGGCCGAAATCCGCGATCGTCGTCGCCATGGTGATCATCCCTGCCGTGAGGATTGCCCAGCCCGACGATTCACATTGACTCGATATCCGAGTCAATCAATACATTGTCATGGTGACAATAAGGATCGCTTATGACCATTGCCGCCGCCGACCTCGCCAGCCGCCCCGGCCCGCGCTACCGGGCGCTCGCCGATTGCCTCGAAGCCGCCATCCAGGAGCAGCGCCTCGGTCCGGGCGAGCGCCTGCCGCCCCAGCGCGACCTCGCCTACGCGCTCGACGTCACGGTCGGCACGGTCGGCCGTGCCTACACGCTGCTGCTCCAGCGCGGCCTGGTGAAGGGCGAGGTCGGCCGCGGCACCTTCGTGCTCGACCCGGGTGACCGGGCGAGCTGGCCGGTGCCGCTGGCCGGCCCGTCGCTCGAGCACGACCTCGCCGTCAACCGGCCCGTCGCCGTGCCGGCCGAGGCGCACGTGTTCCGGCTGCTGCGCGAGATCGCCGGCGAGGCCGGCACCCTGTCCGCCCTGCTCACCTACCCGCCCTATACCGGCCTGCCCGCCCACCGGGTCGCCCTCGCCCGCTGGCTCGAGGGGTTCGCCGGCCCGGTCGAGCCCGGCTGCATCCTGCCGGCACAGGGGACGCAGAACGGCATGGCGGCGGCGCTGGCGGCCGTGACCCGGCCCGGCGACACCATCCTGATGGAGGCCCTGGCCTACGCCAGCAATCACGGCCTCGCCACCCGCCTCGGCCTCAAGGTCGAGCCGGTCGCGATGGACGCGGAGGGTGCCATGCCCGAGAGCGTCGACGCGCACGCCCGCCAGCACCGCCCGGCGGCGATCATCTTGAGCCCGGACCTGCAGAACCCGACCCTGGCGACGGCCTCCGCCCCGCGCCGCGAGGCGCTGGTCGCCGCTGCCCGGCGGCACGACATGGTGATCATCGAGGACGCGGTCTACGCCCCCGTCGCCGCCACCGGCCTGCCGGCGCTGCGCAGCCTGGCCCCGGAGCACACGCTCTTCGTCACCAGCATCTCCAAGTTCCTGGCCCCGGGCCTGCGCTTCGGCTGCGTCGTCGCACCGGCCCGGCGGATGCCGCAACTCGTCTCCGCCCAGGCGCATCTGGCGGTGGGCGTCTCGCCGCTCATCGCCGAGACGGTCGCCCGCCTCGAGGCCGCGGGCATCCTCGAGGAGGCGCTGGGCCAGCAGCGGGCGGCCCTCGCCCGGCGCCGGACGGCGGCCCTCGCCGCCCTCGACGGGCTGCGCGTGGAGAGCCGCGTCAACGCGCTGCACGTGCTGCTCGAGCTGCCGGCCGGGCTCGAGCCGGCGACGACCGTGCTCCGCCTCGCCGAGGCCGGCATCCACACCACGCCGCTCAACGTGTTCGCCGTCGGCCGCAGCACGCTGCCGCCGACCCTGCGGCTCTCCATGGGCGGCGAGCCCGACGAGGCCAGCCTCGCCCGCTGCCTCGGCCGCCTGCGCGAGATCGTCCTCAGCGACGCCCCGGCGCTGCCGCCGGTGATCTGACCGGCCGGCGGGCGGCCGCGGCGGTCAACCGGCCGTCGCGCGCACCAGCTCGGCCAGGAGCTCGATCGGCGGCAGCTCGGCCGGCAGCGCCGGCTGCCGGCTGGCGAGAAAGGCCTGGATCGCCGCATCGGTCCGCCGTCCCGGCAGGCCGTCGACCGGGCCCGGGTCGAAGCCCAGACGGGTCAGCTCGTCCTGCACCGCCGCCACCACCGCCCGCACCGGCAGCCCGGCGAAGCGCTGCCGCGCGGCGTCGCCCGCACCGCCGTAGTTCTGCTGCACCGCATGGCGGCCGTCCGCAGCATCGAGCCAGGCGACCCGGGCCAGCAGCTTCGCCGCCGCCACCGGATCGGGCGCATCGCCGAGCGCCCCCTCGGCGTGGAGCGCCGCCAGGTGCACCGTGCCCCAGGCATTGCCGCCGCGCGCCGCCTCGGCGAACCAGAAGGCGGCGCGGCGCGGATCGGCCTCGAGGCCGGGGCCGCCGTCGCGATAGATCAGGCCCAGATTGATCGGTGCATTGGGCTGACCGCCCGCGGCCGCCCGCTCGTACCAGGCGATCGCCTGCTGCAGGTCCGGCGCGACGCCGATGCCGCGCTGGTAGGCGTAGCCCATGTTGTTGAAGCCATAGACGTCGCCGGCCTCGGCCGAGGCCTGGAACAACGGCAGCGCCCGCTCGGCCTCGCCCGACTCGGCCAACAGATAGCCGAGATTGTTGTAGGCGAAGGTGTGGCCGAGCGCTGCCGCCCGGAGGTACCAGTCGATCGCCCGGTCGCGGTCGGCATCGACCCCCTCCCCCGCCGCATAGAGCCGGGCCAGGCTGTTCATGGCGTAGGGCTCGCCCGCCGCGGCCGCCCTCTCGAAGAAGGTGATCGCCTTCTCGACATCCGCCGGCATGCCCCGGCCGACGAGGTGCAGATAGCCGAGCCGGCTGACGGCCAGGAAATGCCCGGCGGCCCCGGCGTCGTCGTAGAGCTCGGCGGCACGTTCGTAGTCGCCGGCCTCCTCGAGCGCCCGGCCGAGCTGGAAGGCGAAGCGCGGAACCTTGGGATAGGTCGCCAGCGCCCGCTCGCAGGCCGCGATCGCGGCATCCGTGTCGATCTCGGTGGGGAAGTTGCCGAGGACCACGCCCTGGCGGTCGAACCGGGCCCCGGCGAGCTCGTCGCAGGCGTCGACGGTGATCTCGAGCTGCACCAGGAACGGCTCCGCGGCCGCCTGCGGCAGCGCAGCACGGTCGCCGGCCGCCGGTGCGGCTGCGGCGCGCGCGGCATCGGGGTCGGCCGAGCGCACCACCGGGGCGTCGGGCTGGTCGAGGGCGGCCACGGCCGCG
>CAYWSB010000263.1:0-4709 GCA_964460465.1 uncultured Geminicoccaceae bacterium | reverse complement strand
CGCCGCTCACCCCCTGGCAGAGGGCGTCCTTCGTGATCCAGCCGGCGTCGACCACGAGATCGAGATTGTCCTTCGTGATCGCGAAGGGCTCGAGCAGCACCGCCGCCTGCTCGATGCCGGAGGGGGTGGTGTAGCCGACAGACCCCTCGACCGCCGCCATGTCGGTGCCGTCGGCCAGGGCAATGGCGGCCCGCGCGGCGGCCTCGCCGAGCTTCTCGGCGTTCTTCCAGATGGTCACGGTCTGCTCGCCCCTGGCGATGCGGTTCAGCGCCGCGTGGTCGCCGTCCTGGCCGGACAGCGCCACCTCGCCGAGCAGCCCCTGGGCGGCCAGGGCGGAGGCCGACCCGCCGGCGGTGCCGTCGTTCATGGCGAGCACGGCGTCGATCTCGTTGTTCAGCCGGGTCAGCACCTGGTCCATCGTCGACTGGGCGACGGCGGGCTGCCAGTTCTCGATGTTGTGCTGGGCCAGGATCTCGATCTCGCCCTTGTCGATCAGCGGCTGGAGGACCTCCATCTGGCCGCTGCGGAAGACGTCGACGATCGGGTGGGCACTGTCGCCCTCGATCGCCACCCAGCGCGGCCCGGGATCGGCCGCCACCATCGCCTCGGCCATGAGGCGGCCGACGGCGATGTTGTCGAAGCTGACGAAGAGGACCCCGTCGGTGTCGACCGGGGCGTCGTAGGCGATGACCGGCACCCCCTCGGCCTTGGCCCGGTCGATCGCCGGGATGATCGCCTGGCTGTCCTGGGCCAGGATGATCAGCGCGTCGACGCCGGCGGCGAGCAGGCTCTCGACATCGGTGAGCTGCTTTTGCGGGTCGCTCTGCGCGTCGGCGCTGAGATAGGCGAATCCGGCCGGCTCGAGCACGGCCTTGATCCCGGCCTCGTCGATCCGCCAGCGCTCCTCCTGGAAGTGCCGCCAGCTCACCCCGATGGTCTTTTCCTGGGCGAGCGACAGCGCAGGCTGCCCAAGGACGAGGCCCGCCGCGAGGGCGGTGCCGCACAACAAGCCTAGACGTCGCTGCATTGTGGTCCTCTCCTGATCGGGGCGGGACGACCCGCCGTCCCGCCCGCCATTGCTTTCTCCGAGGGGCTCAGCTCGCCGGCTCGATCATGTGCCAGTGGCTGATGCCGTTGGTGGTGACACCCGGGAAGCGCCAGTCGGCCACCACCTCGGGGTTGATCGCAACCTCGGTGCGCACGGCGGCGATCGGCATGTCGGAGTACTGCTCGAACACGTAGGTGAACGCCTCGCGGCCGATGGCGTCGCGCTCCGCCGGGTCGAAGCTGTTCACGAATCGGTCGATCAGCCCCATCATGTGGTCGTCCTCCCAGCCCTCGAACGGCGAGCCGGTGGGCGTGTAGGTGTTGAGGAAGTGGACCTCGGTCGGCCGGATCGGGGCATTGCGGATCGGGTTGACCACGTAGGCCTGGCGGGCGAGGCCCAGGGCGCGCAGCGAGGCCCAGTCCATCTCGCGCATCTCGGTCTGCATGCCGATCGCCTCGAAGGAGACCTGCAGAAGCTCGGCCATGGTGCCGAACTCCGGATTGCCGCCCAGGGCCGTCAGGATGATGGGCACCACCGGGTTGGCGAAATTCTCGGGATAGCCGGCTTCGGCGAGGAGCTCCTTCGCGCGCTCAGGATCGTAGCCGTACATCTCATCGAAGCGCTCGACGAGCGACGGCTCGTAGCCCTCGTGGCGCGGGTCCATGCCGTAACGCGGCAGCAGGTCGGCGCGGCCGTCATAGAGGATCTTCAGGAACTGCTCGCGGTCGATCGCGCGATTCATGGCCTCGCGCACACGGATGTCGAGCCAGGGCACGTCCGGGTTGAAGGCGGGATCGCCGGTCATCATGTAGAGGCCGTTGAGGACGCCGGTGACGTGCATCGAGGGGTTGAGCGAGGCCACGATCTGCATCCCACCGGCGACCGCGTCCGGCATCAGCTCGGGCGGAATGTCGGCAATGTGCGCCTCGCCGGCCAGCATCATGGCGAGCTTGGTGGACGGCTCGGCGACCCAGCGGATCTCGATCTCGGGGAAGGTGGCGTCCTGCCCCGACCAGTGGTTCTCGACCCGCTCGAACAGCACACCTTCGCCAGTGCGTCGCTCCACCAGGCGAAAATGCTCGGTGCCGGCGGGGCGACGCTGGTAGCCCTCGAGCCCCTCGGCATCGAACTGTGCCTTCGAGTAGACGACGAGCGCGCCGCGGCTGGCCACCGAGAAGAGGAAGCCCTGGCGCGGCTCCTGAAAGGTGAACTTGACCGTGTGGTCGTCGATGATCTCCGTCGTCGCACCGCGCAGCTGGGCCACGCCGCTGTGCTGCGAGTCGGGGCCGGTGTTGAGCTCGTAGCTGTGCACGACGTCGGCCGCGGTAACCTCGCCCCAGCCGTCGTGGAACGCCACACCGGGCTTCAGCCGGAACGTCCATTCGGTGAAGTCGGCGTTGGCCTCCCAGCTTTCGGCAAGGGCGTCGTTGCTGTACTCGCCGGTCTCGGAATCGTTGCCGACGAGCCGACCCATGGCGAGGAAGAGCGAGAGGTCGCCGCTGCTGCCCCAGAAGAGATTGGTGTCGCCGGCCGGCGGCGTCATCGCCATGACCAGCCGCTCGGTCGCTGCCGCGCCCGCCGTTGGCGACAAGAGCGCCAGGCATCCGGCAGCCACGAAGGCCGCGCCCAGGAGACGGCGACGGATGTTGAGCATGACAACCTCCCCGTTGTCTGTTGTCCGGTCTGTTTTCGGCTCCCTGTCGGCACGTTGCAAATCGCGCCAATTTCTATCACAGGCTCGCACGGCTGCCGCCCGCTGACAAGCGGAAACGCGTCGTCAGTCAGTCGTCACCGCCGCGGCCGAGGAGGCCACGGATGAGGAAGCGGTTGAGCACGAAGCCGATGACGATCACCGGGAGGACGATGATGGTCGCGAGTGCCGCCAGCGCTCCCCACTGCGCCACGGCGTCCTCCGCCCCCGAGTAGCGGGCGATCTCGGTGGCGATGACGCGGGCGTCGCGGCCGCCGAGGATGAGCGGGATGAAGAACTGGTTCCAGGAGAAGATGGTGGTGACGACGGTGGCGGCCCCGATGCCCGGCATGGCGAGCGGCAGGACGATGCGAACGAAGGCGGTGAGGCGGTTGCAGCCGTCGATCAGCGCCGCCTCCTCGAGCTCGTAGGGGATCTGGCTGAAGAAGCCCCAGGTGAGCCAGATCGTCAGCGGCAGGCAGAAGACCTGATAGGCCATGATCAGGCCGAGATGCGTGCCGGTGAGGCCGAGCTGGTTGAAGAGGAGGAAGATCGGCAGGATGAAGGCGATGGTCGGCAGGAAGCGCATGGCGAAGACGGCGAGGCCCATGGCCTTGAAGACCGGGTGGCGAAAGCGCGACAGGGCGTAGCCGCCGAGGCTGCCGGCGGAGATGGCGACCAGGACCGCGCCCACGGTGACGATCGCCGTGTTGCGCAAGGGCGTGGCCAGGTCCTGGGCCAGGATCGTGCGGAAATGCTCGAGGGTCGGGGTGAAGACGAGGACGGGCGGGAAGGCCACGATGTCCCGGCCGGGCTTGAAGGCGTTGAGCAGGGTCCAGAGCACCGGGCCCACGGCCAGCACGAGGACGAGGCCGAGGACCAGGACGGCGGCGACATCGCCCGGCCCGGGGAGGCGGCGCGGCCTCGTCATTTGTCCGCCATCGCGGCGTCCGTGCGGCCGAAGCCCACGAGGATCGTGGCACAGACGGCGCCCACGATCAGCAGCATGACCACGCCCATGGCATTGGCGTAGCCGAAGTTGAAGCTCGCCATCGCGGTCTCGTAGATGTGCAGGGTGAGAACCCGTGTGGCCCCGGCCGGGCCGCCGCCGGTCGTCAGGAAGATGATCTCGAACTGGCGGAACGAGAGGGTGGTCTGGAGCATCGCCACGAAGACGATCTGGGGCCGCACCCAGGGCAGCGTGATGTGCCAGAACTGTCGCCAATTGCCAGCCCCGTCGATCATGGCGGCCTCGTAGAGGGCGCGCGGTGCCCCCTTCATGGCGCTGTAGAGGACGAGGACGGCGAGCGGCACGTGCACCCAGACCTCGGTCAGGATGACGGCGGCAAGTGCGAAGTGCCGGTCGATCAGCCAGGGTGCCCTGGGCAGGCCGATGCTGACCAGGAGCCAGTTGGCGAGGCCGGTGTCGTAGTCCCAGATGAAGACCCTGAAGATCGTGCCGGAGACGGCCGGGGTCATCAGGACCGGCAGGAGGAAGAGGATCTGGAAGCGGTCGGCCCAGGGGGTCGAGACGCGCCGGGCCCGGTCGCGGGCGAGGAGGCCGGCGATGCCGAGACCCGAGACGACGACCGCCAGCACGGTGGCCACGACGAAGATCGCGGTGACGACGATGCTGGCGCGAAACGCGGCGTCGGTGAAGAGGAGGTTGTAGTAGTTCTCGAGGCCGATGAAGGCGGTGCGCGCCGGCCGGTGCAGCAGCAGGCGCTGCAGGCTGAGCTCGACCGCCTTCCAGAGCGGGTAGGCGAAGACGGCCACGGTCAGCAGCAAGGCCGGCAGCATGAAGCCCATGCCGGTGGCGAGCTCGCGGGCACGCGTGGTCAAGGGCCGGGCTCCGCCGCGGGGGTCTTCAGGCGGCCCGGCCGGCTTGGCCGGGCCGACGGGTCAGCGGCTCAGTAGCCCGCGTCCTTCAGGATCCGCTCCATCTCGGCCCGGGCGTCGGCCAGGGCCTGG
>CAYWSB010000262.1:0-4771 GCA_964460465.1 uncultured Geminicoccaceae bacterium | reverse complement strand
GAGCCGACCGAGCTCCAATCAAGCCACTGGTCCCGAAACCCGGGTCCACTTCACTTCATCGGACGCAGACCGCCGCGAGAAAGCTGAAATCGCTTAGCTATGAGCAAATGATGATCGTGAACATGGCCTTCAGGCAGATAAGTGTTCCCAGAGCTGTTAGAAATATGAAGGTATGGACAAGGAGAACAGGAATATATAGCCACAAAATGTACTACGTAGAAGTAGGGATAGTGGTTTTCCTATTTGCAGTCTGGATGAGGAGAGTCATCATCGCGGACTTCGACATAGACGGAGAATTAGGGCTAGATGTAACCCTCTGTTCATGCCTGCTCTAACCAGGATGTTCGGTGAGTTGGCGTGCTTCGGGGAAGCTGTAGCTTGTACAAAGCGGGTGAGCGGGTGGCAGGCACTGCCTGCGTTACGGCCTCGAACGGCCTGACCACGAACGGCGTCCGCGCCGGCGGAGCGGCCGGCGGGATGGCCTTTCTGAGCCTGACGGTGAGGTGCATCGGTAGGCGGAAGGGAGCTGCGCAACACTGCGCTTTAGAGCCTCCGACATCCATTAAAGCGCGTTCGGGTTGAGCCAGATGTCGTCGATCCGCCGCCGCCCGTTCCTGACCGCGATCTGGACGACGGCGCCGATCGAGGCCTCCACGGCCTCGAACCGCGAGTTCGGCTCCGCCTCCAGGACCAGCGAGTGAAGCCGCGCCATCGACTTCTCGCAGCCGTTGGCGTGCAGGGTGAACATCGAGCCGCCGTGGCCGGTGTTCAGCGCGCGGACCAGCTGCAGGGCCTCGGGGCCGCGGACCTCGCCGACGATCAGCCGGTCGGCTGACATCCTGAGCGAGCGCTGAAGCAGGTCGGCGAGCGTGCTCACCTGCGGTGCGCATTCGAGCGCGATCCAGTTCGGCCGCGGGCTCTCCTGGTCCGCGGCGGTGAGGTAGAGCTCGCGGGTGTCCTCCATCGTCACGATCCTCTCGTGCTCGGGGATCAGCCCGATCAGGGTGCGCATGAGCGTCGTCTTCCCCGAGACTTGGCCGCCAGAGATCATCGTGGTGATCCCGCGCTCGACCAGGAGCCGGAGCTGGTCGGCCTGGTCCGGGGTCGCGATCCCATCCTCGACGTAGCGTTCCAGCGGCAGGTGCGTGCGGGTCAGCGACCGGATGACCATCACCGGGCGATGGACCTCGGGCGGCCTCGTCATCGTCAGGCGCAGGCTGGGCGGCACCCGGATCGAGAGGAACGGCGAGGTCCGGGAGAACTCGCGGCCGGAGAAGACGGCGGCGTTGGCGCCGATGTCCATCACCATCGCGTCGGTCAGCGGCGAGTCCTCCATGGTCCAGCGCCGGCCGCCGGAATCGACCACGGTCTTGCCGTCGCTGTAGACGATGTCCGAGAGCATGGCGTCGGCCTCGACCATCTCGAAAAACCGCTTCAGCCGCCCGCGGAAGAATTCGAGCGCCACATCGGAAATCACCGAACCGCTCATGGGTCCCCTCTCCTTCCCCGCGGGCCGCGCCTAGCCTGCCGAAGGCGATGATCCGCACTCGAAAATGCGCTACACGATCGCCGCCGCGTATCGCGATGAATGCCCTGCATTTCCTTGGTAAGAGTGCGTCTCCGGGCCGCCAATAAGGTGTTGCACAATGCAACATCATACTTCACCGTAGCGGCGATGGCAAACCCGCCTGGCAGACCCCCAGACCCTCGGGAGAGACGCCATGAACGACGCGTTCAACATCGCCGGCCGCTTCGAGAGCGCCCTCGCCTCCTTGCTGCCGACGATCGAAAGCTTAGGCGTCTGGGTCGTCGGCGCCGGCGTGGTGATGATCGTGGCGGGCCTCGTCTTCCGCTCCCGCGAGCCGTTGCTGGCCACCCTCACGCTCCGCGGCGTCGGCCTGGTCTGCCCTGGGGATGATCATGATGGGCGTTTCGGTCGTCCTGTGAGGACGCGCTCGAAGCGGGGCCGGTGGCTGGTCCTGGCGGTGATCCCTCTGGCTGGGCTCTCGCTCCATGTCCCGAGGTGGTTCGGGGTGCCGCCGCTCGTCCTGCTGGAGACAGGCACGTCGATGCCGACCGGGCTCTACGTCTACGACCATGCCCTGCCGGCCGCGCCGGGCGACGTGGTCGTGCTGGCGAAAGCCCCGCACTGGGCGCGGACCTATTTGATGAAGACGGTCATCGGCCGCGCCGGAGACGTCTTCTGCTGGGACGAGCGGCGGCAGGCGCAACGGCTGAACGGCCAGCTCCTGCCGGGTCCCTCGCCGCGTGCCCTCGAGCTGGGGGTTCCGGTCTGGAAAGAGTGCCGCTTACTGGGCGCCGACGAGTACGTCGGCTTCGGTGAGGGCGCAGACAGCTACGACAGCCGGTATTTCGGCCCGAGCCCGGCTGCGGTCATCTACGGCGTCTATCGCCTCGCCTGGGCGCTCCGGCTGTAACCGGTCGAGGCGCCGTCACTGGGGTGACTCGGCCTTGTCGAGCCGAATTCCCGGTGTCCCCGCGGCCAAGGCGCCGCCCTCGGGGAGCGGTCCGAGCTGGGTCTTGAGCCACATCAAGGCCAGCCGGACGATGGTGTTCTGCGACCATCCCCCCTGCTCGGACACCGAGCGGAGAAGACGCCTGGAGCGCTCCGAAACCAGGTAATGCCGGCCCGGCCGGGCGGCAAAGTCCGGCAAAGCCGGGAGGGCGAGGGTTTGCCGGGCGACGATGATCAGCAGATAGGCGTCGATCGCGGTTTCGATGACCTCCGAGCCGCTGAGCCCGGACATCTCCACCACCCTGTCGATCCAGGCGATCTCCTCGTCCGACAGGCGGACGAACAGGGATTCCGACCTCTTCATTCGAGACGGCAAGGTGGTGTCCTCGATGATGGCACATAAACATCCACCTCGGTGCCAGGTCTCTGTTCGGCGTGCGGCCCACCTGCGCAGCCGCTTAAGCTTCAGGGGAAGCAAAGCGGCCTCGGCTTGGGCCTGCACGCCGCGACATCCGCACGTCGGGACTGCATCATACCATCCAAAGGACACATTCAAACCGGGGATCGGCCGGGATCACCCAAAGGGGAAGCGCCGGCGAGGCGGCGCTTTTCGCGGGAGCGCCCGCGGCGCCGGCAGGCCTAGCACAGGCGCAGCGTCTCGTTGACGTAGAGCCGGCCCAGGGTGCCGGCCTCGATGGTGATGATCGGCTCCCACGGCAGGGTCTTCTCCAGGACCTGGGCACCGAAGCGCCCGAGCGTGCCGCTCACCTCGCGCTGATAAGCGTCGACCTGGGCGTTGTCGTTCGGCAGTGCGCCCCGCTGGCCGACGTTGAACACGGTGGTCAGGATCCCGGCCAGGATCGCGTTGCCCCAGCGGATCTCCACGTCGCCGCCCATGCCCGCCTGGCCGCTGGCGTCCGAGCCGGCGGCGCGGCCGAGATCGACGGTGCTGACCGACGGGTTGCCGCCGAAGCCTGTGGCACTCGTCATCTGCGTCCAGAGGATCGGCGCCCGGCGGTCCTGCAGGGTCATCGAGCCGTCCTTCCGGACCTCGCCTGTGAGCTGGGCCCCGGCCGGCACCAGCACCTTGCCCCGATAGCCGGGGTCCGGCGAGAGGACCGGAGAGACCACCCGGGCGACGATCGGCCCGCCCTGCTCGGTGTTCACCCGGGTTTCGAGCGCGATCTCCATGGACGATCCCGGCCGCAGGGCGCAGCCCTCGCCGAGCCTCCCCCGCCGGCCGTCGCGATAGCCGGGCGGGCGGATTTCGACCGGCTCCACCCTGAGCGCCACCTCGCCGAGCCGGTCCTTGGGCATCGTCGCCTTCTTCGCCGGCGGCGGCGCCGGCGGCGGGGTCTTGGGCTCCGGTACTGCCTGCGGTGCCGCCGCGGCCGCCGGAACGCCCGGCTGCGGAAGGCTCACCGGACCGGCGTAGGGCTTCACCTCCGGCGCCGGCTCGACGTGCGCCGGAAAGATCATCCGCCACATCGCCTGGGCGGCGATGATCGTCATCAGGATGGTGATGACGATGGCGGCCAGCACGAGGCGCAGGCGATGGCCGCGCGCGGCCGGCAGAGGCATCGCACTGATCGCCATGGCGTCACTCCTTCCTGGCCCTGGCCCTGGCCCTGTCCCCGTCGCCGGCGGCGCTGCCGATGCGGACGATCTCCTGGCCGAGCCGCAGCTCGGCCTCGGTGACGCGGCGGTTGGTCACGAGCCAGAGCGCGGGTCCGGCTTCGAGCACCTGGTAGGAGACCGTCTGCTCGCCCTCCTGGCCTGCGAACAGCGCCGGCAGCGTCGGCGGCGGCTCGGCGAAGCCGATCACCAGCTTCTCCTGGTCTGCCCAGACGTCCTTCGGCATCCACGGCGCCGGCGGCTCCGACTTGGCCTTGACCAGGAGCGCTTCCCTCCCCCCGACCGGCTGCGGCGGCCTCCCCGCGGGGTCTTCGCTGCGCTTGGGCGGGGCGTGATTGATCTCCACGACCGGCATCGCCCGTCCGTCACGGACCTGCAGCTGCACGGTGTAGACGCCGCCGTCGGTGATGACGGCGGCCTGGAGGGTGCGGTCCATGCAGGGCGCCAGCGGCTTCGCCGCATCCACGCCGAAGCGCTTCGATCCCGGGACTGCGCAGTTGGGCATGAGCGCCACGGTTGCCCGCTGCCCGGTGGCACCGGCCTGAACGCTCAGGTCGTCCGAAGACCCGACGATGCCGGAGGTCAGGCTCTCGCCCACCGGCAGCAGCAGGATCGTCGGCTCCAGCGGGGCCACCGGGATCTGGTAGACGCTCCTGGGGT
>CAYWSB010000261.1:0-4806 GCA_964460465.1 uncultured Geminicoccaceae bacterium | reverse complement strand
CTCGCTGCCAGCTGTCCGGTATGCGGCGTCAAAAGTCAGGTATGATGTTGGGATATTAGTAACGATCAGCCTGCAGCCGGCGCGAGCGGCGGCGGGCAACCGGGCGCAACGGCACGGCCCCCGGCACGAAGTCGTACCATGAGCCGCAGAACCTTAATTGCGTACTGTGTCCCCCGAATTAAGGACGTACTGTGTCCCCCGAATTAAGGAAGCCGGTCAGAGCCCGCGGCGCTCGAGGGCGGCCGCCTCGTCGCTGGGGAAGTCGACGTGGATGTGGTTTCCGTCCGGGTCGTGAAGGTTGACCTGGATGATCGGAAAGCCGGGCGGCCGGCCGATCTCGTAGGCGACACCGGCCTGCTCCAGCGTCACCAGGAAACCCTCGAGATCCGTGCCGCCGATCGCGAAGTGCTCGATCTTGGGGGCGATCGCCGCCGGCTCCGCCGCGACCTCGACCAGATGCACGATGGGCCTGCCGGCGCAGTAGAGCCAGGCACCGCCGAAGCTGAACCCCGGGCGCGGCCCGGTCGTCATGCCCAGCACCTCACCGTACCAGGCGATCATCGCCGCCAGCCGATGGGTGCGCACGTTGACGTGATCGAGCGATTGCAGCGGCACGGCCGACCCTCCCTGGCTTGCTGCCTGAAGCCCGACCCTAGCCGATCACCGGCCGGTCAACCAGCCGTACCCCCGGCGGCATGCCCTGGTGCGGTGCGACCGTCGCGGTCCTCATCCGCTCCGCCGCGCGGCGCAGCCGCGCTCGCCGCTTTTCACACGGCGGCTTTGCAGGATCGAGGGTTGTGGCATGCCGCCGGTGCGCCTAGGCGGGAAGCAGGCTCCACGACCAGTCGAGCGGCGCCCGCGCCTTGGCCGGGAAGCCACCGCTCCGGGAAGGCGCATGCAGGCGAGGCTGAAGGTCGTCCTGGCGCTGGGCACGACCCAGACCCTTGCGTTCGGGTCGACCTATTACCTCCCGGCGATCCTGGCAGTGCCCATGGCCCGCTCGCTCGACCTCGGGGTCGGGGTGGTCTACGCCGCCTTCTCCCTCGCCCTGCTGGTCTCCGGCCTGCTCGGCCCGGTCATCGGCCGGCGCATCGACCGCTTGGGCGGCCGCGACGTGCTGGTCGCCTCCAACCTGCTGTTCGCGCTGGGCCTCGGCCTGCTGGGCCTGGTGCAGGAGCCGGTGCTGCTCTTCGCCGCCTGGCTTCTGATCGGCATCGGCATGGCGATGGGCCTCTACGAGGCCGCCTTCGCCACGCTCGCCGGACTGTACGGCCAGGCCGCCAGGAGCCCGATCACCGGCATCACGCTGATCGCCGGCTTCGCCAGCACCGTGGCCTGGCCGCTCACCGCCTGGCTCGACACGTCATTCGGCTGGCGCGCCGCCTGCCTCCTCTGGGCCGCGATCCACCTTTTCCTCTGCCTGCCGCTGAACCGGTTCCTGGTGCCGAGGCCCGAGGTCGCGGCACTGCCGGCACCGCCGGCCGAGGCCGGCAAGAGCACGACCCGGACCCGGCCGCCGTTCCGGCCGGGCGAGGTGCGGATCATGGCGACGCTCGGCTTCGTCTTCGCCGCGGCCTGGTTCGTCAGCACCGCACTCGCCGCCCACCTGCCGCGGCTGCTCGCCGAGACCGGCGTCACCCCCGCCGTCGCCCTCGCCGCCGCCACCCTCGTGGGTCCCGCCCAGGTGGCCGCGCGGGTGGTCGACTTCACCCTCCTGCAACGCTTCCATCCGCTGGTCTCGGCCCGGCTCGCCACCATGCTGCACCCGCTGGGGGCCGCAGCGCTGCTCCTGCTCGGCGCGCCCGCCGCCTTCGCCTTCACCATCCTGCACGGGGCCGGCAACGGCATCCTCACCATCGCCAAGGGCACCCTGCCGCTCAGCCTGTTCGGGCCGGAAGGCTACGGCTGGCGCCAGGGACTGATCGCCGCCCCCTCGCGCATCGCCCAGGCTGCCGCCCCCTTCCTCATGGCGCTGGCCATCGACCGACTGGGGCAGGGGGCCCTCTACCTCACCGCCGCGCTGATCCTCGCCGCCTGCCTGGCGCTCTTCACCCTGCCGCGCACCGCGACGATGACCGCTCGCTAGGCACGAGCCGCGCCTCGCGGGCGACGGCCGCAGGACGCGAGAAAGCGCCGTCGGCACCGCGGCATCGCGCCGGCCCGCGCCGCGAGCCCAGAGGGCCCGCTAGAACATCCAGATGACGACCGGCTGGGGCGGGAAGACCACGTCACGGGGCGTCGGCGGGGTTTCCGGCCACGTCGCCGGCTCGACAATGGACGGAAGGCCCAACCGCGACGGGAAGGGCAGGGCGCCGACAGCCCTGGCCTGCTGCACCGCAGGCAGGAGCAGCGCGATGCCGGCGGTCACCCGGTCCATGGCCTCGGCCTCCAGCACCATCGGACCTGACCCGGTCGAGGCACGCACAGGCTCCGCAACCGCCGTCGTCGCGCAGACGGCGACCCCGGCCGCGAGGGCCGATAGGATCGACTTCATCGCATTCGCCTCCAAGATGCCCAAAATCATTCTCAGCTTGCGATGTCGAGGAAATGTCGAGCAAAGCATAGTCTGCAGAAAAAATCCAGCCGTGCCGCGCCCCCGACGGGTGCAGCGGCACGCGCGGCCCGAACCGGTCGCCGCGCCGGCGGCACCCGGCGACCCGCCAAGCCGGGCGGCTACTGCCCGCCGCCCAGATTGTGGACGTAGACGGTCAGCATCTTGATCACCTCGTCCGGCAGGCGGCCCTGCCAGGGCGGCATCACGCCGTGCCGCGGGTTGCTGATCTGGGCGACGATCTGCTCGCGCTCGCCGCCGTAGAGCCAGACCGCGTCGTTGAGGGCCGGGGCCCCCAGCTCGACCATGCCGCTGCCGTCGTCCATGTGGCAGGCGGCACAGTGGATCTCGTAGTGCTCTGACCCGAGGGCGGCGAGTTCGGCATCGTGCTCGCGGCCGCTCAGGGACAGCACGTGCTCGGCCACCTCGGTGATCTCGCTGCGCTGCAGGATGCCGTCGACGCCGTAGGCCGGCATCATCGAGAACCGGGCATCCATGTCGTCCTCGTTCCGGATGCCGTGGTTGATCGTGTAGAGAATATCGTCCAGCGTCCCGCCCCAGATCCAGGAGTCGTCGGCGAGCGAGGGGTAGTGGAGCTGGCCGCCGCCGCCGAGCCCGTGGCAGCCGGCACAGTTGTCGTTGAAATGCCGCTGGCCGCCGTGGATCGCGAAGTTCAGAAGATCGGGCGCCTGGGCGATCTCCGCGGGCGGCGCCGCGGCGATCCGCTCGAGGAACACCGCCTGGGCCGCCCTGGCCTCGGCCAGCCGCTCCTCGAGGTCGAGCCGCTGGTTGGAGCCCAGGATGCCCGGCAGGTGGCCGCGATGGCTCGGCCAGGACGGGTAGAGGATCCACCAGATCACGGCGAACACGATGGTGGCGTAGAACACCCAGAGCCACCAGCGCGGCATCGGGTTGTCGAGCTCCTTGATGCCGTCCCACTCGTGGCCGGTGGTCTGCACCCCGGTGACCGGATCGCGCTCAATCTTCTCTGCCATCTCTCTTCCTCTCAGGCTCGTCGAGCGGATCCTCGAAGGGAATGCGGGCGTGCTCGTCCATCTCGCGCTTGCGGCCGGGCCACATGACCCAGACCACGATGCCGACGAAGATCAGCATCAGCCACAAGCCCCAGAACGACTTGGCGGTCTGAACGACGTCGTCCATCCGGGCGGCCCTACTGCAACAGGTCCTCGGTGCGGATGTCGGTGAAATCGACCATCCGGCCGAGGATCTGCAGATAGGCCACGATCGCGTCCATCTCCGTCAGCCGCCCGGGCTGGCCGTCGAGGGCACCCACGGCCGCCTTGGGATAGCGGGCGAGCAGCCCGCCGTGGTCGGCGTTCGGGTCGGCCTGGGCGCGCATGTCGGCCATGGCGTTGGCGATCATCTCGTCGTCATAGGGCACGCCGACGATCCTGAGCGCGCGGAGATGGTCGGCGATGTCCTCCTGGCGGAGATCGCGGTCCAGCATCCAGGGATAGCCCGGCATGATGCTCTCCGGCACGACGGCGCGCGGATCGACCATGTGCGCCACGTGCCAGTCGTTGGAGTACTTGCCGCCGACCCGGGCGAGGTCGGGCCCGGTCCGCTTGCTGCCCCACTGGAAGGGATGATCGTACTTGCTCTCCGCCGCCAGGCTGTAGTGGCCGTAGCGCTCGATCTCGTCGCGGAACGGCCGGATCTGCTGGCTGTGGCAGGCGTAGCAACCCTCGCGGATGTAGATGTTGCGGCCGACCAGCTCGAGCGGCGAGTAGGGCCGCACCCCCTCCACGTCCTCGATCGTCGTCTCGATCTTGAACAAGGGGACGATCTCGACGAGGCCGCCGATCGAGACGGTGATCAGGATCAGCACCGCGAGCAGCATGCCGCGGGTCTCGATCTTGCCGTGATGCTTCATCAGGCTCATGGCGGACCTCCCCTATTCGGCCGGCTGGACGCGGGGGCGACCACGCGGCGCGCCGGCATAGCCCGGCGCTTCCTCCTCGCGCAGCTCGCCGCGGGTCGTGCGGACCAGGTTGTAGACCATGATCAAGGCACCGGCGAGGAACAGCACCCCGCCGAACGCCCGGATGACGTAGTAGGGGTGCATCGCCGCCACCGTCTCGATGAACGAGTACTGCAGGAAGCCCATCGCGTCGTAGGACCGCCACATCAGGCCCTGCATGATGCCCGAGACCCACATCGCCGTGATGTAGAGGACGATGCCGAGCGTCGCGATCCAGAAGTGCCACTCGACCAGCCGGAGCGAGTAGAGCCGC
>CAYWSB010000260.1:0-4823 GCA_964460465.1 uncultured Geminicoccaceae bacterium | reverse complement strand
CTGTTGCAGATGAGAATCGGGAAAAGATTCCGGTCAGCGTGAAAATGCTCTAGCGGGCAGCGGCGGCCCGGACGGACGGCGCGAGAGCGCGGTGCCGCCCGGTCGTCGGCGCGCCGGCGGTGGCCTTGCCGCGGCGATGCCGCGGCGCAGGCGGCCGAGGCAGTCGGCGACGTCGAGCCCGCGTTGCGGCCGGCCGGTGGCCCGATCGGTGACGACGACCCGGCTCTGCCCACTCCTGACGAGGGACTGCGGGAACGGGTCTCGGGGACCCTGGCGACCTCGGGAAGGACGATGCGGCCGTCGCGCACCGGCAGCGGGATGGCTGCGGATGACATCCTCGAGCTCGGTCTCACGAAACCAGGGGATCGCCTCCCGGCCGACCGCTCGGTCGAGAAGGCGAAGGCAGCGGAACCGGCGAAAACCGATCGACCAGCAGGGTCAAGAGCACGTTGACGCCGACATTGCCCCAACGCGTGGTCACCAGCGTGAGATTGGCGTCCTCGCGAAAGGCGACGGCCGTGGTGGCCTCGGGGTCGTCGGTCTCGGCCATCGCTTCGAGATGCAACCGGCCGATGCCGAAGACCGCGAGATTGAGGCCGGAGAGCATCGCCGACTGGCTGAGGCAGAAGAGCACGGCGAGCCAGAGCAGGAGATCGGACATGGGTCGCACCGGGCGGCGGTGAGCGAGACCTGGACTATGCGGCTGTCCTGTCGCTCGCGCCAGGAGCGCCCGCCGCGTCCGTCACGGCGTGGCCAGAGCGGCCGAGCTCGCCGACGCTCGACCGGAGCCGCGGCACCCGGCTGGCGCGCAGCGGACCACGCCGCGGCAGGCCGGCACGGGCCGATCGCCATGCCGGGCGCACGGCGACGGGTCCGACGCAGCGGGCGGCCGGCTTCAACACGCAATCCAGGCATGCGACGGGCCGATCTACCCGGCGGCCGGACCGCGCCGCCGCTCGACCAGGGCGCCAACACGCAAGGCATACATGCGCGACCGTACCACCCCGGCGGCCGGAGCATGCCGCCGAGCGACCGGCTCGTCGGCGCCCGGCCCCGCATGCAGGCGCCGCCAACACGCGAGCCAGACATGCCAAGGCCGCGCCGCCAGGCAGCCGGACCATGCCGTCAGCCCAATGCGGCGCACCGGCTCTCGCCCCCACCCCACGACCAAGCTGCCAACACGCGAGCCAGACATGCCGGGGGGCCGGGGATGTGGTGCGGCGTGCGGTCCACCGGGTTCAGGCTGCGGCGATATCGTCGGCGGCCTCGGTGGTGCCTGCGCCCTCCGGCTCCGGCGGCATCAGGTGGATGCCATCGGCGAGCAGCGAGACGGTGATCCTGACCCCTTCCGCGAGGCCGTTGCGCCGGGCGGCATGGGTCGGCAGCGTGACGTTGATCGTGCGATCGGCGGGAGTGTCGGGCCGCATGCGCAGGCGCGTCATCTCGCCCATGGCAACGAGGTCGTCGACCACGCCGGCCACCGGGTTCTCGCGCTCGCCCATCGACGAGCGGCCGCGGCGGTGCAGCAGAATGGCCGTGGGCTGGACCAGCCAGGCGACCCGGCTGCCGGGGGCGAAGCCGGGTGCATGCCCGGCCTCCAGGCGCTGGCCACCCCAGTCGATCCAGGTCCGGGCATGCTCCCGGTCGTGGCCGACGACGACGCCCTCGAAGATGTTGGCATGGCCGACCAGCCTCGCCACCAGCGGGTCCCTGGGTCTGGCCGTCACCTCGTCGGGTGGCCCGGCCTGGAGCGAGCGGCCGCGATGCAGGAGCACCAGCTGATCGGCCAGCAGCGAGGCCTCGCTCATGTCGTGGGTGACCAGCACGATCGGCATGGCGAGACGGCGGCGGAGAAGAGCCAGCTCCTGGTGCAGCTTGTCGCGGGTCGCCCGGTCGACGGCGGAGAACGGCTCGTCGAGGAGGAGCACCTCGGGGTCGCGGGCGAGCGCCCGGGCCACGGCGACGCGCTGCTGCTGGCCGCCGGAGAGCTCGGCCGGGCGACGCCCCTCGAGCCCGTCGAGATGGACCAGCGCGAGCAGGTCGAGCGCGCGGCCGCGTCGCTCGGCCTTGGGCAGGTGGTCGAGACCGGCCATGACGTTGCGCAGCGCCGTCAAGTGCGGGAAGAGGGCGTAGGACTGGAAGACGAGGCCGACCCGCCGCGCGTGGGTCGGGACGGCGAGGCCGGCCGCGCGGTCGAGCCAATCCGTGCCGTTCACCCGAATGTGGCCGGAGGCCGGCGTGTAGAGGCCGGCGATGCTGCGCAGGATGGTCGACTTGCCCGCACCCGAGGGGCCGATCAGGGCGGTGAGCTGGCCGGGGGCGCAGGCGAGCGTGGCGTCCAGCGGGATCGGGCTCGCCTGCCTGAGCGCGACGCTGAGACCCCTCATCCGAGCCGCCTCCCGACACGCCTGGAGAAGGCGAAGGTCAGCGCGATGGTGGCAAGCGAGATGGCGAGCAGCAGGGCCGACATTTGGGCTGCGGCGAGGCCGTCGAAGGCCTGGACCCGGTCGTAGATGGCAATGGCGATGGTCTTGGTCTCGCCCGGGATCGAGCCGCCGACCATCAGGACGATGCCGAACTCGCCGAGCGTGTGGGCGAAGCTGAGGACCATGGCGGTCATGATGCCGGGCCAGGCGAGCGGCAGCTCTATCCGCAGGAGTGTGCGCCAGGGCGGCATGCCGCAGCAGGCCGCCGCCTCGCGGATCTCGGGCGGGATCGCCTCGAAGCCGCGCTGCATCGGCTGGATGGCGAACGGCAGGTTGAAGATGATCGAGGCGACCAGGAGACCCTCGAAGGTGAAGACGAGCTGGTGGCCGAAGGCCGCCTGCCAGAGCTGGCCGATCGGCGAGGCCGCACCGAAGGCGACGAGCAGGTAGTAGCCGAAGACGGTGGGCGGCAGGACCAGCGGCAGGGCGACGAGCGCCTCGACCACCCCCTTGCCGCGGAAGTCGCGATAGGCGAGGAGGCGGCCGAGCCAGATGCCGAGCGGCAGGAGAATGACGACGGTCCAGAAGGCGAGCCGGAGCGAGAGCCAGAGGGCCGTCCAGTCCATCGCTGTTGCATCCGCTGAGATGCCGGCGGGTCAGCTTTCCTCGCCGGGCAGGACGAAGCCGTACCGGCGGAGGATGGCTCGGGCGGCCGGCTCCTGCACGTAGGCATAGAAGCGCTCGGCCACGGGCCCGGCGCCCTTCAGCAGCACCATGCGCTGGCGGAGCGGCTCGTGCCAGTCGTCCGGGATGAGCTGGTGCGAGCCCAGCGCCGCGACCTGAGGGGCGAGGGCCAGGGAATAGGCGATGATGCCGCCTTCGGCGTCGCCCGAGGTGGCGAACTGCGCCGCCTGGCTGACGTTCTCGCCCAGCACCAGCCTCGGCTCGATCGCTTCCCAGAGACCCTTGTGCTGCAGCGCCTGCATGGCGGCGCGGCCATAGGGAGCATGCTCGGGATTGGCGATGGCGAAGCGGGTGATCCGGCCGTCGGCGAGCGCGGCCTCGAGGTCGGCGAGCTCCGCGTCCGCCTGGAGCGGCGAGCCGTGCGGCGTGATCACCACGATCCGACCAATGGCATAGAGCTCGCCCTCGTCCCGGGTGAAGCCGTCGCGGTGAAGGTCGAGGACGAACGCCTCGTCGGCCGAAAGATACATGGCGAACGGGGCCCCCTGGCGGATCTGCCGGGCGAAGTTGCCGGACGAGCCGAAGGACAGCCGCACCGTGTCGCCGGTCGCGGCGGTGAAGGCCCGGGCGATCTCCTCGATCGCGAACTGCAGGTCCGATGCCGCGGCGACCACCGGCGCCTCGGCGGCGTGGCCGGGCGACAGCGGGGTGGCCAGGGCGAAGGCCGCGGCGAGCCGGAGCAGGTGGCGACGCGACGGCATGGCGCTCTCCTCCAAGCGTTATGTTGCGCCACCCCTATCGAAACCGCGCGCCGCTCGGCAAGCGCTATTTCTCTTCGGACATATCGGCCAGCAGGGCGCGCAAGGCGTCGAGCTCGGTCGCGATCGCCGCGGCGGTCAGGGCCTCCATGCGGCGGTAGCGCCCCAGCACCTCGTCGCCGGCGGCGGTCAGCACGGCCCCGCCCTTGGCGCTGCCGCCACGGCTGGTCTCGACCAGGGGCTCTCTGAAGCAGCGGTTCATGGTCTCGACCAGCAGCCAGGCGCGCTTGTAGCTCATGCCCATCCGCCGGCCGGCCGCGGCGATCGAGCCGGTTTCCTTGATCGCCTCGAGGATGTCGGCCTTGCCGGGGCCGATTGCGATGTCGGGCTCGAGGACGATCCGCAGGCGGGCACCGGCGCGCTGGTTGCCGGCCTTCATCGCCGGCGGCCGGTGGTCACCTGCGCACGCGCCAGATCTCGTCGGCGTACTCGCCGATCGTTCGGTCGGACGAGAACCAGGCCATGCGCGCGGTGTTGAGCACCGCCATCCGCGTCCAGCCGGGCTGGTCCATATAGACGCCGTCGATCGCCCGCTGCCGCCTCCAGTAGTCGTCGAAATCGACGGTGACCATGAAGTGGTCGAAGTTCCGGAGATCGTCGACGATCGGGCGGAAGCGGCCCGGATCGCTGGGCGAGAAGTGGCCGCGGTCGATCAGCTCCAGCACGCGGCCGAGGACCGGCGAGGCGGCGATCGCGGTGCGCGCCACATCCCGCCGGAGCCGGGCCTCGAGCACCTGATCCGCGGTCATGCCGAAGATGAAGAAGTTCTCCGCGCCGACATGCTCGCGCATCTCGACGTTGGCACCGTCGAGCGTGCCCACGGTGAGCGCCCCGTTGAGGGCGAACTTCATGTTGCCGGTGCCGGACGCCTCCATGCCGGCGGTCGAGATCTGCT
>CAYWSB010000259.1:0-4843 GCA_964460465.1 uncultured Geminicoccaceae bacterium | reverse complement strand
GGAACGCCCGCCGGCGGACCTGGCGATCCCCGGCTTCGGCCGGCTGGCGCTGGCCCGGATCGCCTGGCAGCCCGACCTCGCCGGAGAGCAGGACGGCGCGTTCGTCCCGCCCCTGCGCGCGGCGGAGGCCGCCGCCGGCGTCGAGCGGTCGGCCCCGGCGATCGTCGAGACCGCTGCCGCCACGGCCGCGCGGCCGGTGCAGCAGCTGGCACTGGCGATCGGCCGCGCCGTCGAGGGCGAGGTCCGTCGGCTGACGGTGCAGCTCAGCCCCCAGGAGCTGGGCTCGATCGAGATCGCGCTCGAGCTCGACGCCGATCGCCGGCTGGCGGTGGTCATCCTGGCCGAGCGGCCGGAGACGCTCGAGCTCCTGCGCCAGGATGCGCGTCAGCTCGAGCGGCTGCTGGGCCAGCAGGGGCAGGGCCTCGCTAATGCCGGCCTCGAGCTCGGGCTGATGGGCGAGGAGCGTCAGCACGGCCGCGAGCGGCCGCTGTCCCGGCCGGCACCGTCGAGCGCGCCGCGCGAGACCGGGGTCGACGGCGACGCCGGTGCCGCGACAATCGCGGCGTCGCCCGGCGGCGGCCGCCGCCTGAACCTTTCGATCTGACCCCGAGGCGAGACCAGACCCATGTCCATCAGCGCCCTGCAGGCGACCACGACCGCCGCCGCCGGTAGTCGCGACGGCGCCAAGCTCGCCGCCGATTTCGACGGCTTTCTGAAGCTCCTGACGACGCAGCTCCAGACCCAGGACCCGCTGAGTCCGATGGATGCTGAGCAGTTCACCAGCCAGCTCGTGCAGTTCTCGGCGGTCGAGCAGGCGATCCAGACCAACAGCCAGCTCAAGAGCCTGGTCGGCCTGATGCAGGCCACCCAGCACACGGCGGCCCTCCAATATGTCGGCGCCACGGTCGAGCTGGACCACAGCCGCATCCACCTGCCGCTGGGTGGCGAGGCCGAGATCGTCTACGCGCTCGCCGCCCCCGCGGCGACCGTTCGCGTCACCATCGTCGACGACGCAGGCCGCACCGTGCGCGAGCTGGCGGGGCCCATCGCCGAAGGCCAGCAGCGCCTGGCGTGGAACGGTCTGGGCGACGATCGCACGGGGCGGCCGGCCGGCAGCTACGGCGTGCGGGTCGAGGCGGTCGACGCGGCGGGCCGGCCGCTGCCGGTCTCGCTCGCCAGCAGCGGCAAGGTGGACGCCCTGCTGCAGACCAAGGAAGGCCTCGTCCTCTCGGTCGGCGGCCGCAGCCACCCGCTCGAAGCCGTCCGCGCCATCCTCCCCGGCGCTTGAGCCGCCGGGCAACAACCCCTCTGGAGACCAACAATGAGCCTCTTCGGGTCGCTCTATTCAGGAGTCTCGGGCCTCGGTGCGCAGTCCCGGGCGATGAGCATGATCTCGGACAACGTCGCCAATGTGAACACCACCGCCTACAAGGGTGCCCAGGCTCAGTTCTCGAGCATGGTGACCCGGCAGGATTCGATCAACTCGTACTCGCCGGGCGGCGTGCGCTCGATGGGCAAGCTGACCATCGGCAACCAGGGGCTGATCCAGAACAGCAACTCGCCGACCGACGCGGCGATCTCCGGCGCCGGATTCTTCGTCGTCAACACCACGGCCGACGGCGCGGGCGAGCAGCTCTACACCCGGGCCGGCTCGTTCGCCCCCGATTTCCTCGGCAACCTGCGCACCCCCGCCGGCCAGTATCTGCAGGGCTGGCTGCTGGATGCCAACGAGACGGTCGTCGACGTCAACAACGTCACGACGGTCAATGTCGGCATCGTCAACGGGCTCGCCACCGCCACCAACGAGGTGCGCATCGGCGCCAATCTGAACGCCGACCGGGCCGAGCACGTCGGCGCCTATGCCGTCGACGACATGGCCACCGGCGTCGTCGAGCCGCACTTCTCGCGCAGCATCCAGGTCTACGACAGTCTCGGCCGGCCGCAGTCGCTGACCATGGGCTTTCTGAAGACGGCGCCGAACGAGTGGCAGGTCGAGATCTACGCGGTCAATCCGGCGATGGTGACGGCGGGGGCGGTGGCGCTGGGCAGCGGCACGGTGACCTTCAACGGCGATGGCAGCCTCGCCGGCAACACGCTCGACGGCGTCGGCGTCGCCATCGACTGGGCGGCGGCCACCGGTGCCGAGGACAGCACCATCACCTTCGATTTCGGCACGGTGGGCGAGACCAACGGCCTGACCCAGTTCGCGAGCCCGACCAATGTTGCGTTCGTGCTGCAGAACGGGGCCGAGGTCGGCGAGCTGAACGGCGTCCGCATCGACGAGAGCGGCTTCGTCATCGCCTCGTTCACCAACGGCGAGGAACGCCGGCTCTACCAGCTGCCGCTCGCCACCTTCGCCAACCCGGCCGGGCTCGACCCGCGCTCCGGCAACGTCTTCGCCCAGACCGAGCGCTCGGGCGAGTTCAACCTGCGGGTCGCCGGGCGCGGTGGCGCCGGGCTGCTCGCGCCCTCTGCCCTCGAGGCCGCCAATGTCGATCTCGCCGACGAGTTCACCAAGATGATCGTGACCCAGCGCGCCTACTCGGCCAACTCGCGGGTGATCACGACGACGAACAATATGCTCGAAGAACTGATCCAGATCAGCCGCTGATCGATAGTCGGCCACGGCAATGATGGCAAACGAAGATTTACCACGATCATTAGATCGAATTTAAAGCGCAATGGCCGATTCTCTTGGTCGAGAAGAAGACCCGAAGCCAATGGGTGGAGCAATGGAAATGTCGATGGCGGAACAGCTGCTGCAGCGGCCGAAATCGGTGGTCGGTCCGAACGGCACGCTCTTGACGATGGAAACCCTGCCGCCGCCGGACACGCGGCGCTGGGTGGCGCGGCGCAAGGCGGAGGTGGTGACGGCGGTGCGCGCCGGCCTCATGACCTTCGACGAGGCCTGCCAGCGCTACGGTCTGACGGCCGAGGAGTTCGCCTCTTGGGAGCGGGCGATCGATCGCCACGGCCTGGGCGGGCTCCGCGTCACCCGACTGCAGCAGTTCCGCTGAAGCCGCCGCCGGTGCCGGTCGGGCCGCCGCCGCCAGGGGCGCAACCAGGGCTCAGCGGAGCGCCTCGGCGACCGCAGCGGCCGCGGCCAGGACCCGACCGTCGGCACCGCGCGGACCGACCAGCTGCAGGCCGATCGGCCGTCCGTCCGCGGTGCAGCCGCACGGCAATGATGCCGCCGGCTGCTGGCTCAGATTGATCGGGTAGCTGAAGCCGGCCCATTCGGTCCAGCGGCCGAGATCGGAGCCCGGGGGAACCTCGTGCCCGGCGGCGAAGGCGGGGATCGCCGTGGCCGGCGAGACCACGAGGGTGAACCGCTCGAGCAGCCCGTCCATCGCCCGGCCGAAATCGACCCGCGCCTGGGTCGCGCGCAGATGCTCGACGACACCGAGCGCCGCGCCCTCGGCGGCGGCGGCGGCGAGGCCGGGATCGAGGCCGGCCCGCTCCTCGGCCGTGAGCAGGGCCACACGGGCGGCGGCACCCGCCAGCCAGTGGGCGGCGAAAATGTCGAAGAGGCGGTCGGCGAGCGGCAGCTCGACCGGCTCCACCACCGCGCCGGCCGCCTCGAGCCGCCCGACCGCCGCATCGACGACGGCGGCGACCTCCGGATCGACCGACCCGCGCGGCGGCCGGCGCCAGTAGCCGATCCTGGCGCCGGCGAGCCCGAACGATCCCGTCGCCAGCTCTGGCAGCGCGCAGGGCGGCTGCGTCCAGTCCAGCGGATCGCGGCCGGCCATCACCGCCAGCATGGCCGCCGCATCGGCGACGGTTCGTGCCATGGGCCCGAGATGCGCCACCGTGCCGAACGGCGAGGGCGGGAAGGCCGGCACCCGGCCGAAGCTGGGCTTGATGCCGAAGATCCCGGTGAACGAGGCGGGGATGCGGATCGAGCCGCCGCCATCGGTGCCGAGGTGCAGGACACCCGCGCCGGCGGCGGCCGCCGCAGCGGCGCCCCCGCTCGACCCGCCCGGGGTCAGCGCGCCGTTCCACGGATTGGTCGTGACGCCGGACCAGGGGCTGTCGGTCACCGCCTTCCAGCCGAACTCGGGCGTGGTGGTGAGGCCGAGCAGAACGACGCCCGCGGCGCGCAGCCGGGCCACCGCCGGGGCATCGTGCGGCGGTGTCACCGGCCGGCTGCGGCTGCCGTAGCGGATCGTCTGCCCCGCCACCCAGACGATGTCCTTGAGCGTGGTCGGCACGCCGTCGATCGGCGAGGCGGGTGTGCCAGACCGCCAGCGCGCCTCGGCGGCCCGGGCCTGGGCGAGGGCGCCCGCGTGATCGATCGCGGTGAACGCATTGTGCGCCGCCTGCACCGCTTCCGCCCGCGCCAGGGTCGCCTCGGCCACCTCGACCGGCGAGAGGCGGTGGTCGGCGTAGCGCCGGGTGAGCTCGGCCACGCCGAGCCGGCAGAGCTCCGGCGCATCGGCGAGCGGATCCTGGACCTTGACCATGCTGCTTTGCCCGCTGCGACAAGAGAAGAGGTGCGGCAGAACCGTCACCCGAGACCGTTGGAGGCTATCAGAGAGATGCGACGGTCGTCGAGCCCCGGGGGCGGATGCCGCCGGCGCCAGGCGATGGGGCCGCCCGGCGATCGCCGCGCCACGCCGCGGCCGGGCGCGGCGCCACCGGGTCGCGCCGGTCAAGGCTCGCTGGCGCGCTCGAGCGTGACGACGGAGGCACGCGGAAACCTCCGATAACAGCCTGATCTGAGGTGCTCGATCGGGTTTATCGGAGCGAGTTCCTTGAATCTGAGGGTGTTCGCACCGGCTCGGTCGCGATTCCATCCCAAAATGCCTGGTTTCTCGGGGATTTCCCGTCAAACGGGCGC
>CAYWSB010000258.1:0-5117 GCA_964460465.1 uncultured Geminicoccaceae bacterium | reverse complement strand
GGCTGGTGGCCACCTGCTACCTCGGCTCCGAGGACCTCGACGCCTGGATGGTGTCGCAGGGCCTGGCCCTGGCGTTTCGAAGGTACAGTACCCGCTACGTGCCGCAGGAGGACGCCGCCCGCCTCGCGAAGCGCGGCCTCTGGGCCGGCAGCTTCGAGGCGCCCTGGGAGTGGCGGAAGGAGAATGCCGGCCGATCGTCAGCCCGGCACAGCCGCTGAACACCGCCTCGGGCGGCTTCTGAGGCGCCTGGCCAAACCCGCTACCCGGTCGACCTCCTCCTCGCCCCGGCTCCTTCATGAAGGCGCAGCGCTGTCGCGGCGGGCAGTCGCGCTTCGCTACACCTGGGCAGCGCCGCAAAGGCGCTGTGGGGAGGAGGCCGCCTAAGCGGCCCGCTCCGCGGTTTCCTCTTCGACGGCGCGCGGCTGCCGGTCGTGCAGGTAGTCCGCCGCCCGCTGTGCGTGCGCCGCTGCCTGGAAGATGGCGCGCTTGTCCTGCTTCAGGACCTTAAGCCAGGAGGCGATGTAGCCGGCGTGGTCCTCCCGCGGCTCCAGGTCGAGGCCGAGGTCGGCGGCGAGGAAGGCCGCGCCGAGCTCGGCGACGAGCTCCTCGCGGGCGTAGCCCTCGTCGCCCATGCGCCGGCGGCCGAGGTCGCGGTCGAGCCGCGACGGGTGGCGGGTCCAGTGGGTGATTTCGTGGGCGAGGGTGGCGTAGTAGCTGCCGGCGTCGCGGAAGGTCTCGAAGGGCGGGAGCTGCACCCGGTCGGAGTGGGTGGCGTACCAGGCGTGTGCCCCGCCGTGGCGGATGTCGGCGCCGAGTGCGGCAAAGAACGCCTCCGCCCGGGCGATCCGCTCGGCCGCCGACAGCGCCGGCGCCGCTGCCGGCGCCCTGAAACGGGCCGGCAGGTCGTCGATCTGCTCGCAGTTGAAGACGGTGTAGGCGCGCATGAACGGGATCTCCCGCTCGGCGGTTTCGCCTGTCGCCTCGTTGACGTCTTCTCGTCGGATCCGGTCGGCGTAGACGACGAGCGAGCCGCGCTCGCCCTTGCGCACCTGCGCGCCGACGCCTTGCGCCTGGCGGTAGGTCATCCAGGTCGGGCAGGCATAGCCGGCCTCGACCGCGGCCGCCCACAGCATGACGACGTTGATCCCCCTGTAGGCCTCGCCGCTGGCGCGAAGCGGCCGGCTAATGCACCCGGCGGCATGTTCGGTGGTCCAGGGGCGGAGCCAGGTGCGCACGCCCTTTTCCAGGTCGGCGATGATTTTGGCGGTCACCCGGCTGTAGGCGTCGCCGCGCTCGGTGTTCCGGGCACTCATGACCGTGCCTCCACCATGTGGATCTCGTCCCCGATGGCGCGGGCGAGCAGGGTGCCGTCCGCCGGCCGCCAGGCGGTGCGGAGCGCGATCCGCCGGCCGGTCCAGATGATCCAGATCTGCCGCTGCCGGCGCTTCGACAGGGCACGGGCGCGCCGCAAGCCGGGGCCGAGGGCGGGCGGTAGGGCGGGTGTGTGGTCCATGGGTCTCGCTCCTTTTTCGTCGAGGGTGCAGCAGCTGCTGCACCCCTGCCCGTCGGCGAGACCGGGGGTAGCGCCTGCCAGGGCGGCGCCGGGGGAGGGGGATCGCCCACCCGTAGGGCGGCCGCGTAGCGGCCGTGCTGCAGGCCCCCAAACCTGTTTCCGGGGGACGAAGCATGGGGATACCCCCGGCGCCGGCGGCCTTCAGGCCGCGGACCCTGGCGGGCGCGAGGGGCGGAGCCCCTTCGGGTCGGCTTGGAGAACCAGGTTTGCGGGAGCGCCGTTACAGGCTTGACCGGGCGGCTGACGGTGTCGGCGATGTCGTTGTCGTCGAGGCTGAACGATCCGACGCCCTGACGATCAGTCGCCCGCTGCCCCTTGCTGATCGGGGTGACGGGGCGACCTAGACGCGAAGAACGGCGCCCGGGAGGAACAGAGGGCGAACTGGGAGGAAGGCGAAGATGATGAGGAGAGCGCCGGCCCGCGGAGGGCCGGCGCGGTCCCGGCTCAGCGGTTCCAGATCAGCGCGTAGACGCTGTCGTCGTCCTGGCCGGCGGCACGGCCGAGGTTGGCGTAGATGGCCTGCGGCAGGGTGGGGTCGTCAATCTTCAGGCTGACGTAGTCCCGCTGCGACTCGCGGCCGGTGCGGATCCAGGCGGCACCAATGTCGACGCCGTCGCTGGTGATCACCCGGTAGTCGGGGCCATTGTCACTGGTCTTGCGGCCGACGGGGACGATCCGGATCTTCGCTTTCAGGGCCAGGGTGGTGAGCGTACCGGCGAAGCTGCCGTCGTCCTGCTGCTGCACGAAGCCGATGGTTGCCATTGGGAAGGGTCTCCCCGTCGAGGCGGGACCATCCCGCCTCGACGGGGAGCGCGGCCGGCACCGGCCAGGAAGCCGGCGGTCGCCCGCAGGGCCGCAACGCGAGTGGAGGGGTGCCCCCCGGCACTCGACGGCCGGCGGGCCGGTGCCAGCGAATCGCCCAAGGAGAGGCGGCGAGGGGACGGCTGGACCGAGGAGGAGCATCACCGCGACCTCGACGTGCGACGCAGAGAGCGACGGCTTTTGCCAGCCCGTGACATCCGGTCGAGGACCTGCCAGGCATGGATCCCCATTCCCGTCCTCAAGACCAATAGCCGCCGGAACCCTTGATATTCCGTCGAAGGAATGCCATGCTGACTAGGACGCTGGAGACGTGAGCCATGGCCAGGAAGTTCTCGGAGCTGACGCAGGGCTTTTCGTCCGAGCGCCGCGAGCGCATCGAGACGAAGAAGGCCGCCCTGCGCGAGGACATGGAGCTGGCCGAGCTGCGCCAGGCGCTCGCGCTCACCCAGTCCACCCTCGCCGACGCCCTCGGCGTTCAACAGGCGGAGATCTCCAAGATCGAGAACCGGACCGACGTCTTCGTCAGCACCTTGCGCCGCTTCATCCAGGCCATGGGCGGCGAACTCGAGATCCGCGCCGTCTTCCCCGACCGCTCGGTGACGATCCGGAACTTCTCGTCCTTGGCTCAGGAGGAACGCCGGGGCTGAGGATTGGGTCGCGTTTTTCGCCGAAGCCCTCCAGCTGGCCGAACCATGCTGGCCGGGGAACGCGATGGTGGCCGACAACGCTGTCAAGCGATCGCCCGGTACCCTCTCCGTTCCTTTTCGCGGCCGAGCTTGCGGCCGGCGGCTTCGGCTTGGCTTTCGCTGTCGAACCACTCGAGCCGCACCGTTCCGGGCGAGCCGATCCGACCCCACTCGCGGATCAGTGTCCACTCGCCGAACAGGGTCGGCGCGACGCGCAGGGCGTAGAAGCGGAGCATGTGCTGCTTCGGCTCGACCTTCTCCAGATAGGCGATCATCATCCGCCCTTCTCCATGACGGTGCTGCGGGCTTGATTATGGCACGACGCCGAGCCGCTTGGCGGCTTAGCTAGACCCGTCTTGCCCTCAGGTTCTGGCGGCGTAGCGTGCCCTGAGTTCGGCAAAGACCTGATCTGCCGGGATGTCCGGACCGCTGTCCAGCCCGGCCCGGATCGCTTTCCGCAGGGCTTCGAGGTCGCGCCGCTCGGCATCACGGTTGCGCGACCAGTCGCGCAGCGCTTCGCGGACGACCTCGCTGGTCGAGGCATACTCGCCGCCTGCCACGGCTTGGCGCAGGATCTCGGCCAGTTCGGCGGGCATCGTAATGGTTATGCGTTCCGGCATTAGGTCCCCGGCCATCAACATACTTTAGCATACTTTGTATGCCGCGGAGGCAGCTCTCATCAAGGCCGTGTGGAACGCCGGCGTCTCTAACAAGCGGTCGGGTTCTCGCGCGTCCTGCAGCGCGAGCGCCTGCTTGACACTCGCGGCCTCAAGCTTGCCCGGCTCAGGAGCTCGATGTAGGCGGCGACATACTCGGTATGCCACAATCGGGTGTAAGCTGCGGTCGGCGCGGCTTTGGCAGGCCCTGATGGTCCAGAGCTCCGAAGACGTAGCGCTCAGGCAAGCGGCCTTCGAGCAGGTGCGGCGCCTGGCGGAGACGCGCGACCAGCTCACTGCCGCCGATCTCCAGCCTGGGTTCGTTTTTCGCGGCGAGCGCATCCCGCTGATCAATCCGCAGCGCGGCATCTTCAAGCCGCGCCAGATGCGCTTTCTGCTGTCCGTGAAAACCGTCTTTCCGAGGCCGGGCGGGCGCGTCTGGTACGACGATCAGCGCCAGGTGCACCGCCAGATTTTCGAGGGCGACGACACGGTCGACTACGCCTTCATGGGCGGGAATCCCGATGCGGCGGACAACCGCTGGCTCCGCGAAGCGATGGAGCACCAGATCCCGGTCATCTACTTTCTCGGCATCGCGCCCGGGCGCTACCAGGCGATCCTGCCGACGTTTATCGTCGACTGGGATCCGCTTGGCCTCAAATCCCGCATGGCCTTCGGTGTTGCGGACGAAGCGACACTGGCTGCTCCCGAAACCGCCGCCGAGCGGCGCTACGCTCTGCGTGCCGTCAAGCAACGGCTGCACCAGGCCTCCTTCCGTGAGGCGGTGATCACCGCCTACGACGGGCGATGTGCTCTCTCCGGACTGCGGGAGCCGCTCCTCCTCGACGCCGCGCACATCATCGCGGACAAGAATGAACTGCTGGGTCAGCCGGTCGTCCAGAACGGCGTGCCCTTGTCCAAGATCCACCACGCCGCCTTCGATGCGCATCTGATCGGCATCGATCCCGATTACCGCATCCACGTCTCGGGGCGGCTGCTCGGGCAGACCGACGGCCCGATGCTGGAAGCCCTCAAACGGCTGCACAGCGCCGCCCTGCACCTGCCGCCTCGCGAGCGCGATCGGCCCGACCGCGATCGCTTGGCGGTTCGGTTCGAGCGGTTCCGGTCGGCGGCGTGAGGTGGGCCAATCCTGCGCCATCGCGTACTTTCCAATCGGCCGCCCCCAAGTTAGTCAGGCCTTCGCGGCTTTCATGTCGGCTTCTGCCTGAACCATCTCATGGTAGGCGCGGTTAACCTGCTCATTTAGGATGTTCCGCTGGGTAACGATTTGGCTTCTTACCTGTGTCAGTTCAACCGCCCCGCTAACTAGATTATCCTCAAGCTTGCGCTTAACGTCGATAAGCTCTCGGTCGAGGGCTG
>CAYWSB010000257.1:0-5164 GCA_964460465.1 uncultured Geminicoccaceae bacterium | reverse complement strand
CGAGCTGGTCGCCGACGCCGAGGCCGCCCTCGCCCGGCCCGCCACCGCCCGACCGGCAGCTTCCCGCCGCGAGCCGGCCGACGCCGCGGCCGGCGCCGCAGCACGGACGGACGGTGACTGACGATGCCGGCCGCACGGCGCGGCGAGGAGGCGGTCGGCGAGCGGCGTAGCGTCGAGCTCTCCGGGGCACGCCAGCTGCTCAAGCGCATGGTCGAGGTCGTGGCGTTGCCGGTCGACCGGCAGGCGCGGCTCGACCGCATCGTCCAGCTGATCGCCGCCAACCTCGTGGCCGAGGTCTGCTCGATCTATGCGCTCCGCGCCGGCGACTTACTCGAGCTGTTCGCGACGGAGGGCCTCGCCCGCGAATCCGTCCACCGCATCCGGATGGCCGTGGGCCAGGGCCTCGTCGGCACCATCGCCGCCTCGGGCGACATCATCAACACCGACGACGCGCAGGCGCACCCCAACTTCGCCTATTTCCCCGAGACCCGCGAGGAGCTCTACAATTCCTTCCTCGGCGTGCCCGTGCTGCGCGGCGGCCGCGTCCTCGGCGTGCTGGTCGTCCAGAACACCGCCAAGAAACGCTACGCCGAGGACGAGGTCGAGGCGCTGCAGATCATCGCCTCGGTGCTGGCGGAGATGCTGGCCGCCGGCGACCTGGTCGACCGCGAGCGCTATACCGATTTCTCGGGCCTGCAGCGCGAGCAGCGCCGGCTCGAGGGCCAGCGCCTCGTCGAAGGCGTGGCCGTCGGCCGCGCCTGGCTGCACGCCGCCAGGGTCGAGATCACGCGACTGCTCGCCGACGATCCGGCGCGCGAGGCCGAGCGCCTCGAGGTCGCCATCGAGACCCTGCGCCAGTCGCTCGATGCGATGCTCGAGCGCTCGGACCTCGGCGCCGGCGAGCACCTCGACGTGCTCGAGACCTACCGGATGTTCGCGCATGACGGCGGCTGGCGGCGACGCATGCGCGAGGCCATCGATACCGGGCTCTCGGCCGAGGCCGCGGTCCGCCGGGTTCAGGAGGAGACCCGGGTGCGGATCGGCCACGCCAACGACCCCTACCTGCGCGAGCGGCTGCTCGACCTCGAGGATCTGGCCGAACGTCTGCTCCGCGTGCTCGCCGGGCGCGACAGCCATGCCGAGGCCAAGGCCATGCCGGAAGGCTCGATCATCGTCGCCCGGAACCTCTCCGCCGCCGACCTGGTCGACTACGACCACACCCGAATCCGTGGCATCGTGCTCGAAGAGGGCTCGCCCACCGCGCACGTGACCATCGTCGCGCGCGCCTTCGACCTGCCGATGCTCGGCCGGGTCGGCCGTGCCATGGCCGAGATCGAGGGCGGCGACCTGTTGGCCCTCGACGCCGAGCACGGCCAGGTGCTGATCCGGCCGAACGACGAGACGCTCGACGCCTTCCAGTCGGCGATGCGCCGCCGCCAGGAACGCCGCCGAATCTTCGACAGCCTCAAGGACCAGCCGGCCGTCACGCGCGACGGCATCGGCCTCGAGCTGTCGATCAACGCCGGCTTCCTCATCGACCTCGGCGAGCTGGAGGTGACCGGCGCCGCCGGTGTCGGGCTCTACCGCACCGAGCTCGCCTTCATGTCCCGGCCGGACTTCCGCGACCCCGGTGTGCAGGCGACCTACTACGCCGCCGTGCTGGAGCGCGCCGGCGACCGCCCGGTCTGCTTTCGCACCCTCGACGTCGGCAGCGACAAGCAGCTCCCGTACTGGCGGATGCCGCCCGAGGAGAACCCGGCCATGGGCTGGCGGGCGCTGCGCCTGACCCTCGACCGGCCGGCCATCCTGCGCCACCAGCTCCGGGCCCTGCTCAAGGCCGCAGCCGGCCGCCCCCTCCTGCGGATCATGTTCCCGATGGTCGCCGAGGTCGCCGAGTTCCGCGCCGCCCGGCGGCTCCTGACCCTCGAATGCGACCGGGCCACGGCCTGCGGCCAGGCACTGCCGGAGCGCATCGAGGTGGGGGCGATGATGGAGGTGCCATCGCTCTATTGGCAGCTCCCGACCCTGCTCGCGGAGGTCGACTTCCTCTCCGTGGGATCCAACGACCTGCTGCAGTTCCTCTTTGCCTGCGACCGCGGCTCGCCCGCCTTGAGCGACCGCTACGACGTTCTCTCGCCACCCGCGCTCTCGTTCATCCGTGCCCTGGTCGAGCAGTGCCGGGCGGCCGGCGTCGCCCTCGCCGTCTGCGGCGAGATGGCCAGCCGGCCGGTCGAGGCCATGGCCCTGGCCGGGCTGGGCGTGCGCAAGCTGTCGCTGTCGCCGGCGCAGATCGGCCCGGTGAAAGCGATGCTGCGCTCCCTTGATGCCGGTGCGATGGCTGCTTACCTCCAGCGGTTGTTGGACTTGCCCGACCACAGCCTGCGGCGCCACCTGCTCGCCTATGCGCACGACCACGACATCGTCCTGCCCGACAGCACGTTTCGTGCCCCTTGAGCAACTGCCGGCCGGGGAACCGCAGCGGCAGACGACGGCGCGGGTGTCACCGGACGATACGCATTTGGCTATGCCGCGCGGCTTTGCTATGCAGGTCATGGGCCTGTGATGGGCTATGATCGCGTCGCGCGTGCGGCCTCGTGCGCGCACCTTCTCCGACCTTCTGCCTTGGGGCGAAAATCCGACCGTGTCCCGCCGATCGTCTGATCTCGACCCGGCCTTCGATCCCGTCGCCGAGCGGCTCGTGGACGTCGGTCGCCAGCTGCGCGAAACCCGTCAGCAGCGCGGCGAGGATCTCTACGACGTCGCCGACTACCTGCGCATCAAGCCGGCCTACCTGTTCGCGCTGGAGGAGGGCGACCTTTCGGCCTTGCCCGGGCGCACCTACGCCATGGGCTTCCTGCACACCTATGCCGACCATCTGGGATTCGACGGGGCCGAGGTGGTCCGCGGGCTGAAGGCCACCGCCCGGGCACCGCGCGGCACGACCCTGAAAGTGCCCGAGCCCGCGCCCGAGAATCGCCTGCCGAGCCTCGGCGTCGTGGTCGCGGCGCTGGTCTTGGCCGGGGTCGCCTATGGCGGCTGGTTCGCGGCCCAGTCCGGCGACGAGGTCCTGGCCCGGATCAAGGCCGTGCCGGGGGAGATCGGCCAGTACGCCGCCAGCATGTTCGATGACGAGGCGGTGGCGAGCGTCGACGCCGACGCCGGCGGGAACGCCCTCGACGCCCTGGTCGCCAGCCCCGACGCGACAACGTCGCCGGCCGCCGGCGCCGCACTGGCTGGTCTGCAGGCGCGCGAGGCACCCGCCGTGGCGACAGGGACTGGCCGGACCGCTACGCCGCCGACCGCGCGCGCGGCTGCGCCCGGCACCGACCTCACCACCGCCGTCGCGGCGGCAGCGACCGACCGGCGGGTGCCGCCAGCCGCGGCCACCGAGGCGACCGAGGCCGGGGACGGGCTCGCCGGCCTCGCCCTCGATGCCGAGGCTGAGCGCGACGCGGCCCTGCGCCGGCTGGACAACGAGCGTCCCGACGGCGGCACGGTGGGCGAGCTGCTGGCCGCCCTGCAGCCCGAGGCGGCGAGCCCGGGCGCAGCCGTGGACACCGCGGACGCCGCGACGCCGGCACCGGTCGTGTCCGAGACCGGCCGCGTGGTGCTGCTCGCCCGCGAAACGAGCTGGATCCAGGTGCAGAGCCCGAGCCGCGACTTCCTGCGCAGCACGACGCTCGAGCCCGGCCAGCGCTTCGAGCTGCCCGACCGCAACGACCTCGCCCTCTGGACCGGCAATGCCGGCGGCGTCGAGATCTGGGTCGACGGCCAGAGCGTGGGCGTGCTCGGCCGCAGCGGGGCGGTGATGCGCGACGTCTCGCTCGCCCCCGACGCCCTCGTCGCGCGGCGCTGAGCGACGGCCATGGTGGCACTCGCCGAGCCGCGTCGTCACCGGACGACCGCCGTCGCGGTCGGCAACGTGACCATCGGTGGCGGTGCCCCGGTGGTCGTCCAGTCGATGACCAACACCGACACCGCCGACCTCGAGAGCACCTGCCGCCAGGTGATCGAGCTGGCCCGGGCCGGCTCGGAGCTCGTCCGGGTCACCGTCAACGATCTCGATGCCGCCAAGGCCGTGCCGGCGCTGCGCGAGCGCCTCGACCTCCTCGGCCATGCAGTGCCCATCGTCGGCGACTTCCACTACAACGGCCACCGGCTGCTGGCCGAGGTGCCGGAGCTCGGCAAGGCCCTCGCCAAGCTCAGGATCAATCCCGGCAATGTCGGCTTCGGCGACAAGCGCGACCGCCAGTTCGAGGCGATGATCGAGGCGGCCCTGGCCTGCGACCGCCCGGTCCGGATCGGCGTCAACTGGGGGTCGCTCGACCAGGCGCTGGCCGCCAGGCTGATGGACGAGAACGCCGCACGCGCGCAGCCCGAGAGCGCCGACTTCGTGCTGCGCGAGGCCCTTGTCCGCTCCGCCCTGGAGAGCGCCGCCCACGCCGAGCGCATGGGCCTCGGTGCCGACCGGATCATCATCTCGGCCAAGGTCAGCCGGGTCCCGGATCTCATCGCCGTCTATCGCGAGCTCGCCCGGCGCTCCACCTACGCGCTCCATCTCGGCCTCACCGAGGCCGGCATGGGCACCAAGGGTGTGGCCGCCAGCGCTGCCGCCCTCTCGGTCCTGCTCATGGACGGGATCGGCGACACCATCCGCTGCTCGCTGACCCCACGGCCCGGCGAGACTCGGACCACCGAGGTCAAGGTCTGCCAGGAGATCCTGCAGTCGCTGGGCCTCAGGACCTTCGCGCCGGAGGTCGCCGCCTGCCCCGGCTGCGGCCGCACCACCAGCACCTTCTTCCAGGAGCTGGCGCAACAGATCGAGGGCTACCTCGCCGAGCAGATGCCGGTCTGGAAAGCGCGCTACGAAGGTGTCGAGACGCTCAAGGTCGCCGTGATGGGCTGCATCGTCAACGGCCCGGGCGAGAGCAAGCACGCCGATATCGGCATCAGCCTGCCAGGCACCGGCGAGAGCCCCGTGGCGCCGGTCTTCATCGACGGCGAGAAGGCCGCGACCCTCCGAGGCGACGGCATCGCCCAGGAATTCCAGGCGATGGTCGAGCGCTACGTCGAGGAACGCTTCGGCAAGCGGTCTGCTGCATAGAAGATGCGGGGGAAATGATTTGGCTCAATTCGCGTTGGCTGTGCAGATCTGATTTTGCTA
>CAYWSB010000256.1:0-5236 GCA_964460465.1 uncultured Geminicoccaceae bacterium | reverse complement strand
GCTTGACGTCGCCCACCGTGAGGTCGCCGTCGTGGAAGATCGAGGCGGCGAGCACGGCGTCGGCCCCGGCCGCGAAGGCCTCGGCCACGTGGCCGGCGTGGTCCGCACCGCCCGAGGCGATGACGGGCAGGTGGATCGCGTCGCAGACCGCCCGGGTGAGCGGCAGGTCGTAGCCCTGGCGCGTGCCGTCGCGGTCCCAGGAGGTGAGCAGGATCTCGCCGGCCCCGCGGTCCTGTGCCTCGACCGCCCACTCGACCGCGCCCCTGCCGGTGCCGTCGCGGCCGCCGCGGACCAGCACCTCGAACCGGCCGTCGCGCAGGGCGGCGTCGATGGCGACCACGCAGCACTGGCTGCCGAAGCGGCCGGCGATGGCATCGATCAGCGACGGGTCGGCCACCGCTGCGGAGTTGATCGAGACCTTGTCGGCCCCGGCCTCGAGCAGGGCCTGCGCGTCCTCGGCACTCCGCACGCCGCCGCCGATGGTGAGCGGGATGGCCAGCCCTTCGCGGACCTTCCTGACCGTCTCGTGCTGGTGGCCGCGGCCTTCGGGTGTCGCCGAGATGTCGAGGATGACGATCTCGTCGGCACCCTGGCGCTGGTATTCCAGTGCCAGCGTCACCGGGTCGCCGGCGTCGCGGATGCCCTGGAAGCGGATGCCCTTGACCACCCGGCCATGGCTGACGTCGAGGCAGGGGATGATGCGCTTGGTGAGCATCAGCCGAGCTCCAGGAAGCGCGACAGGAGGGCCGCGCCGTAGTCGCCCGAGAGCTCCGGATGGAACTGGCAGCCGATGACGTTGCCCCGCTCCATCGCCGCCACGAACCGCCCACCGTGCTCGGCAATCGCCACCTTCCAGCCCGGGGCCCCGGTGGCACGGTAGGAGTTGGCGAAATAGGCGTAGCCCGACTCCAGCAGGAGGCAGTCCTCCCCGGCCTCGATTGCGTTCCAGCCGAACTGGGGCGTGCGCACGGTGGCCGGAAAGCGGCGGACCGTGGCCTTGACGATGCCGAGCCCCGCCACGCCCGGGCTCTCCTCGCTCGTCTCGAACAGGAGCTGGTGGCCGACGCAGATGGCGATCGTCGGCCGGTCGGCCCGGATGCGCTCCACCAGCGCCGCCGCGAGGCCGTGCTCCTTCAGCCGACCGAGCGACGCCCCGAACGCCCCTACTCCCGGCAGCATGACATGGCTGGCGCTCGCCACGGCCCGCGCGTCCTCGACGGTCACGGGCGCCGCCCCGAGGCGCCGGAACGCCGCCTGGACCGAGGCCAGGTTGGCGGTGCCCGTCGGCACGATGGCGACCTCAACCATCGATCACCCCGGCATAGATCGCGGCCACGTCGAGGGTCACGCCGATGGCGTCGAGCGGCACCGGCCCCGCCTCGATGAAGCGCTCCTCGAAGACGAGATCGCTCTTGCGGGTGTGCAGCTCGGCCAGGCGGCGGTCCTGCTCGACCAGGAGGTAGTGGCTGAGCGAGGGGATGCGCCGGTAGGCCTCCCACTTCTGGACGCGATCGCGCAGCGCGGTCGTGGGCGAGACGATCTCGACGATGAGCACGGGCGCCCGCTCGACCGGCGTGGAGAGATCGGGCGGATGGCAGCTCACCACGACGTCGGGGATGGCAGAGATCCCGTGCCCCCGGATCTCGATGCCGTCGCTGTAGGCGGTGCAGCCGGAGCCGGCGAGCGCCTGCCTGAGGGCGGCGAAGACAGTGCCCTTCAGCATGGTGTGCGCGCGCGAGGCCGGGGCCATCATGACGGGCGTGCCACCGACGAACTCGAAGGTTTCAGGCTGCTGCTCGTGCCAGCCGACGAAGGCATCCAGATCGCGCGGCAGCTCGCTTCGCGCCCTGGCCTTGGCCATCGCTAGAGCAGCCCCTTGGTCGAGGGGATGTCGCCGTGCGCCGTGGTGGCCACCGCCTCCTTCAGCGCCAGGGCCAGCGCCTTGAACGCCGCCTCGGCCCGATGGTGGTCGTTGGCACCCTTCAGCACGTCGACATGCAGCGCCATGCGCCCGGCGACGGCGAAGGACTGGAAGAAATGCGCCAGGTTCTCGCAGGCGACGTCGCCGAGCTTGGGGCGGACCAGGCCCAGGTCGACCTGCGGTGCCGGCCGGCCGGAGAGATCGACCACCACCCGGGCCAAAGCCTCGTCCAGGGGGGCATAGGCATGGGCGAAGCGGCGGATGCCGCGGCGGTCGCCCAGCGCCTGGTCCAGCGCCTGGCCGAGTGCCAGGCCGCAATCCTCGACCGTGTGGTGGTCGTCGACATGGAGATCCCCCGAGCAGGCGAGCTCGAGGTCGAAGCGGCTGTGCTTGGTCAGCGCGGTGAGCATGTGGTCGAAAAAGCCGAGCCCGGTGTCGATCGCGGTGCTGCCGCTGCCGTCGAGGGCGAGCGCGAGGCGGATCTCGGTCTCCGAGGTGTGCCGCTCGACCGTGGCCCGCCGCTCGCCCATCGCCCGCTCCGTCATGGCACGATCTGGGCGAGCTGCGAGACCACGATGTCGGTGCCGCCGGCCTCCTTGATCCGCCGGATCAAGGCCGGCAGGTCGGCCCTGGGCACCGCGGCCTTGACCGCGAAGCCGCCCTCGCCGTGGAGCGGCGAGATCGTCGGCTCGCGCATGCAGGGCAGCACGGCGCAGACTGCCTCGAGCTGCTCGCTGCCCACGTTGACCTCCAGCATCACCCGCTGCCGGGCGTCGAGGACCGAGCGGACCAGGAGCGCGAAATGCTCGATCACCGGCCGCTTGGCCGCGTCCTCCAGCGAGCGCGGGTGGGCGTAGAGCCGGGTCGAGGAGCGCATCAGCTCGTCGAAGATGGTGAGCCCGTTGGCCTTGAGCGTCGCACCCGTGGCGGTGTTGTCGACGATGCAGTCGGCGTCCTCGGGCGGGAACACCTCGGTGGCGCCGTAGGAGCGGACGATCCGCGCATCGAGGCTGTTGGTCAGCAGCCACTCGGTGGTCAGCTTCTCGTACTCGGTCGCGACCACGAACCGCGTGGCCGGCGGGCGACCGTCGGCGAGGAAGCGATGGTCGGCGGCGGCCACGATGCGCACGGGGTCGAGCCCCGTATCGACCAGCTCGACCAGATCGACCGACTTCTCGGCCACCCAGTCGGCCCCGGCGAAGCCGAGGTCGCGGCTGCCGGCACCGAGCATCTCGACGATGTTCTGCGGCTTGAGGATCTTCGCCTCGAACTCCGGCAGCGACAAGGACGGCCGGTAGCCGCGGCGGTCGTAGGTCAGCCGGATGCCGGCATCGTCCATGAGCTTGACCACCGCCTCCTGCATCCGCCCCTTGGGCAGGGCGAGGTGGACGACGGCGGCGGGGGTGGTCGGCACGGCGGGCAAGGTCTGGTCCGGCGATGGCATGGAGACAAGACGAAGCAGCGCCCGCTCTGGGGTCGGGCGCCGCTCGCCAGCCTATAGATCAGCGACGGACCGGCGTAAAGCCGGGCGGCTCAGCCGCGGGCCTGCTGGGCCTCCTCGGCCCCGCCCTGGTAGGCCGCCACGTCCGGCACGTAGAGGCCGTCCTCGGGGCCGGTCCACAGCGGCTCGCCGCGCATGAAGCTGCCGAGCATGTCGTCGCCCGTGCCGGGATGGACAGCGTCGGTCGCGGCGGGGGCGCCGGCGAAGCCGCCCGTCTCGCTCTCGTAGAGGGCGAAGGGCGCATCGTGCGCCGGGCCGTCCTCGGCGAGCCAGGCCGGATCGAGGATGTCGTCGCCGGTCTCCACCGACTGTGGGCCGAGATAGATGGCGAGGAAGTCGTCCGCCGCCGCAGCGGCCGAGGCCGGCGCCGCCTGGCCGTCGAGCAGCCGCTCGAGCGAGACGATCTCGCCACCGTGCTCGATGCCCGCGTAGGCCTGGCGGTGGTTGGCGTAGTCGTCGATCCGGACGATGTCGGCACCGCCGTGGCCGATCACCAGGTCGTCGCCGTCGAGTCGCGCGGCGAGGTCGGCAGGGTCCTCGAGGCCCTCGAAGCGCAGCCGGTTGACGCCCGAATGGTCGAAGATCGTGTTCCTGCCGCCCTCGGCGAGGCCGAAGACGTAGAGGTCGTCGCCTTCGCCGCCATGCAGCTCGTTCTCGCCGGGGGCGCCGTAGAGCACGTCGTCGCCGGCGCCGCCGTAGAGGAAATCGTTGCCGCTCCCGGCGTGCAGCCTGTCGTTGCCCGCCCCGCCGTGCAGGATGTCGTTGCCGCCACCGGCATAGAGCACGTCGTCGCCCTTGCCGCCGTAGAGGCGGTTGTCGCCGTCGTTGCCCCAGATCGTGTTGCCCTGGTCGGAGGCGACGACGTCGTGCGGGTCGTCGCCGGTCAGCCGCACCTCGTCGATGCGCGGGTCGACCTGCCACTTGAAGCCGTTGCTGTCGTCCGGGAAGGTGCGGCCGGCCGGGCTCGCCCCCATGACGAAGGTGGTGCTGCCGTCGGCCGAGAGGCTGGAGAACTTGCCGCGCAGCGAGGCGGCGAAGCCGGGTGCGACCTCGAGCGTGTCGACACCGCCGCCGTTCGGGCCCTCGTTGCTGCCTACCGCCACGTCGCGCCAGTCGTTGACGACGAGCGTGCTGTTGCCGGTGCCCGCATAGAGCTGGTTGATGCCGGCCACACCGTCCAGCCGGTCGTTGCCGGTGCCGCCGAAGATCTTGTCGTTGCCGGTTCCGCCGAAGAGCAGGTTGTCACCCTCGTCACCGTAGATCTCGTTGTTCCCGCCTCCACCGTAGATTGTATCGTTGCCCGGCCCGCCCCGCAAGATGTCGTTGCCGGGCCCGCCATAGACGATGTCGTTGCCGGCACCGGCCAGCACCGTGTTCCTGCCGCCCACGGCATCGATGACGTCGTCGCCGTCGGTGCCGACGAGATAGTCGTTGTTGGCGGTGCCGGTGATGCGCAGCCCGGGATTGCCGGGCGGGGTGGCGGGCGCGTCCGCCTCGCCACCGCCGCCGTCGGCGGCCTCGCTGCCGCTGTCGGGCGGAAGGATCGGCTCGCGCACGATGTCGCGCGGATCGCCCAGATCGCCGATGTCCTCGTCCGGAAAGCCGGGCAGCCCGGTCCCGGCATCCGGCAGCCCAAACGGCGCCTGCGTGCCGAAGGCGAGCACCACGTCGCCGATGTCCGGCGCCGGTGGCGGGCTGGCCTCCGCCGGCGAGCCATCGTCCGCCACGGTCGCCAAGCGGGCCGGGGCGGCCCCGGCCGCGAGCCCGCCGTCGTCGCCGGCAGCCGCTTGGCGCGTGACGTCGGTCGCAACGGG
>CAYWSB010000255.1:0-5300 GCA_964460465.1 uncultured Geminicoccaceae bacterium | reverse complement strand
CACCTACCGCGGCATCGTTCACGAGGCGGCTACCTGAGGGTTGCAGAGAGGTAGTTCTTCCAAAACCTTAATATTTATATTCTCTAGAGAGTCGTGTTCGTATTTCAATTCATCAATTTTATCCTGAATCATCTTAGTTCTCTCGTCAACGTTATAAACTTCGCCACCGAGCTTTTCGTTTGCGCCTTTCAAAAGTGTCACGCAATCTTGAAGATTTCTCCGCCATGCATCTGCCTCATTCTTGATTTGTGCTAATGCCTGTGTTCGCGCATATCGCCTTTGACGCTCTCTTATCTCATCGCGAAGCAACAAAAGCGACCCGGCAGTCGCTGCGATTAGCCCCAAAAAAGTCAGGCCAGTGGTCATCTGCCCGTCCTCACACGCCGAAGGGGACATGCACGCCGAAGGGGACATGTCCTTTTTTAACCTCTCGCCGCGACCGACTCCCCGCGGCGCGGAGCCCAGCGCCACCCCGGCCGGACCGCGGATACTGTGCCCGCGTCGATGGGGACACGTCCCTTTTTAACCTTTTGCCGCTATCCGTCGATGGGGACACGTCCCTTTTTAACCTTTTGCCGCTATCGGCCGCCGCGAATGCCACGGCGCCCCTAGGCCCGCCGATGCTGTACCCGGCTGCGACGACTGTCAACGACCAGCGCCACCCGCCAGCATCCCGCCGCCCGCGCTCGCTCCCGCCCAAAGTTCCGGTGGGTGCAGGGAGGATCATCCTCCCTGCGCTCCTTCCCCCGCCCGGTCGGCAGCCGCACTCCGCACCTGATGATACCTCTTGCATCCGGCCGCCCGGCGATCGAAAGTGCGCGCCGCCGCGGGCCATCGTGACCCGGGGATGCGTCAGGGAGGCATGACGTGACCAAGAATCGGATGCTGCCGCCGGGTGATCGGCGCTCGTTCATCAAGCAGGCCGGCCTGTCCGGTGTGGCCGCCGGTGCCCTGCTCGGCGGCTTCGGCTTCGATCCGTTCGTGGCATCGGCCATGGCCCAGGAGATGGGCCGCTCCGAGCAGCCGCTCCGGGCCGCCTTCTCGAATGCCGGCCTCCAGGCGACCTGGTGCGCCCAGGGCAAGCAGGCGGCCGAGTACTGGGGCCGGCTCTTCAATGTCCAGGTCACCTGGTTCGACGGCGAGCTCTCCGCCCCCAAGCAGCGCGCTGCCATCGACAACATGGCGACCCAGGACTGGGACTTCGTCGCCATCCAGGCCTTCGGCATCGGGACGCTGACCGACCCGGTCAACCGGATGATCGACAAGGGCATTCCGGTCATCGACATGGACACGCTGATCGCCCCGCTCGAGGAGATCAACGTCCACACCTTCCTCGCCCCCGACAACGAGTTCATGGGCTCGGCCGTGACCCAGGCCCTGGTCGACGCCATGGGCGGCGAGGGCACCATCATCATGACCCAGGGAGCGCTCGGCCATACCGGGGCACAAGGGCGGGCCCGCGGCTTCCAGTCCGTCGTCGAGAAGTTCCCCAACATCCAGGTGCTGAGCGACGAGCCCGCCGACTGGGACGTCACCAAGGCGTCGCGCATCTGGGACAGCCACCTCACCCGTTTCCCGGACATCAAGGCCGCCTTCTTCCACAACGACGACATGGCCCTGGCCGCCTACAACGTCATGCAGGCCAGGGGCCGCACCGACATCCTGATCGGCGGCGTCGATGCCATGCCGCCCGCCGTCGAGGCGGTCGCCGACGGGCGCATGTACGCCACCGTGCGCAACCCGTCCTCGCGCATCCACGGCGGTGCGATCATCGCCGGCGTCGCCGCCAAGCTCACCGGCGAGACGACCGGCGAGGGCATCCCCAAGCACATCGTCACCGACGGGCCGGTCGTCACCTCGGCCAACGCGCCCGGCATGCAGTGGATGCAGCGGCACTTCCTGATCTGAGCGGCCGATGAGCGGCGATAACCGTTCACCGCTCATCGAGCTGACCGGCATCACCAAGGCGTTCGGGGGGGTCACGGCCCTCTCGAACGTCGACTTCACCCTGCTCGAGGGCGAGGTCCACGGCCTCGTCGGTGAGAATGGTGCCGGCAAGTCGACGATGATGAAGATCATCGCCGGTGTCCACGGCGCCTACGAGGGCAGCTACCGGCTCGATGGCGAGGTCATCCACCTCCACTCCGCCCGCGACGCGCTCGCCCGCGGCATCGGCATGGTGCACCAGGAGCTGTCCATCGTCCCCCACCTCTCGGTGGCCGAGAACGTCTTTCTCGGCCACCAGCCGACCAGCGGCCTCGGCGTCGTCCGCTGGCGCCACATGCAGGCCGAGGCGCGCCGCATCATGGCCGGGCTCGGCATCGAGGTCGACCCCGCCGCCGCGGCCGGCAGCCTCTCGCTCGGCCTGCAGCAGCTCATCGAGATCGGCCGGGTGCTCTTCTCCGGGGCCCGCATCATCATCCTCGACGAGCCCACCTCCGCCCTCTCGCCGCCCGAGGTGGCCCAGCTCTTCACCGTCGTCCGCAGGCTCCGGGCGGAGGGCAAGAGCTTCGTCTTCATCTCCCACTTCCTCGACGACGTGCTCGAGATCGCCGACCGGGTGACGATCTTCAGGAACAGCCAGCGCGTGCTGACCGCCAGCGCCGCCGAGCTCACCAAGGAACGCGTCATCCAGCTGATGATCGGCCGCGGCCACGAGGAGCTCGAGGAGACCTACCTGCACGCCCTCGAGCTGCCGCCGCCGGCGACATCGCCCGTGGCGCTCGAGGCCCGGGGCCTGACCCAGCGCGGCGCCTTCGAGGGCATCGACCTCGCCGTCCACGAGGGCGAGGCCGTCGGCATCTACGGCTTCATGGGCTGCGGCCAGCTCGAGCTGGTCCGGGCCCTGGTGGGCAAGAACCGGCCCGATGCCGGCACGCTCCTGATCGGCGGCATCGCACAGAAGCTCACCAGCACCGCGGCGGCCAAGCGCGCCGGCGTGGCGCTGGTGCCCGAAAGCCGCCGCTCCATGCTGTTCGCGGACAGCCCGATCTACCGCAACATCTCGATCAGCATCCTCGAGCGCATCTCGAGGCTACTCGTCTGGCCCGGCAAGGAACGGGCCCTCGCCCGCGCGAAGATCGCCGAGCTCCGCATCCGCACGGCCTCGGAGCTGGCGGCCTTGCGGACCCTCTCCGGCGGCAACCAGCAGAAGGTGGCCCTCGCCCGCTGGCTCGCCTACCAGCCCAAGGTGCTGGTGCTCGCCGAGCCCACCCGCGGCATGGACGTGGGTGCGAAGGACGACGTCGTGAAGATCGTCCGCCGGCTGAAGGAGCAGGGCATGGGCATCGTCGTCGTCTCGACCGAGCCCGAGACCGTGCTGTCGCTCGCCGATCGCATCCTGGTCATGCGCCGCGGCCGCATCACCCGCGAGTTCAAGGGCGAGGCCGTGGGCAAGGACCAGCTCCTCGCCGCCGCCTGACCCCCAAAAAGGCTACATGACGATGAAGGTCTGGTTCCTCCGGCGCCTCACGGCGATCGCCCCGCTCATCACGCTGGTCTTCCTCGTCGCCATCTTCGCGTCCGCCAGCGGCTCCTTCGCCACCATGGACAACGCCGCCAACATCCTCCGCCAGGTCTCGATCACGGCCATCATCGCGACCGGCCTCACCTTCGTCATCCTGACGGCCGAGATCGACCTCTCGGTCGCCGCCGTCGCCAACGCCGTGGGCATCATCCTCGCCTTCTTCACCCTCCAGGCGGCCTACGTGAACATCGCCAACGTGCCGCTGCCGGGCTTCTTCGCCATCGTCATCGCGGTCATGGCGGCCCTGGCGCTGGGGGCCATCACCGCCTTCGGCGTCACCGTGATCGGCATCCCCTCCTTCATCATGACCCTCGCCATGCTGCAGATCTCGGCCGGCATCTCGGCCATGCTGGTCAGGGGCCAGATCGCCTACAACGTCCCCCCCTTCATCAAGACCCTGGGCTCGGGAACCGTCTTCGGCGCCCCCTGGATCGTCGTCATCGCGATCCTCTTCCTCGCCGTCGGCCATTTCGTCCTGACCTACACGCGCTTCGGCCGCTACGTCTACATGGTCGGCGGCAACCGCGAGGCCGCCGAGTATTCGGGCGTCAACGTCAAGCTGATCCTGGCCTCCGTCATGATCATCGGCGCCTTCTGCTCCGGCGTCGCCGGCATGCTGGGCGTCGCCTATTACGGCAGTGCCCAGCAGAACCAGTTCGACGACTTCCTCTTGGATGCCATCGCCGCCGTCGTCGTCGGCGGCACCAGCCTCTTCGGCGGCAAGGGCGGCATCCCCAACACCATCGTCGGCCTCTTCGTCCTCGGCGTCCTCAACAACGGCCTCGACCACGTCGACATCGACAGCTTCCTCAAGATCCTCATCCGCGGCCTCATCCTCCTCCTGGCCCTGGTGATCAACGTCTACGCCCAGAAGATCCGCGCGGACTGACAGGCGAGGAACGGCGGGGAAGCATTGCCTCCCCACCGGCCCCACGGGTATTTTGGTGATTGCTGCAGACCCACGACCTCGAGCAAGCCCGCGACCAGGTGGGCGCCGCGATCGAGGCAGCGATCGATCCGCGGGCCGCTTAGGCCCACGCAGCCCGTCCACCTTGTCATCCCCGGATATCCGGCGTATATACGAGTATAGTGAACCGAACCGGACGGACAGGTGATGCAGACGCAGATTGCGCGATGGGGCAACAGCCTCGCGGTACGTATACCGCAGCCGCTGGCCCGCGCCGTGGCCCTGACCGAGGGCACCGCGATTGAGATCGATGTCGAGGATGGCCAGATCGTGCTCCGGCCCAGGCCGCCAGTGGCGCCGTCGCTCGCCGAGCTCCTGGCTGGCATCACGCCGGACAACCTGCCCGAAGAAAGCTTCGACGACGCCGCTGCGGGTCGCGAGCGCCTCTAGGTGGCGGCACCCGATCGCGGCGATCTCGTCTGGCTGACCTTCACCCCACAGGCCGGACGCGAGCAGGCCGGTCGCCGTCCAGCCCTGGTCCTCTCGCCCCGCGCCTACCACCAGAAGACCGCCTGCGCCCTGGTCTGCCCGATCACCAGCCGGCAGAAGGGCTACCCTTTCGAGGTCGAACTGCCCGAAGGTCTCGCGATCTCAGGCGTGGTGCTCGCCGACCAGCTCAAGTCGATCGATCGCCACGCGCGCGACATCGAGGTGGTCGGCAAGGCGCCGCCGGCCATCGTCGCCGAGGTCCGCGCCCGCCTCTGGCCACTGCTCGCCGAGTAGCCACCGCAGGAAAAAGGCTGTCGGGGCGCGGGGATCATGATCAGACTGTGTGAGAACCCTGCGTGATTTGCTGGCGACACCGTC
>CAYWSB010000254.1:0-5340 GCA_964460465.1 uncultured Geminicoccaceae bacterium | reverse complement strand
GGTCGAGGCGGCGGGCCGCAGGCACGGCGAGGCGGCCGATGCGGTCGCGGCGGCCGAGGCGGCCACGGCCGCGGCCCGCGAGGCCCGCGACGCCGCCGGTGCATCCCTGCCGGCCCGGCGCGAGGCGCGCGATCGGGCGGCCGGCCTCGTCCAGGAGGCAAGCCGGCTGCTGGCCGCGCTCGAGGCCGACGACGAGCGCTGCCGGGCGGCCATCGCCGGCCACACGGAGCGGCGGCTGTGGCACGAGCGGACCCTGCAGCAGCTGGCGGGCGAAGCCGCGCGGCTCGCCGCCGAGGCGGCGACGCACGACGCCGGGGAACCCGACGGCGGCCCTGCCGCCGAGGCGGCGCTCGACGACATGCGCGCCCGTGCCAGCGCCCTGGCGGGCATGCTGGAGGCGGCCGAGGGCCGGGTGCGGGCGACCCGCGAGCCGGTGGCGAGCCGCTCGGCCGAGCTCGCCGCCCTCGACACCGAGCGGCTGAAGCTGGCGGCCGAGGGCGAGGCGCTGGCCTCGCTCGCCGAGCCGGTGGCGACCACGCCGGTCCTCGACGCGCTCGACGTCGCGGCGGGCCTGGAGACCGCGCTCGTGGCTGCGCTGGGCGACGATCTCATGGCCGGCACGGCGCCGTCGGCGACGGCGCACTGGCATGGCCGGCCGAGCAGCGCCGACCAACCGCCCCTGCCGAGCGCGGCGCGGCCGCTGGCGCAGTTCGTCACCGGCGTGCCGGCGCTCGGGCGGCGGCTCGCCCAGGTCGGCGTCGTCGCCGACGCGGCGACCGCGGCGACGCTGCAGGGCAGCCTCGCCCAGGGCCAGCGGCTGGTCACCCGCGACGGCGGGCTCTGGCGCTGGGACGGCTTCGTGCGCGGCGTGGAGGCCGACGACCCCGTGGCCCGCAAGCTCGCCCAGCGGCAGCGTGCCCAGGCGATCGCCGACCGGCTGGCGGCCCTGGACGGCATGCTGCCGGCGCTTCGGGCCGGCCTCGCCGAGGCCCAGGAGGCGCTGGCGACGGCGACCACGACGCTCGAGGCGCTGACCACCGAGGGTGCTTCCCTGGCACCGCGGATCGAACGTGCGGCGCTGGCGCTCGAGGCGGCCCGCGAGCAGGCCGCCCGGCGGGCGGCCGAGCGGGCGCGGCTCGGCGAGGCGCTCGCCCGGATCGCCGGCGAGCAGGCCGAGCACGAGACGGCGGTCGCGGCCGTCGACGCGGCCCTGGCGGAAGCCCGGGGGGGGCGCAGCGAGACCGCCGTGGCCGAGGCCCGGGCCGCCCTGGCGGCGGCCGAGGCCGATCTCGCCCGCAGCGAGAGCGCGCTCGCGGCCGGCGAGGCGGCGCTCGCCACCGCCCAGCGGGCGCTCGACGAGGCCCAGGCGGCCGAGCGTCACGCCGAGCAGGAGGCGCTCGCCGCCCGCCTGCTGTTCGAGCGGCGGGCCGGCGAGGCCGAGCTGCGCAAGGCGCATCGCCTGGAGGCGACGAGCGGGCTGGCGGACGAGGCGGCCCGGCTCACGGGCGAGCTCGAGGGCCTCGATCTCGCCATCGCCGAGCACGACGCGGCGCATGCGGCGGCGCGCACGGAGCGGGCGGCGATCGCCGCAGCGGTCGCGGCGGCGACCGAGCGGCTCGACGCGCTGCGCGCCCGGCAGGTGGCGGTGGCCGCCGAGCTCGACAGCGCCGCCGCGCGGCGCCGCGCCCTGGCCGAGGAGGCGAGCCACCTGGCCGACGACCTGGCCCGCCGGCGCGAGGAGTGCCAGCTGGCCGGCCGGCGGCTGGCCGAGCTCGAGGCCGCACGCGCGCAACAGGCGGCCGTTCTCGAGTCGACCGCCGGTGACGACCTCGCCCGCGAGCTAGCGGTCGCCGAGGCCGCGGCGGCCGAGAGTGCCGAGGCGCTGGCGGCGGCGGAGCAGGCGCTGGAGCAGCTCGAGGCTGAGCGGCGCTGGGCCGAGGCCGGTCTGGCCAAGGCGAGCGAGGCGGTGGCCCTGGCCGAGGCCGAGGTCGACCGCCTGCGCGCGGCGCAAGGCGAGCTCGAGCGCGAGACGACGCGCCGGCTGGGCCAGCCGATCGAGGCGATCCTGGCCGCGGTCAACGACCCCGAGATCACCCTCGCCCTCGAGAGCGAGCCGCCGGCCGCCCTCGAGGCGCGGCTCGACAAGCTCAAGGCCAGCCGCGAGCGGCTGGGCGCGGTCAACCTGCGGGCCGCCCTCGAGAGCGCGGAGATCACGGCCGAGATCCAGCGGCTCGAAAGCGAGGTCCAGGAGATCGAGGCCGCGGTCGAGCGGCTGCGCCGGGCCATCGGCACACTCAATCGCGAGGCCCGGACCCGCCTGGAGGGCATCTTCGCGGATGTCGACCGGCACTTCCGCCACCTGTTCCAGCGCCTCTTCGGCGGCGGCAGGGCGCATCTCCGGCTCACCAACATGGACGACCCGCTCAACGCCGGGCTCGAGCTCGAGGCCATGCCGCCCGGCAAGAAGCTGCAGAACATCCGCCTCCTCTCGGGCGGCGAGAAGAGCCTCACCGCCCTCGCCCTGGTCTTCGCCTTCTTCCGCACCCAGCCCTCGCCGCTCTGCGTCCTCGACGAGGTCGACGCCGCCCTCGACGACGCCAATGTCGAGCGCTTCGCCGACCTGCTCGAGGAAATGGCCAGGGAAACCGAGACCCGCTTCCTCGTCGTCACCCACCACCCCCTCACCATGGCCCGCATGAACCGCCTCTTCGGCGTCACCATGGCCGAACGCGGCGTCTCCAAGCTCGTCTCCGTCGCCTTCGACGAAGCCGAGCGCTTCAAGGAAAGCGCCTGAGCGGGGCCTGAGCAGGGAAGGAAGGACGCAGGGAGGATGATCCTCCCTGCACCCACCGGACTTTTGGCGGGAGCCGAAGTGGGGCGGGCGGGATGCCGACGGGTGGTGCCGATCGTTGACAGCCGTCGCAGCGGGGTACAGCATCGCCGGGCGGGTAGGCCCGGTGCGGTCGGCATTGCGGCGGAGCATCGCGGCGAAAGGTCAAAAAGGGACCTTTCTCCTTTTGCCACACGGCACCACGCTTGATTCTGAGTTCTATCTGCAATGGCCATGCAATACAAGAGTGATTGCAAATGTATCGATGGATGATCAAATCGTCGCCCAAACTGCTATTGCTATAGATCATTAAGTGAAGGTGTGTCTGAATGCGCGTCCTTAAGGCCATACAGCAAGATGAAATAAATGATGCCGTTCGCTCAAAGTTTTCACTGTGCATACCGGTTCTCGAATCGACACTGATGTCACTTGCGCGAGAACGGGCAGCAAGGTTTGGTGGCTATAATCAAGTTACACTTGCAGATCTGGCCCGAGAAACGAGGGAAGGCGCTGGCGATGCAGGAATCTGTTTCGAATTAGCTGTGCATGATGCGGTTACAAGAAGAGATCGACTGTTGCACCCGCTGATTAGCGAAGTTCTGGAGGATCATTGTGGCATTACGGAGGAAGCGCAAAGCATACTTTTTGGCCCGGAGAAAAATCATGTCATCCCAATTCTCGAATCGACGCAGGATTCGTTGACTGATGACTCTCGCGTATGGGTCGGCAATCGAGGGCAGCCACCTAAGCTGAAAAGATATATTCCCAAAATAATAAAAGCGTTCCATCGAAATGAAGAAAGGAATAAACTCCCGCGCTGCATTTCAGGTTTGTGGAAAGCTGATCTCTTTCTTGGCGGCAAAAACATCGACCGTTGGCTTGGCGTGTCTGTCAAAATAAATGATAGGCATCTAGTTGGCGCACAAGGTTTACGGATTGGGATTTATCCAAAGCGAAATAACGAGGATCGGCCGCGGAGAGATGAAAATTTAAACCTTGTTCGGATTCCATTACCCTATGACGGAGCATTTATGGAGGCCTTTTACAAGGCATTTTACTTGACAAGAGCCTTTATAAAGAGCGATGCACGAGTGCCTCCGCCGATTAATCTGCCGGACGCGGAGGATCGATTTGTAACCCAAGAACTTGAAAGGCGTCGAGACTTCGCGGTGCTCGATGTTCTGGAAGTTCTCAGAGATATGTCTCAGTCTCGCCTTATCGCAACAGAACCAATTCATAAAATTGATGTAGCGGCGAGCTTAAGCGATCGAGGGCTTGGCGAAGCGGTACAAGCTGAGGATGTTTCCGATTTTATTTCCTTGTCGCCATTTTCGGCGATAGAGTAAAGAAATGCTTAGTATCTTTTTCAGCTGAAATTGGTGAATTCGAGGGGCACATGACGCAATTAAGGATTTGCGTGTCCCGTAGCGCCGTTCGCACAGTGTCAGGCCGGCTCGGCCCAAGCTGCTGCGGGACGTGGGATTGGGGCTGCCTGATGCTGGGGTCGGCGCTGCGGCGCAGTTCGCCGGTGACCTCGCCCGCCTCGTCGGCTTCGGCAACCGTTCGCGCGTTAATGTGCCCCTAACGGTCGTTCCCGCCTTCTCCAACAACCGGAGGGTGCAGGGAGGCGAGCCTCCCTGCGTTTCTGCCCAGCGGCCGCGAGGCCGCTTCCGGCTCCGGCGGTCATGGGGCTGTCCGGCGGCGCAATCCGGCCGCCGGTCGCCCGCCGGCTGCGGCAACATGCCGGGTCAGGAGGATTGACACTCCGGAAGGGCATTTCTAGGTTCGCGGCGCCTCGACCGGGGTGGTGCGCGTGGTGCCCATGCCGCGCGGTCGGTCTGGACGGGGTGAGGGACGGATGCCGGAGCCGAGGAAACCGTCCGGGTTCGACGATTTCGATGCCCGCCTCGCCAGCGCCAAGCAGGCGAGACAGGCGCGCGAGGGTCGACCCGACGCGGACGACCAGCCCCGGATGGACTGGGGCCGGGGCCTGCAGGCCGGGATCGAGATCATCGCCGGGGTCGCCGGGGGCAGCCTCGTCGGTTGGGCGCTCGACCGCTGGCTGGGCACCGGGCCGTTCCTGCTGATCGGTGGCTTCATGCTGGGTGCCGCGGCGGGCATGCTCAACGCCTTCCGCAGCATGCGGCGCTATCTGGGCGAGGGCGACGACCGGCCGGGCGGCCCGGGAGCGAAGCCGCCGGCGCCCGAGTGACGTGACGACGACGGCCGCGTGCCGGGTGTGCTGCACCCCGCGTCGGCGAGCGAGCGGGGTATACGGGTGGCCAGTCCTCTCGAGCAGTTCGAGATCAAGCCGATCGTCAACATCCTCATCGAGGGTGTCGACCTGTCGTTCACCAACTCCGCCTTCTGGATGGTGCTGACCTCGATCGCGGTCTACACGCTGATCGTCGCCGGCACCCGCCAGCACGCCATGGTCCCCGGACGGCTGCAATCCGTGGTCGAGCTCGCCTACGAGTTCGTCGCCGGCCTGATCCGCGAGAACGCCGGCA
>CAYWSB010000253.1:0-5396 GCA_964460465.1 uncultured Geminicoccaceae bacterium | reverse complement strand
CGCCGCGGGCGGTGGCGGCTCCGCCGGCAGTCGCTCCAGGCTCCGCTCGGACGCCGGCCGCTCGGCGCCGCGGGGCTCGCGGCGAAGCTGGTCCTGCAGCCGCCGCCGGGTCGCCGGATCGACGCTGCCGCCGCGCTCGAGCCGGTCGATCTGGCGCTCGATGCTCGGCGACGGGCGCACGAAGGGGCGGTCCTCGTCCTGTGCCGACGAGGCGCCGGCCGGAAGGACCGCAGCCAACGCGATCGTGAACGCCAGGCGGCACCACCTGACCATCCGGTACGGCCCTCCCGGCTTGACGATCATCGCCCGGGCGTTCTCACTGCAGTGCAGCGGAGCCTCGCACGACAATGCGCTGTCTGTTCGTGCAACCCGTGACGCCAAAGTCGGTTTGATCATGACCATGAACCTTTCGCAACCGCCCGCCCGGGGCAAGAGCCCGCGCGACCCGCGCCTCGATTTCTTTCGCGGGCTGGCCATGCTCATCATCATGGTGGCGCACATCCAGTGGAACGCCTGGGCGAACTGGATACCGGCACGGTTCGGCCCGTCGGACGCCGCCGAGATGTTCGTCCTCTGCTCGGGCTATGCCGCCGCCATCGCCTTCGGCGGCACCTTCGTCAAGGCGGGGTTCTGGATGGGGGTGCGGCGCATCGCGCTGCGCTGCTGGCAGGTCTACTGGGCGCATCTCGGCCTGTTCTTCGTCGTCGCCGCGATCTCGGCCGTGGCCCATGCGTGGCTCGGCACGCCCGAGCGCAACTACATCGACGGGCTCAATCTCGGCCCGTTCTTCGACGACACGGCGTCGCAGCTCGTCGGCCTCTTCACCCTGACCTATGTGCCGAACTACTTCGACATCCTGCCGATGTACATCGTCATCCTGATGATGGTGCCGGTGGTGGTGGCCCTGCAGCGCATCCACCTCTATGCCGCCATCGGTTTCTGCGTCGGCCTCTACGCCCTGGCGTGGTTGCTCGACCTCAATTTCCCGGCCGAGCCCTGGTCGGACCGGCCCTGGTTCTTCAACCCGCTCTGCTGGCAGCTCCTGTTCTTCACCGGCTTCATGCTGGCGCGCGGCTGGATCACGCCGCCGCCGTTCAAGCCGTGGCTGCTGATCGCCGCCGCGGCGTTCGTGCTGGTCATGATCCCGGTGAGCCGCTGGCAGATCTACACCCAGGTGCCGGTGCTCGAGGCGATCCACGACTGGCTCTGGCTGCGCGGGCACGACCAGGCCGGCATCTTCAAGACCAACCACCACCCGTTGCGCTACCTGCACATCCTCGCCCTCGGCTATCTCGCCGTCTGGCTCCTCCAGGGGCGCGAGCAGGCGCTCCACGGCTGGCCCTGGCGGGTCGTCATCAAGGTCGGCCAGCAGGCGCTCGCCACCTTCCTCACCAGCATGGCGCTCGCCTGGATCCTGACCATCGCCCTGGACCAGCTCGGCCGCGACCCGCTCACGCTGGCCCTGGTCAACATCGTGGGCCTCGCCACGGTGGTCGCCGTGGCCTACCTCGTCGGCTGGTACAAGAGCGAGCCCTGGCGGCGGCCGGCGCGCCAGCCCGAGCCGCTCCGGGTCGACCACCCGGCCGCGGCCGAGCCGGCCCGGGTCTAGCCGTCAGCCGTTGCCGCTGACGTAGCCGACGAGCTGCTCGATGGTGGACCGCTGCTGATCGATGACGGTCTTGACCAGATCGCCGATCGACACGAGGCCGACGAGGCGGCCTTCGTCCATCACCGGCAGGTGGCGGATGCGCTTGTCGGTCATCACCGCCATGCAGTCCTCGACCGTGTCGTCGGGCGCCGCCCGGGGAAAATCCTTGACCATGACGTCACGGATCGGCGTGTCGCGCGACGACCGGCCCTTGAGAATCACCTCGCGGGCGTAGTCGCGCTCGCTCAGCAGACCGACCGGGCCGCCGTCCTCGGCCACCACCAGCGCCCCGATGTCGCGCTCGGCCATGATCTCGATGGCGCGGAAGACCGTCTCGTCGGGACCGATCGTCATCACAACGGCCCCCTTGCGCTGGAGGACTTGGCGGATCGTCGTCATGGTTGCCTCCCCACTGACGCTGCGCCTTCGGCTCCGCCATTGTGCACCACGTGCGGCGCAGGCTCAATCGGGAAGCTGCCGTCCGCACCGCACCCCGGCCAAAAGGTTGACGTCCGGATGGCGGATCATTTATCCAACTATTGGTTGAAATGTTCCTGTCGCCCGCGCCGCGCAATCGAGGAGCACCGCCTTGGCCGACCTCGACATCTTCGCCTGTCCGCTGACCGGCGAGCCACTGACCCTTGATCCAACGACCGGCGCGCTCGACGGCAGCCGGGTGCGCTACCGGAGCGTGGACCGGGTGCTCCGCCTCAACCCGGAGCTGCAGGACGCAGGCCTCCGCGACTATTACGAAGCGGTCAACGGCAGCAAGCCGCACGTCCCGGGCGATTTCTTCGACGGTCCGTTCGATCCGGTCGAGGCCTACTACCGCCGCAGCAAGAAGCGGGCGCTGGTCGATCTCATGCCGCCGGATCTCGGCGTGGCGCTCGATGTCGGCGGCGGGTCGGGCGAGATCCTGCGCTCGCTCGTCGGCCACGCCGGCAGCCGCTACCGGGCGCTGGTGGTGCTCGACTGGGCGTCGAGCGCCATGCTCGAGCCTGCCCAGCAGCTCGCCCACGATCCCCGCCACCTCTTCGTCGAGGCGGATGCCACGCGGCTGCCGATCCGCGACCGGAGCGTCGACTTCATCTTCAACTCGGAGATGATCGAGCATCTGCTGCCGGCCCAGTCCGAGGCGCTGCTCGCCGAATTCGCCCGGGTGCTCAAGCCCGGCGGCCGGGTGCTGCTGACCACGCCCAACGGGCTCGAGGTCCGTCGCCTCCTGCAGGAGAGCCTGCTCTCCCTGCTGCTGCTCGCCAGCGGCCACCATCCCGGCGACCTGATGGCGCGCGAGAAGCTGAAGGCACGCCTCTTCCGGCCCTATCTGCGGCTCACCGGGCACCACTTCACCGACCTCGAGGCGGCGGAGCGCAACGGCCAGATCGGCCATTTCAACGTGCTCAAGCCGCACAAGCTGACCCGCCAGGCGCATCGCCAGGGCCTCGCCATCCGCCGCTCCGACATCGGCATCTTCGTGCCCATCGTGGTGCCGCGCGGCCTCAAGGACGGCCGTCGCGATCCGCATCTGCTCGATCGCGTCGAGGCTCTGGCCCGCCGCTGGCGCCTCGACCGGCTGCTGCTCAGCTGCCAGATGCACCTCCTGGAGAAGCCGGCCTGACCGGCTGCCGCGCCGCCGCCTCGCCAGGGGCGCACGGCGCCCCGCCGCAATCGGGCCTTGCAGCGGCCTGCCCTGACGTTCTATCGCGATCGCCGACCCCCACTACCGGGACGTTCCACGCATGAACGAGACCGCCTACGCCCTGCCGCCGCGCTCGGTCGATCAGGACGGCATCAAGAAGGCCATTCTCGGCAAGCTCATCTACGCCGTCGGCAAGGACCCGGAGCACGCCACCACCCACGACTGGTTCTTCGCGACCGCACTCGCCACGCGGGACCGCATGGTCGACGCCTGGATGAGCAGCACCCGCGGCATCTACGAGCAGCGGCGCAAGCGGGTCTACTACCTCTCGCTCGAGTTCCTCATCGGCCGGCTGCTCGCCGACAGCCTCAACAACCTGCAGCTCATGGAGCCGGTCCGCGACGCCCTCGACCGGCTCGGCGTCGACGCCGACGCGGTGCTGCGGGCCGAGCCCGACGCCGCGCTCGGCAATGGCGGCCTCGGCCGGCTCGCCGCCTGCTTCATGGAGAGCATGGCCACGCTCGGCATCGCCGGCTTCGGCTACGGCATCCGCTACGAGCACGGCCTGTTCAAGCAGGGCTTCGACAACGGCTGGCAGGTCGAGCGGCCCGAGGACTGGCTGGCCTTCGGCAATCCCTGGGAGTTCGAGCGGCCCGAGGCCGTCTACCCGATCCGCTTCGGCGGCCACGTGCGCGACATCATCGACGCCGCCGGCAAGCGCCGCTTCGTCTGGGAGGGCGGGCAGCGGGTGCTGGCCGTCGCCTACGACACGATGATCGTCGGCTACGGCGGCAAGCACATCAACACGCTCCGCCTCTGGTCCGGGCAGAGCGGCAACCGCATCGACCTCGAGGCCTTCAACCGCGGCGACTACAAGGAGGCGGTGGGCGAGCAGATCTCGGCCGAGAGCATCAGCCGCGTCCTCTACCCCAACGACGCCACCCAGGCCGGCCAGGAGCTGCGGCTCAAGCAGGAGTACTTCTTCACCGCCGCCAGCCTCATGGACATCCTGAGGCGCCATCTCCGCCACGAGGACTCGCTCGACAATCTCGGCGACCACATCGCCATCCAGCTCAACGACACCCATCCGGCCATCGCCGTGCCCGAGCTCCTCAGGCTCCTGATCGACGAGCACGACATGCCCTTCGAGAAGGCTTTCGGCATCGTCCAGCAGGTGATCAACTACACCAACCACACCCTCCTGCCCGAGGCGCTCGAGCGCTGGCCGGTGCAGCTCATGGAGCAGATGCTGCCGCGCCACATGCAGCTCATCTACGACATCAACGCCCACGTGCTGAACGAGCTCCGGCAGGCGCCGGGCAACGACGACCCGTTCCTCTCCGACGTCTCGCTGATCGAGGAGGGCTACGGCCGCGCCGTGCGCATGGGCCACCTCGCGTTCATCGGTGCCAGGAAGGTCAACGGCGTGTCGGCGCTGCACACCGAGTTGATGAAGGAAACCGTCTTCAAGTCGCTGCACCGGCGGTTCCCCAACAAGATCACCAACAAGACCAACGGCATCACCCCGCGGCGCTGGCTGATGGGCTGCAATCCCGGCCTGTCGGCCCTGCTCGACGAGAGCATCGGCGACCGCTGGCGCAGCGACGTCCAGCAGGTCCAGACGATCGAGCCGCTGGTCGACGACCGGGGCTTTCGGGATGCCTTCCGCGCCGTCAAGCGGCAGAACAAGGTGCTGCTGGCGCGCACCATCGCCGAGCACCACGGCCTCGACCTCGACGCCGATGCGATGTTCGACATCCAGATCAAGCGGATCCACGAGTACAAGCGCCAGCTCTTGAACATTCTCGAGGCGATCGCACTCTACGACGGCATCCGCACCGAGCCCGAGCGGGCCTGGACGCCCCGGGTCAAGCTCTTCGCCGGCAAGGCCGCGCCCTCCTACAACCGGGCCAAGCTGATCATCAAGCTGATCAACGACGTCGCGGAGGTCGTCAACAACGACCCGCTCGTGGCCGACCGGCTGAAGGTCCTGTTCCTGCCCAACTACAATGTCAGCCTGGCCGAGCAGATGATCCCGGCCGCCGATCTCTCGGAGCAGATCTCGACCGCCGGCATGGAGGCGTCCGGCACCGGCAACATGAAGTTCGC
>CAYWSB010000252.1:0-5408 GCA_964460465.1 uncultured Geminicoccaceae bacterium | reverse complement strand
TGGCGGGCGATCCCGGCGCCGTAGTGCCGGTAGACGAGGCGATCGAGAGGCGGCAGCGCGGCGCCGCTCGGGCCCGCGCCGGCGGCGGCGGCCGCCTCTCGATCGCCTCGTCTACCGGCACTACGGCGCCGGGATCGCCCGCCACTATGGGCGCGACATGACCGGGCGGACCATGGCCGCCTTTCCGGGCCATATCGGCACGTTCTTCGCCGCGGTCTACGAGGCGGTGCGACGGCGGCGGGAGCCGATCTTCACCGAGCACGAGCCGCCGGCGGCAGTGCTGGTCCGGAGCTGGCGCCGGCTGGTGCTGCCGCTCGCCGATCCGGCCGGGACGGTGGGTGGCTTCGTCGTCGGCAACGTTCCCGAGAGCGCGGTCGGCACCCTGCTCGACGTGATGTACGACGCCGCCCTGGTGACCGACGGCGACGGCCGCATCCGGCTCGCCAACCGGGCGGCGGCGGCGCTGCTCGGCAATGGCGGTCCGCCGCTCATGGGCAGCACGCTGGACGACCACCTGCCCGGGCTGACCGATGCGATGCGGCCGCTGGCCGAGCAGGTCGACGGTGGTGGTGCGCTCGGCCGGCACGAGGTGGCCGTCGGGCGCGGCCGCCGCCGGCGCGTGCTCGAGGTGTCGATCGGCGGCACCCGGGTGGCGGGCGAGCCGCTGTTCATGCTGGTGCTGCGCGACCTGACCGAGCGGGCGGAGCGCGAGCAGGCGCTCGAGAGCATCGCCTTTCGCGACGAGCTGACGGGCGTGCTCAATCGGCGCGGGCTGCACCGGCGCGCCGTCCCGGGCGACGGGCAGGGGCGGTTGCGGGCGCGACGGCGCGACGACGCGTTCGGCCTGCTGATCCTCGATCTCGACGGCTTCAAGGCGCTGAACGACCGGCACGGCCACGCCGCGGGCGACGCGGTGCTGGCCGGGGTGGCACGGCGGATCGCCGGCTCGCTGCGCGGCGCCGATGCGGTCGCGCGCTGGGGCGGCGACGAGTTCGTGGTGATCCTCCAGGGCATGGCCGATCCGGTGGACCTCGCGGCCGCCGCCACGAAGCTGCTGCGCACGCTGAGCCGGGCGCATGCGGTGGTCGGCGAGCGGCTGGTCGTGTCGGTCAGCATCGGTGGTGCCCTCTACCCGGCGCATGGCGCCAGTTTCGACGCCGTGTTCGCGGCCGCCGACAAGGCGCTCTATGCGGCCAAGTCGCAGGGCGGCAACCGCGTTCAGCTCGCCGCAGCGGCGCCGCCCGGGTCGCGCTGAGCGGCCGTTCGGCGGCGGCCGAGTCCCAGCCTGGCGCGGGCCCGGGCCGGGTCGGGGGGCAGCACGGCGGCCAGCAGGGCCCGGGTGTAGGGGTGGCCGGGGCTGCGCAGGAGCTCGGCCGTGGGGCCGGTTTCGACGATGCGGCCCGCCTGCATCACCGCGATCCGGTCCGCCAGATGCGCCACCACGGCGAGGTCGTGGCTGACCAGGAGATAGGCGAGCCCGTAGCGGGCCCTGAGGTCCGCCATTAGGTTGAGGACCTGGGCCTGGACCGAGACGTCGAGGGCGGAGACGGGCTCGTCGGCGACGACGAGGCGAGGCCGGGTGATCAGCGCCCGGGCGATGGCGATCCGCTGCCGCTGGCCGCCCGAGAACTCGTGCGGGTAGCGGTCGAGGGCTTCCGTGCCGAGCCCGACCTCGGCCAACGCCGCCGCCACCCGCTCGGCGGCCTCGGCGCGCGGCAGGCGGAGCAGGCCCAGGGGCTCGGCCACGATCCGCGCCACGGTGAGCCGCGGGTCGAGCGACCCGAACGGGTCCTGGAAGACCATCTGCGCGTCACGCATGAGCCGCTGCCGGTCGTCGCCGCGGGCGGCCACGAGGTCGATGCCGGTGTGCCGCACGCTGCCGGCGTCGGGCCGCTCGAGGCCGACGGCGAGCCGGCCGAGGGTCGACTTGCCGGAGCCGGATTCGCCGACCAGGCCCAGCACCTCGCCCGGCATGAGCCGGAGCGACACACCGTCCAGCGCCGTGCGTCGCGGTGCCCGGGCGAACAGCCGGCGGCGCGGCAGGCGATAGTGCCGGCTCACCGCCTCGAGCTCGAGCAGCGGCGCGCTCACGGGCGCGGAGCCGGGCGCGGGTGGAAACAGGCGGCGCGGTGATCCGGCCGGTCGAGCGCCATCAGGGCCGGCCGCTCGCGGCGGCAGTGCGCATCGGCGAAGGCGCAGCGGTCGGCGAAGGCGCAGGCCGGGCTGCGCTCGAGCGGATCGGGGACGCGCCCGGGAATGCCGGCGAGCGGCAGGCCGCGCCGGGCCGGGTCATGCACCTCCTTGGGCAGTGCCTCGAACAGGCCGCGGACATAGGGGTGGGCGAGCCGGGCGAAGACCGCGTCGGTGGGGCCCGTCTCGACGATCCGGCCGGCATACATGACGTGCACCGCCTCGGCGATGGCGGCCACGACACCGAGATCGTGGGTGATCAAGAGGAGCGCCATGCCGGTCTCGTCGGCGAGCTCGGCCACGAGCTTGAGGATCTCGGCCTGGACGGTGACATCGAGCGCCGTGGTCGGCTCGTCGGCCAGCAGCAGCTTGGGGCGGCGGGCCAGCATCATGGCGATCATCACCCGCTGTCGCTGGCCCCCGGAGAGCTGGTGCGGGTAGAGCTCGGGCGGGAACCGGGCCGGGTCGAGGCCGACCCGGGCCATCGCGCGGCGGGTCTCGGCCTCGGCCGCGGCCCGGCCGATGCCGCGGCGCCGGGCCAGCCCCTCGGCGATCTGCCGGCCGATCGGGTGGACGGGATTGAGCGCGGTCATCGGCTCCTGGAAGATCATGCCGATCTCGGCGCCCCTGACCCGGCACAGCGCGGGCTCGTCGAGGGCCAGAAGGTCGCGCCCGGCGAAGACGATCCGGCCGCGCGCCGTCGCCCGGTCGGGCAAGAGGCCCATGATGGCGAGGGCGGTCATCGACTTGCCGCAGCCGCTCTCGCCGACGATGCCGTGCCAGTCGCCGGGGGCGAGTGCGAGGTCGATGCCATCCAGGATGCGGGCGACGCCGTCGGGTCCCGGAATGTCGACGGTGAGGCCTTCGATCGCCAGCAGGCTCATGCGCGGACCCGGCGCAGGCGGGGATCGAGCAGGTCGCGCAGGCCGTCGCCAAGAAGATTGAGGCCGAGGACGGACAGGACGATGCAGAGCCCGGGCAGGATCGCGAGCTGCGGGGCGAGGAACATGAAGGTCTGGGCCTCGTTCAGCATTCGGCCCCAGGACGGGTTGGGCGGCTGCGCCCCCAGGCCGAGATAGGAGAGGCCGGCCTCGGCCAGGATGGCGAGCGCGAACTGGATGGTGGCCTGGACGATCACCAGCGAGGCGAGATTGGGGAGGATGTGGCCGGTGGTGATGGCGAGCTCGCCCTTGCCGGCGAGCCGGGCGGCGAGGACGAACTCGCGGCGCCAGAGCGAGAGGGCCGCGCCACGGGTGAGCCGGGCGAAGACCGGGATGTTGAAGATGCCGATGGCGATGATCGCGTTCACCGCCCCCGGGCCCCAGAGCGCCGTGATCATGACGGCGGTCAAGAGTGCCGGGAAGGCGAAGGCGAAGTCGGAGAGGCGCATGACGATCTCGTCCAGCCAGCCGCCCCTGGCGCTGGCGAGGGCGCCCAGCGGCACGCCGATGCCGATGCCGATGGCGACGGCGACCACGGCGACCAGGATCGAGTTGGCGGCGCCTTTCAGGAGCAGCGAGAGGATGTCGCGACCGAACGGATCGGTGCCCAGCCAGTGTGCCGCCGACGGGCCGGCGAGGCGGTTGGCGACGTCGATCTGGCCGATGGGATAGGGGGTCCAGAGGAGGGAGAGCAGGCCGGCTGCGACCAGGGCGAGGCTGAGGCCGGCGCCGGCCCAGAGCGCCCAGTGGCGTCCCGCCAGGGGCCTAGCCGCCATGCCGCAGCCTCGGGTCGAGCCAGAGGTAGAGGAGGTCGACGACGAAGTTCACGACGATGACGAGGGCCGCGATGACGACGACGAGGTCGCGGACCACGGTGAGGTCGCGCTGGGCGATCGCCTGGAAGGTCAGCCGGCCGATGCCCGGGAGGTAGAAGACGTTCTCGATGATGATGGTGCCGGCGACCAGGAACGAGAACTGCAGGCCCATGATGGTGACGACGGGCACCAGCGCGTTGGGCACGGCGTGGCGCCAGACGGCCTCGCGCCGGGTCAGGCCCTTGGCCCGGGCGGTGCGGACGTAGTCGTCGGAGAGAGCCTCGAGCACGGCCGAGCGGGTGAGCCGGGCGAGGATCGCCGCCTGCGGCAGGGCCAGGGCCAGGGCCGGCAGGAGGAGCGCGCGCAAAGCCGGCCAGGGACCCGCCTCCCAGCCCGGAAAGCCGCCGGCCGGGACCCAGCCGAGCCAGACGGCGAAGAGCAGGATCAGCAGCATGGCGAACCAGAAATTGGGCACGGCCACGCCGAGCTGGGTGAGGCCCATGACGCTCGTGTCGGCGAGCGTGCCGCGGCGGCTGGCGGCGAAGACGCCGACCGGGATGGCGATCGCGGTCGACAGGAGGATCGCCAGGAGCGCAAGCGGCAGGCTCACCACCGCCCGCTCGGCGATCAGCCGGGCGACCGGCACGCCGTAGGTGTAGCTCGAGCCGAGCTCGCCCCGCACGAGCCCGCCGAGCCAGGCGAGGTAGCGCTCGAGCGGCGGCCGGTCGAGGCCGAGCTGGGCCCGGAGCGCGGCCAGGGTGTCGGCCCTGGCGCCGGTGCCGAGGATCACCGAGGCCGGGTCGCCGGGCAGGAGTTCGAGCACCACGAACACGACGAGGGTGGCCGCCCAGAGCGTGAGCAGCATGGTCGCGAGGCGGCGCAGCAGCAGCAGGGCCAATCCGGGCTCCGTCCGGCGGGAACGGCGGCAACCTAGCGGGCCGGCCTGCGGGGGGCGAGAGGGGAGGTTGCCCACCAGCGCCGGCCGGCGAGCGCCGCTGGCGACGGATCCCTGTGGCGGCGAGGGCACGACGTCGCTGGTCGGCAATGGAAAAGTGGCTTGCTACCGACTCGTTCGCTTGTCGACTGTACCCAATCGCGCGTAGCCTCGACGATCGAAAGAGTCGAATCGGCAGCTTTTGCATCGGTCGACAAGCCGACTGGGCTCGTGGTCTGCTCGACGGCCGCGCAATTCAGGTGTCGCACGGCGCCACGCGGGGAGGGACCATGCTCTCCAATCCCTTGCTCGACATCGCGATCGGCCTGATCTTTCTCTATCTGCTGTTGAGCATCGTCCTGACGGTGGTGCAAGAGTTCATCGCCTCGACGCTCAAGCTGCGCAACAAGAACCTGCAAAAGGCGATCCTCGAGCTGCTGGGTGAGGGCAATCGTCAGGCATTCTTCGCGCATCCGTTGATTGTCCCAACCCAGGGTTCAAACCTTCGTCTTCCAGACGAACCGCTTC
>CAYWSB010000251.1:0-5582 GCA_964460465.1 uncultured Geminicoccaceae bacterium | reverse complement strand
CCACCGCCGGCACCGACGCCGACGGTGGCGCGGCCGGCGGCGCCGCGACCGCTGCGGCCTCGCCCGGCGCGGCCGGGGTGGGCACGATCGAGGTGGAGCGCTTGCCGAACATCGCCCGGTCTCAGCGCGCCCACAGCCGGTGCAGCAGGCCCGGCTTCGGTGTCCCGGCCACGCCGGTGATCGTGTCGATCAGGTGCTCGATCGCCTCGGCAACGCTCTTGCTCTGGCTGGCGACCGGCTTGCCGATGTTCATGGCGGCGGCGACGCCCTTCGGATCGAAGGGTACGACGAGGTCGATCTTCCTGCCCACGGCCTTCTCGAACTCGGTGGCGGCGATCTCACCCTGCCGGTACTCGCCGACGCGATTGGCGACCACCGTGACCTGGCAGGCGGCGTTGCCCTGCAGCGCCAGCTGCACCAGCCTGAGCGTGTCGCGCATGCCGGCGAGGGAGAGATCGGTGACCAGGACGAAATGCGTCGCCTCCTGCAGCACCAGCTGTGCTTCGCTGCGCAGGCTCCGCGGCAAGTCGACGATGACGTAGTGGAACCTGCTGCGCAGCTCGTTGACCAGCAGGCCGAGTGCCTGCGGGTCGCGCGGCATGTCGTCGGCCAGCTCCTCCTCCGAGCTCAGCACGTACAGCGATTCCGAGTGCTGGGTCATCGACCGCTCGAGATAGAGGCTGTCGATGCGGCTGGCATTCTCCAGCGCGTCGCGCAGGCCGTGCGTCGGCTCGAGGTCGAGGGAAAGGGCGACGCTGCCGAACTGCAGGTCGAGGTCGAGCAGGGCCACGCGTCGGCGGCGGCGATGGGCGATCGTCCACGCCATGCTGGTCGCCAGCATCGTGGCACCGACGCCACCGCGGGCGCCCATGGTCGCCACCAGGCGGCCGAGCCGCGTCGTCTGCCGGCTGCGCGCCTCGCCGTCGGCGGAGGCCAGCAGCGCGCGCTGGACCAGGGTCGGCGTCAGCGGCTTGACCAGGTAGTCGCTCACGCCGCTGTTCAAGAGCTCGCGGAACAGGCCCACGTCGTTGCGATCGCCGATCGCGATGACGGTCACGCCCGGCTCGCAGACCTCGGCCAGCTCGTTGATGTCCGAGAGCGGCAGCTCCGACTTGCAGAGATCGACGATCAGCGTCTTGGGCGAGCGCTTCTGCCCGAGCGCCTTGATCGCGGTGCGGATCGACCCCTTCGTCACCGCGGCATGGGCGATCACCAGGTCGCGCACGACCTGCTCGACCACGGCCCGCGTCTCGTCGTCCTCGACATAGGCGCAGAACTGCGGCGCGTCGGCCCGCGCAGCGGTGCCGACGCCTTCGCCGTGCACGTTCATCGGCTCGTCCCCTCGACCTGCAGCGGCTTGATGTCGTCGGCGCGGTAGCGCGCGACGGCGCCCGCGGTCCGGGTCGGATCGGCCGCGCCGAGCGGCTGGCCGCGCACGAGGTCGCGCGGGTCGGCGACCATGCGGACGAGATTGAGCGTGGTGGCACAGCCGAAATTGCTGGTCGGCAGGTTGGCCGGATGGGTGGCCGAGGGCCGCGACCAGTCGGGGCAGGCGGGCTCGACCACGACCACACCGCGGGCGAGGACCTCGACCCGGCGGCTGAGCCGCCAGCCGGTCGCCTCGTCGTCGGCCGTCACCGGAAAGCGCCGGCCGAGCGCGTGGCGGCTGATCCGCTCGGCCGGCACCCCCTCGGCCTCGAGCAGGCGCGCGACGCTGGCCGCGCGACGCTCGGAAAGCGCATCGTTGTGGGCGTCGCCGGCGCGGACGTCGGCATGGCCGACGACGATCCGGTCCAGTGCCAGGTGGCCGTCGACATGCTGCGCGAAGGCCCGCAGGGCCGCGGCCTCGGTGGCACCGAGCCGGGCATCGTCGGTGTCGAAGTAGACGGTGTGGACGAGCTCGACCTCGGCGATCCGCGGCTGGCTCGCCTGCGGGGTGGCCGCCGGCGGCTCGATCTCGCTGCACCCGGCCAGCGCCGCCAGGCAACAGGCGCCGACCATCCGACCCCACCCTGAATGCACGCTCCTGGACATGATCCTTGCCTCTCAATCGATCGCGAAGCCGGCCGGCCCGGCGAGCCGCAGGGTCGGGCCGCCGCTGCCGGCGGCGATGCCGGGGCGCGGCGTCGCCTGCGCCAGCTTGCCCTCGAGAATGAGCTGGAGCTGGCTCGCCGGGCGAAACCCGTCGGTCGGCAGGGCGAGGTCGGGCTCGCTGCGCGGCTGCACCAGGTAGGGGGTCACGATGATGACGAGCTCGCTCTCGGAGCGGCGGAAATTGGTCGAGCGGAACAGCGCACCCAGGATCGGCAGGTCGCCCAGCCCGGGCAGCTTCTCGAGATTGGTGCGGGTGCTGTTCGAGATCAGGCCGCCGATGGCGAAGCTCTGGCCGCTGCCGAGCTCGACCGTGGTCTCGGCCCGCCGCGTCGCCAGGGCCGGGATCACCAGCTCGCCCAGCCGGATCGAGCCGTTCTCGCTGAGGTCGCTCACCTCCGGGCGGACCCTGAGGCTGATCCGGCTCTTGCTCATCACCGTGGGCGTGAACGACAGGCTGACACCGAACTCCTTGAACTCGATCTGCACCTCGCCGTTCTCGCGGCCGACCGGCACCGGGAACTCGCCGCCGGCGAGGAAGCTCGCCGTCTCGCCCGAGAGCGCCGTCAGGTTGGGCTCGGCGAGCACGCTGACCAGGCCCTCCCGCTCCAGCGCGTCGATGACGCCGGCGATGTTCGCATTGCTGCTCTCGAAGCTGCCGAAGAGCGTGTTCGCACCCTCGAACGCGGTGCCGGTATTGAAGCCGAGGAGGAAGTCGCCGAAGCTGAAGGCGGCGTCCCAGCGGATGCCGAACAGCCGCGTGACCTCGCGCGACATCTCGGCGACCCGGACCCGCAGGTTGACCTGGGTCGGCGCGTCGACCGACAGTCGATTGATCAGCACCTCCTTCTCGCCGATGAACTGGCCGACGAGCTCGCGCAGGCTCTCGGCCGTGGCCGGGTCCGCGACGCTGCCGCTCATGACGATGCCACCGTCGATCGACTGCACCGTGACCCGGCCGGCGAGGCCGAGCCCGGCGATCAGCTCCTCGATCCGCGAGAGCGGATGGCGGACCTGGACCGCGCTGCTGAACAGGAGGTTCTCGGCCTCGTCCACGGCGAAGATGGTGGTGGTGCCGGCCTTGCGGCCGAAGACGTAGACCAGGGTCGCCGAATGCGCCTGGATGTCGGCGGTCTCCGGATCGGCGACGAACACCGAGGCGGCAGGCCGCTCGAGGCGGACCAGCCGGCCCTGGCGGATCTCCAGCGACAAGCTCGTCCCGGCCGCGATCACCGCCGGCTCGGCGGCGGCGGCGCCGCCCGCCGGCGGCACTGCGGCGCCGCCACCGGCGATGACCAGCGCCAGGATGGCCAGGGCCGGGCCGGCACGCCGCGGCCGGGCGGTGGTGTTCATGGCTCGCTTCCTTCGGATGCCTGCAGCCGCTCGCTCGCGGCGCCGCGCATGACGGTCAGGGCCGAGGTCGGACGGCCGCTGCGGCCGAGGACCTGGCTGATGTCGCTGTCCCAGGTGACCGTCCGGCGTGCCGGCGGGCTCGCCGCGGCCGGGGTGGTGGCGCCGGTGCTGGCGATGCTGCGCAGGCTGAGCGACAGCTTGCCGAGCTCGGTGACGAGCGCCACGATCTCCGCCCCCTCGGGGCTGACCTCGAGCGTCGTTGTGCGAATCGGGCCGGCGCCGAGATCGTCGCCCGGGTCGGTGTGGAGGCGGCGGCCCATGGCGATCACCCGCAGGTTCTCGAGCACCGTCTCGCTGACCCGCCGGGCGGTGTTGCGGTCGCCGCCGGTGCTCACCGCCTGGGTCAGGATCAGATCGACCCGGTCGCCCGGGAAGATCAGCCCGGCATTGCTCGAGGCCTCGTCGACCGGGACCGAGACGGCGCGCATGTCCGGGTCGAGGACGGCGGCGAGGAAGCCCCGGTCGCCCGGGCGGATGAGATTGTCGGCCTGAATCGGATCGCCGGGGACGGTGACCTGGCGGACGACCGAGCCCTCGAAGGCGGCGGCATCGTCGCGGCCGCGCACCAGGTAGCTCGGCGGCAGCTCGACGTCGGGCCATTTCTGCCAGCGCAGCGCACCGGGCTTGACGAAGCTGCCAGGGGTCAGCCGCTCGGCGGCGACCAGCACCTCGACATAGGCGGGCTCGGCGGCCACCATGACCGGTTGCACCTCGGCCAGCGCCGCACGCTTCTGGTCCTCGAGCCAGGCATTGACGAGCAGGGCCGACGTCGCGGCCACGGCCACGGCGAAAACGGGGAAGAGCAGGCGCCGCATGGCTGGGCCTCTAGCCGATCAGGGGGGGCAGGGAGGGGACGATGGCGCAGGCGGCACCGGCGGCGATCGCCATGCCATAGGGGATCGTGCGCCGCGCACCGGCCGCCGCGGGCGCAGACGGGGACCCGGCCAGGGTCGCGACCACGGGCGAGAGCGCGGCGCGGCCGAGCTCGGCCAGCGCCAGCACGCCGCCCGCCAGCACGGTGCCAGCGAGCAGCGCGACGATCCCGTCGGGGCCGACGAAGGCGCCGGCAGCCACCAGCAGCTTGACGTCGCCGCCGCCGAGGCCGCCCAGGCGCCAGAGCAGGAAGCCCACGGCGAAGATCGCGGCGGCCACGGCCAGGGCCCCGGCGACGAGCGCCAGCCAGGCGGCGAGGCCGCTGGCATGGGCGGCATGCTGCAGGGGGGCGAGGGCCAAAAGGAGCAGCGAGAAGCGATCGGCGATCAGCCGCTCCCGGATGTCCTGCAGCGCGGCACAGCCGATCAGGGCGAGGGCGGCAGCGCCGACGAGAAGCGGGACGAAGGAGGGCAAGGGCCGGGCCTCCGGCTGCGGATGGGCTCTGGGGAGGCTGCCCGGCGGGCGACGCGCGCGCCGCCGGCCGGGCAGAGCATCGACGATCGGTCGCGGTCGGCCGGCTCAGCCGCCGCCGCCGCCACCGCCACCGCCACCGCCGATCGCGGCCGCGATGGTGTTGAACTGGTTGGTGATGTTGGTGCCCAGGAGCTGGACGGCGCCGATGATGACGACCGCGATGAGGGCGGCGATCAGGCCGTACTCGATCGCGGTGGCGCCGCTTTCGTCCTTGAGGAAGCGCTTGAGAGAGGTCATCTGCAGTCTCCTTCTGCTGCGTCGATCGAGAGCGATTCTGCGCTCGATTTCTTAGGATTCGGTAAAGCGACCGCGAGAATTGCCGGTCGGGCGGCTTTTTCGCGGCCGGTCAGAGGCGAATGGCGGTGCAGCCGGCGACGGCGACGGCCCGGCACAGCGCGTCGGCCTCGTCGGCGGTGTCGAACGGGCCGACCACGAACGGTGCCTCGCCGTCGGCGCCCGGGGCCAGGCGGTAGAGCCCGGCGGTGGCGGCCCGGTGGGTTTCGCGCAGGCCACGCCACTCGGTCTCGGTCAGAGCGCCGAGATCGACGAACCAGCTGCCGATGCTCGGCACCTCGACGCCGACCCCGCCCAGGGCCGCCTCGCCGGTGGCGAAGCCGGGGCGTGCCCGGCCCGCTGCCGGCAGGGGCTCGGTCGATCCCGCCGGCGGCACG
>CAYWSB010000250.1:0-5735 GCA_964460465.1 uncultured Geminicoccaceae bacterium | reverse complement strand
CGAGCGGAACTTGAAGACCTCGATGATCTCGTTGTTGAAGCCGTAGCGCTTCTGCCGGAAGAAGACCGGGCCGGGCGAGGTCAGCTTGATGCCGACCGCGATCGCCAGCATGAGCGGGGCGATCAGGATCAGGATCAGGCTGGCCAGCAGCCGGTCCTCGACCGTCTTGACCACGTGGTCCCAGCCGGCGATCGGCTTCTCGAAGACGTTGAGCATCGGCACGCCGCCGATGTGCGAGACGCCGCGATAGGGCAGGTGGAAGCCGATGACGTCGGGGCAGAGCCGGATGTCCGCCGGCAGCGCCTTGAGCTTCTTGAGCCAGTTCAGGAGGCGCTCCTCCGCGCCCCAGGGCAGCGCCACGACCACCTGGTCGATGCGGTGGCGGCGGGCGAAGAGCAGGAGATCGTCGACCGTGCCCAGCACCGGAAAGCCGGCGATGAAGTCGGGGACGCGGTCGCGCCGGTCGTCGAACAGGCCGATGATGTTGACGTGCCGCTCCTGCTGCCGGAGGTGCTCGATGAACCGCCGGCCGTGCTCGCCGGCACCGATCACCGCGATGTTCATCGTCAGCCGGCCGGCCCGGTGCCAACGCAGCACCTGCAGCCGGGCGGCCACCCGCACGCCCATCAGCCCGGCGAAGCCGAACAGCAGCCACAACGCCACCCAGCCGCGCGACACCTCGTTCAGCAGGCCGGCGGCAAAGCCCAGCATCAAGAGGCCGCCGACAACCAGCGGCCAGGCCACCAGGAGCCGCCGCGCCTGCTCCGCGAGGTTGGTCAGGTGCTGGTACTGGTAGAGCCCGGCCAGATGAAACACGTTGAGCGAGACGAGGCAGCCCACGGCCAGGCTGTAGACCTTGAAGGTGTCGATGCCGAGCGAGCCGAACCGGCCCCAATAGGCGAGGAGGCCGCTGAGCAGCACCACCAGGACGTCGACCAGCCTCAGCGAGCCCGTGATCAGGCTCGGCGCCAGCCAGTCGCCGCGGGGCGGGCGGGAGGTCGGCTGCGTGTCCGCGGGGCGGTCGAGATACAGCTGCACGAGCGCTCTGCCGTTGATCCAGGGCCGGTTGCCGGCGCTGCCGGGCGGTCATCGCACCGGCTTGCGACGCCCGTTGTCGCACCAAAAGCTTGCTTCCACGTTAATCGCAGCGCACGGCGTTATCGCCTAAAGGTTGAAAAGTTCCAATGAAAATCGCGCTTCTCGCTCAAGCACGGCGCAACCGATGAACGGTCATCGGCTGCTCGAAGCGCCGCCGGCCGTCAGCCAGGGCCTGGCCCAGCGCCAGAAAGCGCTCGCCGATGACCGGCGCGACCCGGGCGGCGTCGGCGGCGCGGGTCGGATCGGCGCGGACGAAGCCCGCCATCACCGCGTCCGCGTCGGTGAAGTCGAGCGTGGTCATGAAGCGCGCCTCGGCCATGCCGTCGAGCAGGCGCCCGCGCGCGGCCGCGAGCGCCGTCTGGGCCGCGACGCGCACCTCCGTCTCGTCGTCGAGCGGGGCCAGCAGCTCGAAATAGCCGCCGGCCGCCACGGGCTCGACGACGATGACGGCACCGCCCGGGCGGAGCACCCGCGCCGCCTCGGCCAGGGCCGCCACTTGCCGGGCGGGGTCGATGTGGTGCAGGCTGTTGAAGAAGAGCACGGCGTCGATCGCGGCGGACGCTACCGGCAGTCGCTCGGCGGCGGCGGCGAGCCATCGGCCGCGCGGGGCCGGGCGGTCGGGGTCGCGGATCGCCTGCTCGAGCAGGGCCGCATTGGGCTCGACGCCGAGCGCGTCGGCGCCCTCGCGCAGCAGCCAGCGGACCAGCGCCCCGTTGCCGGTGCCGATGTCGAGGATGCGGCGACCGGCCGCGCCGTCGCCGGGGGGCCACAGGGCGTCGCGAATGACGTCCTTGACCGTGGCATGGCCCAGGTCGCGGACGGGTGCGGCGGGGTCGTTCATGCCTCGCTTGTCGGGCCGGGCAGCGGTTTTGTCGATAGACGGATGCACCTGGGGAGATCGATCGTTGCGTGGCACGCTGCTCGTCGTCGCTGTCCTGCTCGGCCTGCTCGCGGTGGCCGCGGCCGTGGGCTATCTCGGCTGGCGGCAGCTCGACGACGTGGCCATGGGCTTCCACGGCTATGTCGCCCTCGGTCTCGGCGTCGGGCTCAGCATCCTGCTCTGGGTCGGGCTGATGGCCCTTGTCTTCTACAGCAGCCGGCGCGGCTACGACGACGAGGCGGGGCGCGACTGACGCCTGGCCCTGGCCTCGGCGGCGAGGAAGCGCTGCAGGATCTGCGGCACGTCGGAGGCGGGCGGTGCCGGCGGCGGCGCCGGATCGGCCAGCGCCGAGGCGATCAGGCCCGGCAGCGCCGCCGGCTCGCGGCAGAGGCGCAGCGGCAGTCGCCGGGCGAGGAGCTCGGCGAAGGCGCTCTGGTCGTTGGCCGGATGCGCCGCCGTGGTGGCACCCCGGCGCGGGAACAGGACGAGCCGGCAGCCGGCGCGCAGCGCATCGCCGATCAGCCCCATCCCGGCGTGGCAGACGGCGACCCGGCTGGCGGCGAGCCGGCGGGCCAGGGCCTCGGGGGGCAGGAACCGGGCATGCGCGAGGTGGCGCGGAACGGCCCGGGAGTGGCCGATCTGCGCGAAGCCGGCCAGCTCCAGCTCGGCTGCCGCCGCGTCCGCCGCCTCGACCAGCTCGTCGAAGCCGTGCACGAAGGTGCCCACACCGACGAAGATCACAGGAGCAGGCCCCGGGCGAGCACGGCCCTGGGGAACCGCTCGAGCCGCTCGGGCCACTGGACGACGAAGAGATCGGCCACCGGGTAGACCAGCCGGCCGGCCAGGGTCGGGGTGGCGCTGCCGGCGGTCTCGATGAAGACGATGGTGGCACCGAGGAGCTTGCCCAGGAGCAGGATCGGCACGGCGACGTCGGCCCCGGTCGAGATCAGCAGGGCCGGGCGCTCGCGGCGGAGCACGGCCAGGCTCTGCCAGGCGTTGACGACGGTCCGCCAAGCCGAGCGACGGGGGTGGCAGAGCAGGTAGCGGCGCGGTGCCGCCGGCACCTGCCGGCCGTCGTCACCCGCCGGCGGCTGCCGGCCGTCATCGAAAGTGACGTGGAAGACGTCGGCGAAGGTGATGCCGGCCAGCGCCCGCTCGAGCTCGGCCCAGTGGCCGCCGGGCGAGAAGGCGAGGCAGGTCCGCCGCGGCTCGTGCCAGGTGGTGGTGGTCATCGCAGCCGCACCAGCCGGCGGTTGGCGAAGCCGCGGCACAGGCGGGCGCGGCGGTCGAGCAGGATGCCCAGCGGCTCGTCCTGGTCGAAGCGGCGCAGCACGGCCGGGTGCTCGTAGGCGTAGACGTCGAGCGGCAGGCGGCGAACCAGGGCCCGGGCCCGCAGCTCGAGCAGCAGGAGGTTGGTCCGCAGCCAGCCGGCGAGGCCCGGCGGGAAGATCAGCCGGAGGTCGATGTCGGCGCGCGGGCCCGGTGCACCGAGCCGGGTCACGGTCGAGCCCAGGAGCACGGCCTCCTGCAGCCAGGAGCGTGCCGCCACGCTGGTGAGCAGGGCGTCGAGCTCGCGGGCGAGATCGGCCGACCGGCGCCGGTAGGCGGGGCAGTAGCGCAGGCAGACCCAGAACTGACCGTTCACCAGGAAGTTGAGCGTATGGGCGATGGTCAGCCCCAGTGCCAGGGCCGTCAGGGGCGCCCAGCCGGTGGCCCGCCAGACGAGCCAGGTCGCCGGCGCGGCCAGACCGGCGGCCAGCAGCAGGCGAAACGAGAGCTCCTTCGGGTCCATGCCGCGAACGCCTTGCAGCAGCCAGTTCAGAGCGAGGATCACAAGGCAGCTGCGGCTCTCGAAGAGCGCGGACGGCGAGCCGGCACGCCAGCGGTAGAGCTTCGCTTTGGGTTGCATCATGCGACCTCGTCACGGTAGATGATCAACCTATAGTCGAATTCTGTGCCGAGGTGTAGCGTGGGTTTCGACCGGGGACCGGCGTTGGCCGGCAGCCTGATGCGCGGGCTCCTGGCGCTGGCCGTGGCGTCGCTGGCGTTCTCGGCGACCACGGTGGCCGCACTGGGGCTCCAGGATCTGCGGATGGTCGTCTTCGCCGCCGTCTTCGCCGCGCTCGCGGCCGGGGCGCTGGTGGCCCGGCCGCGCTTCGCCGGCCGCGATCGGACCGCGCCGCTCGCCGCCTTGTGGCTCCTCACCCTGCTGGCCCTCGCCGCCCAGCTCACCGCCCATGGTGCCGCCGCCGCCCCGCTGGACTACAAGATCGCCCTGCCGATCGTGGCGCTGCTCCTGGCCCCCAACCTGCGCGCGGCGATGGGCGAGGTCGATCTCGCCCGCTTCGCCTGGCGGGCCGGGGCGCTCTATGTCCTCGGCACGGCGACGCTGGCCCTGGTGGTGCCGTCGACGGCCATGCTGCGCAGCGTCGCCAGCCATGTCCGGATCGACGTCACGGGCTCGGTCGTGCTGCATGCCAGCCTCTGCACGATCGTGGCCCTGGTCGCGGCCGCCGCGCTGGGCCGGCGGCAGGGCGTGCTCGCCCGGCTCGGCGTCGCCCTGACCCTGGCGGCCGCCGCCTGGATGGTGATGCTGACGGGAACACGCAGTGCGCTCCTGATGCTCGGCCTGTTCGTCGTCCTCTGGGCCGGCAGTGGCGGTGCCGCCGATTTCGCCCGGCCGCGCGTGATCGGGCGGGGCGTGCTGGCGGTTCTCGCCTTCGTCCTGCTCTCGGTTCTCGCCAGCGACACCCTCTGGGCGAGGCTCGTGGCGCTGGGCGGGGACGGCTATTCGTCAGGCCGCTGGCCTTCCATCCGCCACTGGCTGGCGCTGGCGGCGGGCGAGCCCTTCGGCCTTGGCATCGGTGCCGTGCGGGCCGTGCTCGCCCAGGGCCGGCCGACCGTCGCCGGCGGGCAGCTCCTGGAATGGCCGCACAACGAGCTGGTGCGCTTCTATGTCGAGGGCGGGGCGCTCGGCTTGACCCTGGTGCTCGTGCTCGTGGTCGAGGTGGTCCGCCGCGCCGTTCGCGTGGCCCGGGCCACCACCGATCCGGTCGCCCGCGTGCTGGCCCTGGCGATCGCCGCCGACATGGTCACCCAGTGCCTCGTGCAGAACTACTTCAACAGCGTCTACCACGCGACGGTGATGCTGATGCTGCTCGGCATGCTGGCGGCGGAGGCGGACGGCCCGGTGCCCGGCGGCAACCTTCAGTCGGTGGCGGCCGGCAGCAGGCCCCGCCGGGCGACCTAGTCGTCGATGCCGGCGAGCAGCGGCCCGAGCGTGCCGCTGCGCTCGTGGAGGGTGTTGAGGATGGCCGCCTGCTTGCCCGGTGCCGAAGGATCGTCATGGGTGAGCCGGTTGCGCAGCGTGATCAGCTCGATCACCTCGTCCGACGTGGCGATGGCGCCCAGGCTGGCCAGCCGGTCCAGAATCTGCCGCTGGCTCTTGCCGTCGACGTCCTCGGCCGAAAGAAGCAGGAGGCCGCGGGAGGTCCGCCGCAGATCGTCGACGAACTCTTCGAACTTCTTCATCAGGGCCTCGATGCGCACGAGATCGGCGTCGCCGAGGCTCTCGATCGCTGCCGCGTCGAGCGGCAAGCGGGCTGCCAGGGCGGCGCGATGCTTCTCGATTCGGGCGAGACTCCGGCGCAGCCCGTCCAACTGCTCGCGGACGAGGCGCTCGATCACGGTCGTGGTCACAGCAGCACTCCCTGCGTGCGCGCGGGCCGGACGATCGGTGCCACGTCATGGTTCGCCC
>CAYWSB010000249.1:0-5765 GCA_964460465.1 uncultured Geminicoccaceae bacterium | reverse complement strand
GGTCTCGGCCCCCATGGGCTCGATGATGTCGATCACCGAGGAGAGCCCGTCCGCCACCGCCTCGCGCACGATCTCGAGGTTGCGCGGCCGGATGCCCAGCGTCACCCTGGCCCCGCGCTCGAGCCGGCCCACCGCCGGGTCGACCGCGATGGTCAGGTCCTGCCCGCCCTCGACGGCAAAGCTGGCAACGTTGCTCTGCCCGAACCCGGTCAGTGTCGCCGGGATCAGGTTCATCCCAGGCGTGCCGATGAAGCCGGCGACGAACAGGTTCGCGGGCTTCTGGAAGATGTCGTGCGGGCTCGCCACCTGCTCGATCACGCCGGCGCGCATCACCGCGATCCGGTCCGCCATGGTCAGGGCCTCGAGCTGGTCGTGGGTGACGATCACCGTCGCCCGCTTGAGGCCCTGCAGCACCTCCTTGATCTCGCCCCGCATCTCCTCGCGGAGCTGCACGTCGAGCCGCGACAGGGGCTCGTCGAAGAGGAAGCAGTCGGGGTCGCGGATGATCGAACGGCCGACCGCCACCCGCTGCTTCTCGCCCTCGGCGAGCTGGCCTGGCAGCCGGTCGAGGATCTTCTCGAGCTGCAGGACGCGGGCGATGTCCAGCACCTTGGCCTTGATCTGCGCGGCCGAAAGCCCCTCGGCGTAGAGCGGGTAGGCCAGGTTCTCGGCCACCGTCAGGCTCGGATAGAGGGCGTAGAACTGGAACGACATGGCGACGTTCCGCTCGCGTGCCGAAAGCTCGTTGACCACCCTGCCCGCCAGCCGGATCTCGCCATCGGTCGCGTATTCGAGCCCGGCGATCATCCGCAGCGTCGTCGTCTTGCCGCAGCCCGACGGACCGAGAAGGCAGAGGACCTCGCCGTCGCCCACCTCGAGGTCGATGCCGTCGACGGCGGTGAGCGAGCCGAACCGCTTGGTCACCTTGTGCAGCGCGATGGTCATTTCTTGACCGTCCCGAAGGTGACGCCGCGCAGGAGCTGGTTCTGCAGGAGATAGGTCACCACGAAGATCGGGATCAGGAAGAGCGTGACGATGGCCGCGAGAAGGCCGTAGTCCACGCCCACCTCGCCACCCATGGTGCGCGCCATGGCGACCGGCACCGTCCGGGTCTCCACGCCCGTGAGCAGCAGCGCGAACAGGAACTCGTTCCAGGTGAGGATCAGGCCGAAGACGAAGGTGGCGGCGAGCCCGGCCAGGATCTGCGGCAGGCACATGCCGAAGAAGACCCGCTTCTCGCTCGACCCGTCCATCCGGGCCGCGTCCTCGATCTCGGGGTTGAGCTCGTCGAAGAAGCTTTTGACCAGCCAGATCGAGAACGGGATGTTGAAGGCGGTGTACAGCAGGATGATCCCCCAGTAGGTGCCCGACAGGCCCGACAGCCGGAACATCAGGAAGATCGGGATGATCACCACGATCGGCGGCATCATCCGGGTGGTCAGGATGATGAAGAGATAGGTGTCGTTGCCGCGCAGCGGGTGGCGCGAGAAGCCGTAGGCCGCGAGCGTGCCGAGCACGATCGCCAGGGCCACGCTGGTGCCCGAGATGAAGATCGAGTTGAAGAAGTAGAGCGGGAACTCCGTCGCCTGCTGCGCCTGCGCCGTGATGCTCGTGCGATAGAACACGTTGGTGAAGTTCTGCAGCGTCGGCTCGAAGAACAGCTTGGCCGGCACCGCCAGCGCGTCGGTGCGGGTCTTGAACGCCGTCAGGATGATCCAGAGGACGGGGAAGAAATAGACCAGGCTGACCAGGGCGGTCACTGCGGTCCAGCCCCAGCCGGCCTTGCCGATCTCGCGGCGTTGGGCCATCAGCCGATCTCCTGCTCGCGCCGCTTGACGGCGTAGAGGTAGAGGTTGGTGAGCACGATCACCACGAAGAGGATGATGTAGGCGAGCGCCGCCGACTGGCTCGTCCGGAAGAACTGGAAGGCGACCCGATAGGTGTAGACGGCGATCGTCTCGGTCGCCGAGCCCGGCCCGCCCTCGGTGATGATGTAGACGATGTCGAAGAGCTTGAAGGTCTCGATGGTGCGGAACAGCACCGCCAGCAGCAACAGGCTCTTGATGTAGGGAAAGGTGATGGTGCGAAAGCGCCGCCACCAGGACGCCCGGTCGATCTCGGCCGCCTCGTAGAGGTATTTCGGCACCGAGACGAGCCCGGCCAGCACCAGCAGCATGACGAAGGGCGACCACATCCAGGCATCCGCCGCGACGATGCCGATGATGGCACCCCGGGGCGTGCCCAGCAGCACGAACGGCTCGCCGGTGAAGCGCGAGACGATCTGGCTCAGCAGACCGAAGGTGGGCTCGTAGAAGAGCTTGAAGAACACCCCGACCGAGACGAACGACAGCATCATCGGGGCCAGCACCAGCATCAGGAGGATGCGGCGCAGCGGGAACTCGCGGGCGAACATCAAGGCGAGCAGGAAGCCGACCACGAGCTGCAGCACCACGCTCGAGCCGACGATGACGAAGGTGGTCTGGAAGCGCTCCCAGACCTGCGGGTCGGTCAGCACCCGCTCGTAGAACTGCAGCCCGACGAAATTGGGGATGTCCTGCCGGTTGGCCCGGTAGTTGAAGAAGCTCAGCCCGAACGACCAGAGCAGCGGGAAGATGTTCATGATGAACAGCACGGCCAGGGCCGGCGCCACGAGCAGCGGCCCGCGCCGCTCGGGCGCCATCAGCCAGGCGAGGAAGCCGCCTTCCGTCCCCGGCGCGCGGGGCATGGCGGGTGTCGATGTGGCGGCCATCGGCGTCCGGTCTCGCTCTTCGTTCGGGCAGGTGGCAAAGGGTCGATGGGTGGCAGGGGGTGGAGGGGCGGCAGGGAGGCCGGGCCGGAGCCCGCGCCCCCCTGCCCCCGGACCGGCTACTGGATCAGGCCGGCGTCCTCGAGCAGCTGCTGCTGGAAGCGGGCGACGCTGTCGAGCGCCGTCTGGGCGTCGATCTGCCCGGTGATCGCCCGGTCGAACTCCTCCTGCTGCTGGGTCAGGAGCTCGAAGAAGTCGGGCACGTGCCAGACGTCACGCTGCCAGTCCAGCATCTCGACATGCGCCCGGTTCCAGGGCCTGAGATCGTTGTAGGTGGGATCGGCCATGACGCTCATCAGGCCCGACTGGCCGCCATTGGCCACGAACTTGAGCTGCGTCTCCGGGTTCAGCCACCACTTCACGACGTTGAGCGCCTCGTCCACCACCTCGTCGCTGTTCCAGGTGGTGAGCACGAAGGGCTGGCCGCCGATATTGCCGGTGCGGTCGATCGAGCCGTCCTCCTTGCGCAGGCCGGGTGCCACGCCGAACGCCGACTTGTCGTGGACCACCGAGGCGCTCGGGTCGAGCACCGGCTCGCCCAGGCCGACCCAGTCGATGATCGCCGCCACCTTGCCCTGCATGAACAGGTCCTGGATGACGAAGATGTCCATCTGCCCGGTCTGCGCCACCGGCGGCATGTACTGCAAGAGGTCGAGATAGTGCTCGAGCGCCTGCACCGCCTCTGGCGAGTTCACCACCCCCTCGGCCTGGCCGTCGGGGGCCTGCGTCTCGTCCCAGATCGACCCGCCGTACTGCCAGATGAAGGCGTTGATCGCCATGGTCGAGAAGTCGTAGCCCTTCCCGGCCTGGTACGCGATGCCGTAGAAGTCGTCGCTGGCGGTGCCGTCGCCGAGCGGCTCGCCGGCCGCCCGGCGGAAATGCTCGCCGATCGCCCGCCAGTCGTCCCAGTCGACGTCCTGCCACTCCTCGTACGTGCACGGCAGCGGCCGGTTGAACCGCTCCTGGAAGGCCGCGGCCTCGCCCTCGTGGCAGAACAGGTCTTGCCGGTAGAACGTGACATAGGTGTCGGGGAACTGCGGGAAGCCGAAATAGCGGGTGTCGGGCGCCGGGAAGCCGTGCTCCTCGATGTAGTCCTTGGTCTTGTGCGGATAGGTGGAGTAGGCCGAGACCAGGGCCGGGTGCAGGTCCTCCATGATCGCCGTCAGCTCGGGATCGGCGATCATCAGGTCGGTCAGGTCCTTGTAGTAGCCGCCCTCGACGAAGGCACCGAGCCACTGGCTGTCGGTGACGATCATCTGGTACTTCTGCTCGCCCGAGGCGAGCGAGGCGGCCACCCGCTCGTAGAAGCTGGGCCACGGGATGAAATCGATGTCGAGGACCGTGTTGTGCCCGGCCGGCGACTGGTAGGAGCGGTCGAACTCCTCCTTCATGAACCGCGTCGGCGGCCAGTCCGGGGCCGCCATGGTGATCCTGATGTCGGCCGCCTGGGCGGCCCCGCCGGCCAGCAGGCCGACGGTCAAGGAGGCGGCCGAAGCCCCCAGCACCAACGTGTCCCTGATCCTTCGCATCTTGCTCGAACTCCCTGTTGTGATGGCAAGATTTCGCAACGACAACACCCTGGCCGCGGCCTAGGCGAGGCGCGTGCCCGTCTCGGCGTGAAAGACGTGCAGATCACGCGGGTCGACGGTGACCTCGATCTCGCTGCCCTCGGGCAGGCCGACGCCGACCTCCTCGCGCACCACCATCTTCATGGCGGCCTCGCCGAGCCGGAGGTCGATCACCGTGACGTCGCCCAAGGGCTCGCGCAGATGCACGAGTGCCCGCAGCACGCGGCCGGCGGCCGTGTCCGCGCCCAACCGGACGTCGTGCGGGCGAATCCCGACCACGACGGGCTCGCCCGGCGCGGGGCCGGCCGCGCCGCCGGGCAGCTCGATCCCGGCGAAGCCCAGATCGAGCAGCGGCCCGCCCGAGCCGCCGACCACCCGGCCGGGCAGCAGGTTCATCGCCGGCGCCCCCACCAGCCCCGCCACGTAGGTGTCCTGCGGCCGCTGGTAGAGATGGCGCGGGGTCTCGATCTGCACCACCCGGCCGTCCCTGATCACCGCCACCCGCTGGCCCATGGTGAGCGCCTCGAGCTGGTCCGGCGTGGCATAGAGCATGGTCATGCCGAGCTCGCGGTGCAGCCGCTTGAACTCGGCCCTTGTGTCGTGGCGCAGCTTGGCGTCGAGATTGGTCAACGGCTCGTCGAGCAGGAGCAGCTTCGGCCGCCGCACCAGGGCGCGGCCGATCGCCACCCGCTGCTGCTCGCCGCCCGAGAGCGTGTCCGGCTTGCGGTCGAGCGTGTGCGTCACCCGCAGGAGCTCGGCGATCTCGCCCACCCGCTTGGCGATCTCCGCCCGCTCGACGCCGTCGCGCTCGAGCGGATAGCCGAAATTGCGGCGCACCGTCATGTGCGGGTAGAGGGCGAAGGTCTGGAAGATCATCGCCATGCCGCGCCCCTGCACCGGCGCGGTGGTGACGTCGCGGCCGGCGAGCTCGATGCGGCCGCGCTCCAGCTTCTCGAGCCCGGCAATGGCCCGCAGCGTCGTCGTCTTGCCGGCCGAGCTCGGCCCCAGGATGCAGTAGAACTCGCCCTCCTCGACGGCGAAGCTCATGCCGTCCAGGGCGGTCACGCTGCCGAAACGGCGCACCACGTCGCTGACACGAAGATGTGCCAAACCTGCCTGCCTCCCATGGTCCGCCCGGCATCGCCAGCCGGCGGCGCTCGGGCGCTGGGCCCCGACCCGGCCAGCCGCACCCCGCGCTCTCGTCTCGTTTCAGCCTTAATGCAACCCGTCAGCCCTGCCAAGCACACAACTGATGAGGTGACGGGAAGGCGTACGCACGGCTGCCGCCGGGCGGCTAGAGCCGGGCATCCAGCGGCAGCCGCAGGATGGCCAGCGGCGCGTCGCGGCCGCGCAGCGGCGTCGCCCCGTCGCCCGCCTCGCTGCGCACCGCG
>CAYWSB010000248.1:1437-5765 GCA_964460465.1 uncultured Geminicoccaceae bacterium | reverse complement strand
GTGGTCGAGCTCGCCTACGAGTTCGTCGCCGGCCTGATCCGCGAGAACGCCGGCAAGGAGGGCATGCGCTTCTTCCCGCTGATCTTCACCATGTTCATGTTCATCCTCATGGGCAACATGCTGGGGATGATCCCGGGCAGCTTCACCTGGACCAGCCACATCATCGTCACCTTCTTCATGGCGATGTGCGTCTGGGTCGGCGTGACGATCTACGGCTTCTACCTGCACGGCGTGAAGTTCCTCGGCTTCTTCGTGCCGCACGGGGCGCCCGTCTACATGATCCCGCTGCTGGTGCCGATCGAGATCCTGTCGTACTGCGTGCGCCCGATCAGCCTCTCGGTCCGGCTCTTCGTCAACATGATGGCCGGCCACACCATGATGAAGGTGTTCGCCGGGTTCATCGTGGCGCTCGGCGTCTTCGGCGTGGCCCCCCTGGCCGTCGCCGTGGCGCTGACCGGCTTCGAGATCGCGGTGGCGTTTCTCCAGGCCTACATCTTCACCGTGCTGACCTGCATCTACCTGCACGACGCCATCCACATGCACTGAGCGCGCCGGTCGCGCGCGCCTGCCCCCTATTCGAACCCCACCTCTCACGACCCAACCCGAGTGGAGCTGAACGATGGAACTCGAAGCTGCGAAGATGATCGGCGCCGGCATTGCCACGATTGCGCTCTTCGGTGTCGGTATCGGCATCGGCAACATCTTCTCCACCCTGATCGCCACCGTCGGCCGCAACCCGTCGGTGCAGCAGCGCGTCTTCCCCTATGCCATCATCGGCTTCGCGCTGGTCGAGGCGGTGGCCCTGTTCGCGCTGCTGATCGCCTTCCTCGTCCTCTTCACCTGAGCCCGCTCCGCGGCGTCCGGTGCCGTGTCCGGCACCGCACCGGATGCCGACCGGCCGCGTGATGGCAATCGAGGACCGAACATGATGCGACGGACCGCGCTCGCGGCGATGCTCGCCGCCCTGCTCGGCTGGCAAGCCGGCTGGCTCGCCCCGACGGCGATCGCCCAGGATGCCCCGGCGGCCGCGACCGAGGCCCCCGCCGAGGCCCGCGGCGAGGCCACGGCCGGCGGCGAGGCCGAAGCCGCAGCCGACCATGCCCCGACCACCGAGGAGCGCGCCGAGGCGGTCGGTCTCGAGCACAGCGACGAGCACGGTGCTGGCACCGGCATGCCGCAGCTCGATGCCTCGACCTTCGCCAGCCAGATCCTCTGGCTCGTCATCACCTTCGCCGTCCTCTACTACCTCCTGCAGAAGAAGGCGCTGCCGCGGGTCGCCGACATCCTCGAGGCCCGCCAGGAGCGCATCTCCAACGACCTCGACAAAGCCGCCGCACTCCGCGTCGAGGCCGAGGCAGCCGCCGAGGAGTACGCCAAGGTCGTGTCGGCAGCGCAGACCAAGGCCAGCGAAGCGATCAAGGCGACGCGGGACTCGGTCGCGGCCGACATCGCCGCCCGCACCGCCACCCTCGACAAGGAGCTGGGCGCGAAGATCGCCGCCGCCGAGGCCGCGGTCGCCCAGGCCCGCGAGCGCGCCCTCGCGGAGCTCGAGGAGGTCGCCGTCGAGGTCGCCCAGGCCGCCACGCACCGCCTCGTCGGGGTCGAGGTCACCGCCGCCGAGGCCCGGGCGGCCCTCGCGGAAGTTCGGAAGGAGGTCGCCTGATGCTGGAGCTCTGGCTGCTCATCTCGCTCGTCATCCTGGTCGTCCTCGTCTGGAAGCCTTTCCGCCAGCATGTCCTGGGCGGCCTGGACCGCCGATCCGTGGCCATCAAGAACGAGCTCGACGCCGCCAAGCGGCTGCACGAGGAGGCCAAGGAGCTGCTCGCCCGGCACCGTCGGCAGCTCCACGAGGGCGAGCACCTGGCGGCCGAGATCGAGGCCCGGGCCAAGGCCGAGACCGAGCGCCTGCAGGCCCGCCTCAGGGCCGACTTCGAGGAGCTGATGCAGCGCCGCACCCAGCAGGCCGAGGACCGCATCGCCCAGGAGGAGGCCCGGGCCCTGGCCGACGTCCGCGCCCGCGCCGCCGACCTCACCGTCGCCACCACCCGCCGCCTGCTCACCGAGAAGCTCGGCGGCGACGCCGCCCAGCGGGTCATGCAGGCCTCGATCGGCGAGGTCACCAAGAAGCTCGCGTGACGACGCAGGAAGGCGGGGGAAATGATTTCCCCCGCGCCCCCTCAAAACTTGGCGGCGGCGCCTCGACCGAACGCCAGCGCGAAAATCCGGTGGGGCGTGGGGAGGATCATCCTCCCCACATCCGTCCCTTCTCCCCCGCCGACTGGCCCGCCTGCTGGAAGATCATCCAGCCCATCCTCCAGGCCGGCGAGACCCTGGCGCAAGCTTCCGACATGACCGAGGCCGAAGCGCGACGCTGGTGGGTCGACGACCACCGCCACGTCTTCGTCGCCGAAACCGATGGCGCCATCCAGGGCACCTACTACCTCACCCCCAACCAGCCCGGCCGCGGCAGCCACGTCGCCAACGGCGGCTACCTCACCGCCCCCTGGGCCGCCGGCCAGGGCATCGGCCGGGCCATGGGCGCCCACAGTATCGAGGCGGCCAGGGCCCTCGGCTACAAGGCCATCCAGTTCAACCTCGTCGTCGTCACCAACGAGCCCTCCATCCGCATCTGGGACCGCCTCGGCTTCACCCGCCTCGCCACCCTGCCCAGGGCGTTCGACCACGCAAAGCTCGGCCTGATCGACGCCATCGTCATGCATAAGTGGCTGGGTGAGGGGTAATCGAAAAAGGTAAAGAAAGAGTGTGGGGACGATGATCGTCCCCACGCCCCTGCCGCACTCTGGGTGAGAGCACGTGACCAGCACCGAGCACCTGCCGACCGATTCGGCGATCGCCCCCTCCCTCGACGACATCGCCCGCATCGGCCGCGCCATCCTGGCCGACCTCCCGGCCGAGATCCGCGAGCTCATGGGCCCCGTGCCGGTGGTCGTGCGCGACTACGCCGATGAGGAGCTCCTGGAGGCCTTGGAGATCGACGACGCGCTCGAGCTCTCCGGCCTCTACCAGGCCATCCCCATCGGCGAGCGCCACTCTGCCCTCGCCCCCACCGAGCCCGAGATGATCTTCCTCTTCCGCATGCCGATCATCCACGAATGGGCCGAACGCGGCTGCCCCCTCGACGAGGTCGTCTTCGACGTCCTCACCCACGAGATCGGCCACCACCTCGGCATGGACGAGGACGCCGTCAGACGCATGGAGGAACGATGACGATCAAGTCGATCGACCACCTCGTCCTCACCATCGCCGACGCCAAGGCCACGAGACGCTTCTACGAAGCCGGCCTCGGCATGACCTGGACCACCTTTACCACACCCGACGGCCAGGCCCGCGAAGCCCTCACCTTCGGCCGCCAGAAGATCAACATCCACCACCTGGGCCGCGAGTTCGAGCCCAAGGCCACCCACCCCACCCCAGGTTCCGCCGACCTCTGCCTCCTCACCGACACCCCCATAACCGACATCGCCGCCCACATGGCCACCCTCGGCTACCCCACCCTCGAAGGCCCCACCCCCAAAACCGGTGCGACCGGCCCCCTCACCTCGATCTACTTCAACGACCCCGACGGCAACCTCATCGAGGTTGCGAATCAAGGATGACGAAGGAAACGCAGGGAGGCTCGCCTCCCTGCACCCTCCGGTCCTTTGGTATGGCGAAAGGCATTGCTGTTTATATGGATGTTGATATGGTTGGTGTGGGTTCGTGAGATGGTCGTTCGAGTGGGACGACACCAAGGATGCGCTCAACCGTGTCAAGCACGGCGTCGGGTTCGATGAGGCACAGCGCGCCTTCCTCGACCCGCGGCGCATCATCGCGGTGGACGAGGCGCACAGCGCGGCCGAGCCTCGCTGGTTCTGCGTCGGGATCGTGAACGGCCGCGTCATGACCGTCCGCTTCACCGTCCGCGGCACCAGCATCCGCATCATCGGCGCCGGCTACTGGCGCAAGGGAAGAAGGGTCTATGAAGGCAAGAACGGCTGACTACACCGACGACCATGGCGAGATCATCGGCGACCTGCACCCCATCACCGACACCCTGCCCCCCCCCGACCAGCTCGTCCCGCGCGACGACACCGTCAAGGTCACCCTGGCGCTGAGCCGCCGCTCCGTAGAGTTCTTCAAACGCGAAGCCGCCAAGCACCACGTTCCCTACCAACGCATGATCCGCGCCCTGGTGGACGAATACACGAGGCGGATGCGGTGAGCGGCTGCGGGAGCGTGGGAATGGTAAAGAGGGGACGTGTCCCCGTCGCTGCGCGCCCTGGTGGACGAATACACGAGGCGGATGCGGTGAGCGGCTGCGGGAGCGT
>CAYWSB010000248.1:0-1337 GCA_964460465.1 uncultured Geminicoccaceae bacterium | reverse complement strand
GGGAATGGTAAAGAGGGGACGTGTCCCCGTCGCTGAACGCATGATCCGCGCCCTCGTCGACGAGTACACGAGGCGGATGCGGTGAGTGGAGACGTGGCACGGCGAATGGTGCAGAAGGAACGGGTCTTCCTCGCGCGCAGAACGAAATGGACCAGATAAAAGAGTGTGTGGACGAGCGTCAGAAGTCCTGGTGCATACACTGTGGCGGGACGATCCGCGCCATCCGCACTAATCGGGACCACGTGCCATCGAAGAGCCTGCTTCGGAAGCCTTGGCCGCAGAACCTGCCCGTCGTGGAGGTCTGCACGACCTGCAACACCAGCTTCTCCCTCGATGAAGAGTACCTCGCGGCTTTCCTCGGTGCCGTTCTTTCCGGCTCGACAGAACCTGACCGCCAACGTCTGGCGACAGCCGCGCGTGTTTTCCGAGAGGATGGCCATCTTAAGGCCCGGATTGATCGCGCTCGGCGAGAGTACCAAACCACGGCCGGGGAAACGCGCGTGCTATGGGAGCCCGAGTGGCATAGGGTACACCGGATCATTACGAAAAACGCCCGAGGTCATGCGTTTTTCGAACTTGGGGAGCCCATGCTGGACGAGCCCCGGCACGTCCAGGCTGTTGCCCTTGAGACGCTGACCAAGGAACAGCGGGCTGCATTCGAGGCTGTCCCCATGAGCGGTGCTTGGCCAGAGGTCGGCAGCCGGATGCTCACGCGAGCCATAACCGGCCAGGACATGGACGGCCCGTGGGTTATCGTGCAAGACAGCGTGTACAGATACGCGGTCGCTCAGGATGACGGAATACTGGTCAGGTCCGTCATCCATGAGTATCTCGGGACAGAAGTGTACTGGAGCGACTGACAGGCGTCCGCACGCCAAAGGGGACACGTCCCTTTTTAACCTTTCGCGTGAGGGCCAAGGGGGATACGTCCCTCTTCAACAGTCATAAAGGCTGGTATTCGAATGTCCGGATCATAGGAAAATTATCTTTATATGGCAAGGCCAAGAGCTTGCAGTGCAAAGCCGACCGCTATCAGAAAAAATCCAATTGGATGGCTTAATGTGACAGGCGTCCGCACGCCAAAGGGGACACGTCCCTTTTTAACCTTTCGCGTGAGGGCCAAGGGGGATACGTCCCTCTTCAACAGTCATAAAGGCTGGTATTCGAATGTCCGGATCATAGGAAAATTATCTTTATATGGCAAGGCCAAGAGCTTGCAGTGCAAAGCCGACCGCTATCAGAAAAAATCCAATTGGATGGCTTAATGGTGGCATATCTTCCAAACTACCTATCTGCAACCCTCAGGCTAGCTTGACCGCCGTGTGGCTCGAGCTTAG
>CAYWSB010000247.1:0-5785 GCA_964460465.1 uncultured Geminicoccaceae bacterium | reverse complement strand
TAAGCTCGAGCCACACGGCGGTCAAGCTAGCCTGAGGGTTGCAGATAGGTAGTTCGAATCGATCCTAAACAAGATGAGCAAACGGGTGCCGGGGATCGAGAATGTGCAAGCTGCGGCTACCGTCGATGGTCGGGTCGTTCTCCGCTTCAAGGACGACCAGTTCAAGGACCCTTTCGTCGCTCGCTATGTCTCCGATGGCACCATCAAGATGTTCGCCTATCTGGTTTTGCTTTCCGACCCGAACCCTCACCCACTTTTGTGCGTCGAGGAACCAGAGAACCAACTTTATCCCCAATTACTTTTGGAACTGGCGGAAGAATTTCGCGATTACGGCGAGCGCGGCGGGCAAGTATTGGTCTCCACTCATTCGCCCGATTTCCTCAATGGTGTTCTACTTGACGAAATATTCTGGCTTGAGAAGGAGAAGGGTTTCTCCAAAATCATTGCGGCCCGAGACGACACCACTCTTCGCGCGCTGGCACGCGAAGGCGATTTGCCTGGCGCACTTTGGAAGCAGGGATTGCTCGGCGCCAGGCTCGTTGCATGACGGCCGTTGTGCCGACAGTGTTTCTCGTCGAGGAACCTTCCATGGCCGTGTTCCTGGAAGCCCTGCTGCCGCGCATGGGCTTGCGCGCCAGGGAGCATTTCATCGTGGTGCCACATGAGGGCAAGCACGATCTCGAACGATCCATTCCGCGCAAGCTCCGCGCCTGGGCCCCGCCGAAACCGATGTCCATCGTGCTTCGTGATCAGGACGATGCCGATTGCAGGCAGGTCAAGCGACAACTGATGGAGCTCTGCGGGCAGGCCCCGGAAATGCAAACCATTGTCAGGATTGTTTGCCGTGAATTGGAGTCCTGGTATCTCGGCGATCTCGCCGCGGTCGCGCGAGTGTTCAGCAAGCCGTCTGTGGCCAATCGACAGCGGTCGCGCAAGTTCAGGGCCGCCGATATACTGGCGCGTCCAGATCGCGAATTGTGGGCACTTGTCGGTCGGGCGCAAAAGATGAGCACCGCACGCGCCATGGGCCAAGAGGTGTCACTCGACAGTGAGCTGACGTGCTCGACAAGCTTCGCCGTTTTCTTGAGAACCTTGCAGCGGCGGCGTATAGCCGAACAGGCCGCCGACGCAGGAATATATCGTGACTAATCGAGTTCGCGCAGCCTGCCAGCATGGGGCCGTCGCATGACGGGCGCCCTCACCGCCGCGCTCGCCGCCATCGACCGAACCGAGCCCGCCATCCTCGTCGAGATCGCGGAAGCCCTGGGCTCCGCCCCGCGCGAGACCGGCACCGCCATGCTCGTCACCGAGGACGCCATCTTCGGCACCATCGGCGGCGGCGAGCTGGAATGGCGGGCGATGCAGCGGGCGCGGGAGGCCCTCGCCGGCGAGCCCGTGCCGGAGCGCCTGCAGCTCCCGCTCGGCCCCGCGCTCCAGCAATGCTGCGGCGGCCACGTCACGCTCACCCTCACCCGTCTCGCCCCGGGCCAGCGCGGCGCCATCGCCCGCCGGCTGGCGGCCGAGCACGAGCGCCTCCCGCGCCTCGTCCTCTTCGGCGCCGGCCACGTCGGCCAGGCAATCGCCCGCGCCATCGCACCCCTGCCCTGCCGCCTGCGCTGGCTCGACAGCCGCCCGGGCATGGCCGCGGCCGAGCACGCGCCCGACCCGGCCGCCGTCCGGACCGAGCGCAGCGACCTCGTGCTGGTGATGACCCACAGCCACGCGCTCGACCTCGCCATCGTCGAGACCCGCCTGCGCCGCGAGGATTTCGCCTGGCTCGGGCTGATCGGCTCGGCGACCAAGCGCCGCCGCTTCGAGGGCCAGCTCACCGCGTCCGGCATCCCGGCCGAGCGCCTCGCCCGCCTCGTCTGCCCGATCGGGCTCGCGTCCATCAAGGGCAAGGCCCCCGCCGTCATCGCCGCCTCCGTCACCGCCCAGCTCATCACCGTCATGGAAGCCATGGCGACCAACAAAGAACTCAGGAGCGTCGCCTGATGGCCACCCCGCGCCTGGCGCTGACCGGCATCCGCAAGGCCTATCCGGGCGTGCTCGCCAACGACGACGTCGACCTCGCCGTGCACGAGGGCGAGATCCACGCGCTCCTCGGCGAGAACGGGGCCGGCAAGTCGACCCTGGTCAAGATCATCTACGGGGTGCTGGCACCCGACGCCGGCGAGATCCAGTGGCAGGGCCGCCCGGTCACGATCGCCTCGCCGCACGCCGCCCGGCAGCTCGGCATCGGCATGGTGTTCCAGCACTTCTCGCTCTTCGAGGCCCTCTCCGTGCTCGAGAACGTGGCGCTCGGCTTCGATGCCGCGATGAACAGGAAGGCGCTCGCCCGGCGCATCACCGAGGTCTCCGAGACCTATGGCCTGCCGCTCGACCCCAAGCGCGAGGTGCACGAGCTCTCGGTCGGCGAGCGCCAGCGCATCGAGATCGTCCGCTGCCTGCTGCAGAGCCCCAAGCTGCTGATCATGGACGAGCCGACCTCGGTGCTCACGCCGCAGGAGGTCGACCGGCTCTTCCTCACCCTGCGCCAGCTGGCAGCCGAAGGCGTGTCGATCCTCTACATCAGCCACAAGCTGCACGAGATCAAAGCCTTGTGCGACGCCGCCACGATCATGCGCGGCGGCAAGGTGGTGGCGCACTGCGATCCGGCCGTCGAGACCGCGCGCTCCATGGCCCAGCTCATGGTCGGCCGGGACTTCTCGATGCCCGAGAAGCCGGAGAGGCGCCTGAAGCGCGCGCCCCGCTTTCACGTCAACGCGCTCGACCTCGAGACCGCCGAAGCCTTCGGCACCTCGCTCAAGGAGATCAGCTTCGAGGTCCGTGCCGGCGAGGTCTTCGGCATCGCCGGGGTCGCCGGCAACGGCCAGACCGAGCTCCTCGCGGCCCTCTCCGGCGAGCGCCCCGTCGACCCGCAGGCCATCGTCATGGACGGTGCCCGGATCGGCGGGCTCGGGCCAAGGGCGCGCCGCGGCCTCGGCCTCGCCTACATCCCCGAGGAGCGCAACGGCCACGCCGCCGTCCCCGACCTGACGCTGGCCGAGAACGCGCTGCTCTCCGCCTTCGACCGCCGGGCGCTGCTCACCAACGGCGTCGTCCGCCACGGCCGCGCCGCCGCCTTCGCCGCCGAGGTCATCGACCGCTTCGCGGTCAAGGCCACCGGCCCCGACGCCCGCGCCTCGTCCCTCTCCGGCGGCAACCTGCAGAAGTTCGTCGTCGGCCGCGAGATCCTCCAGGCGCCCAACGTCCTGGTCGCCGCCCAGCCGACCTGGGGCGTCGATGCCGGTGCCGCAGCATCCATCCACCAGGCGCTGCTCGACCTCGCCGCGCACGGTGTCGCCGTCCTCGTCGTCAGCCAGGACCTCGACGAGCTCCTGGCGCTGACCGACCGCCTGGCGGTGATCAACGGCGGCCGCCTGTCGCGGGCGCTGGTCACCGCCGAGGCGACGCTCGAGGAGATCGGGCTGCTGATGGGCGGGCTGCACGACCTGCCGGACGAGGTCCCGGCCGTGGGCCACGAAGTCGCCGCCGATGCTTAGGCTCGAGCCACGCGCCCAGATCAGCCCGACCATGCGCTGGCTGACCCCGCCCTTGGCCGTGCTGCTCACGGTTCTCGCCGGTGCCGTCCTCTTCGCCGCCATGGGCTACGACCCGGTCCGCTCCCTCCGCGCCTTCTTCGTCCAGCCCCTGAGCAGCCGCTACGGCCTCGCCGAGCTCGGCGTGAAGGCCACTCCCCTGATCCTCATCGCCACCGGCCTCGCCGTGGGCTTCCGGGCCGGTGTCTGGAACATCGGGGCCGAGGGCCAGCTCACCCTGGGTGCACTCGCCGGCGGCTACGTCGCACTCCTCTTCTGGGGCCAGGCCGGCTGGTTCATCCTGCCCTTGATGATGCTCGCCGGCATCCTCGGCGGCATGGCCTGGGCCGCCATCCCGGCCTTCCTCAAGGCCAAGTTCGACGTCAACGAGATCCTGGTGAGCCTGATGCTCACCTATGTCGGCCTGCTCCTCCTGAGTGCCCTCATCTACGGTCCGCTGCGCAGTCCGGAAGGCTTCGGCTTTCCCGAAAGCCGCATGTTCTCCCCATCGGCCCAGCTCCCCAACATCCTCGCCGGCACCCGCCTCCACCTCGGCGCGGTCGTCACCGGCGTGGTCGTGCTGATCGTCTGGTTCCTGATGGCCAGGACCCTCTTCGGCTTCCAGGTGACGGTCGTCGGCCAGGCCCCGGCCGCCGCCCGCTTCGCCGGCTTCTCGCGGTGCCGGATGATCTGGACCAGCATGCTGCTCGGCGGCGGCCTCGCCGGCCTCGCCGGGCTGTTCGAGGTGGCCGGCCCGATCGGCCAGATCGTCCCGGTCATCTCGCCGGGCTACGGCTTCACCGCCATCATCGTGGCCTTCCTCGGCCGCCTCCACCCCGTGGGCTGCGTGCTGGCCGGCCTGCTCGTGGCGCTTTCCTACCTCGGTGGCGAGAACGCCCAGATCACCGTCGGCATGCCGCAGGCCGTGACCGGCGTGTTCCAGGGCATGCTGCTCTTCTTCCTGCTCGCTGCCGACGTGCTGGTCCGCTACCGGCTCCGCCTCGGCAGGCCCGCCCTGGCCGCGAATCCAGCCCGAGGGGGGAGCTGATCCCATGGACGGAACCGTGGCCCTCCTCGCCGCCGTCATCGTGGCCTCGACCCCGCTGCTCTTCGCCGCCATCGGCGAGCTCGTCGCCGAGCGCTCGGGCGTCCTCAACCTCGGCGTCGAAGGCATGATGCTGGCCGGCGCCGTCACCGGCTTCGCCGTCACGCTCACCACCGGCAGCCACCTCGTCGGCATCGGCACGGCCGCCCTCGCCGGTGCCGCGATGGCGCTGGTCTTCGCCGTGCTCACCCTGACCCTCATGGCCAACCAGGTGGCGACGGGCCTGGCACTCACCATCTTCGGCGTCGGCCTCTCCGCCCTCGTGGGCTCGGGCTTCGTCGGCACGCCGCTCCCCCGCCTGCCGCGCTTGGATATCCCCGGCCTCTCCGACCTCCCGGTCCTCGGACCCCTCCTCTTCCGTCACGACATCCTGGTCTATGGTGCGGTCGTCCTCACCCTGGCCGTCGCCTGGTTCCTGTCCAGGACCCGCGGCGGCATGATCCTCAGGGCCGTCGGCGAGAACCACGAGGCGGCCCACGGCCTCGGCTACAACGTCATCCGCATCCGCTACCTGGCCGTCCTCTTCGGCGGCCTCTGCGCCGGCCTCGGCGGCGCCTTCCTCTCGATCGCCTACACGCCCATGTGGATCGAGCAGATGACCGCCGGCCGCGGCTGGATCGCCCTGGCGCTGGTCGTCTTCGCCGCCTGGCGCCCGCTCCGCGTCCTCGTCGGTGCCTACCTCTTCGGCGGCGTCACCATCCTCCAGCTCCACGCCCAGGGCCTCGGCCTCTTCGCCGTCCCCTCCCAGGTCATGTCGATGCTGCCCTACATCGCCACCATCATCGTGCTGGTCGCCATCTCCATCGGCCCCTGGAAAGCCCGCCTCCAAGCCCCCGCCTGCCTCGGCAGACCGTTCCTGCCGACGAGCTGACCGGAAGGCGGAAAGCAATGCAGGGAGGGTGACCCTCCCTGCACCCACCGGACTTTCTGGCGGGAATCCGGCCGCGTGACGTAGGCCGGCAAGGGCGACCGCGGGCATCGGCGCCGCCTCGGGGGACCCTATGCGTCGGGAAAAAGCCTCCAGTCCGAAAAAAGACTCCACGAGAGGTAGTTGCAAAGCTCCAGACAAGTTTGACCTTTGCTCGGGATCGATTGTCTT
>CAYWSB010000246.1:0-5960 GCA_964460465.1 uncultured Geminicoccaceae bacterium | reverse complement strand
GGCCGTTTCGCCGACGATCCGACACCTCAGGGAAGGCCTTCCCAACTCACCCAGCAAACGAATTCCCACACAGTCTGATCATCATCCCCTGCCCTTTTCCCCTCTTCCCTAGGCCCGTCGCCGCCGTCTGGTCGTGGCCTCGTCGCTGGCGCGCTTCGGGGCCGGCAGGTCGACGATCTTGGCCAGCTCCGGGTAGGCGGCGGTCCGGTGCGGGATGGCCATGGCGTCGACGAAGTGCTCCTGGAAGCGGGGCTCGATGGCGGTCTCGACCTTCTCGATGCGCCGGGCCAGGGTCTCGATCTCGAGCCGGGCCCGGGTGTTGAGGAGGGCGATCCGGGCGCCGGTGCCGGCGGCGTTGCCGGCGGGGCTGAGGCGCTCGAGGCGGCAGTCGGGGACGAGGCCGAGGATGAGGGCGTATTTGGGGTCGATGTGGGAGCCGAAGGCGCCGGCCAGCATGATGCGGTCGACGCGGTCGATGCCGAGCCGGTCCATGAGCAGGCGGCAGCCGGCGTAGAGGGCGGCCTTGGCGAGCTGGATGGCGCGGATGTCGTTCTGGGTGACGGCGATGCGCGGTGCCTCGCCCGCGGCTTCCTTGAGCACGTAGGTGAAGGTGCGGCCCTCGGCGACGATGCGCGGGCTGCGGGCCGCCAGGCCGCCGTCGACGACGCCGTTCTGGTCGATGATGCCGGCGAGGTACATCTCGCCCACGGCCTCGATGATGCCGGAGCCGCAGATGCCGGTGACGCCGATGCGCCTGGTGGCGGCCGCGAAGCCCGCCTCGTCGGACCAGTAGTCGGTGCCGATGACGGTGTAGCGGGGCTCGAGCGTCGCCTTGTCGATGCGCACCCGCTCGATAGCGCCGGGTGCCGCCCGCTGGCCGGAGGAGAGCTGCGCCCCCTCGAAGGCGGGGCCGGTGGGCGAGCTGCAGGCGAGCAGGCGGTGGCGGTTGCCCAGGACGATCTCGGCGTTGGTGCCGACGTCGACCACGAGCATCATCTCGTCCTGCAGGTGCGGCCCCTCGGACAGCAACACGCCCGCAGTGTCGGCGCCGACATGCCCGGCGATGCAGGGCAGCACGTAGACCCGGGCCGAGTCGTTGATCGAGCCGATGCCGATCTCGCTGGCATAGAGGTCCATCGAGCTGTCGGTGGCCAGCGCGAAGGGGGCCCCGCCGAGCTCGGTCGGGTCGATGCCGAGCAGCAGGTGGTGCATGACCGGGTTGCCGACGAAGACCAGCTCGAAGATGTCGTTGGGGTCGATCATCGCCTCGGCGGCGAGCTGGCCGAAGAGGGCGTTGAGCGTGGCGCGGACGGCCTCGGTCATCTCCTTCTCGCCGCCCGGGTGCATCATGACGTAGGAGACCCGGGACATCAGGTCCTCGCCGAAGCGGATCTGCGGGTTCATCATGCCGGACGAGGCCAGCACCGCCCCGGTCTGGAGGTCGCAGAGGTGGCCGGCGATGGTGGTCGAGCCGACATCCACGGCGATGCCGTAGGCCTGGTCGAAGAAGCCGGGCCGGGTGGCGATGATGCGCTTTTTGTTGTGGACGACGGCGGTGAGCTTCCACTCGCCCTTGCGCAGCTTCCTCTGCAGGGCCCGAAGCGTGGGCAGGTCGATGGTGAGGCCCGTGAGCCCCCACTGGTCGCGCAGCGCCTCCTTCAGCCGCTCGAAATCGCCCCGGGCGTCGTGCATGTCGGGCGGGGCCACCTCGACATAGTGGAGCCGGAGCACGGGATCGAGCTGGATGTCGCGGACCTCGGCCCGCTTTCGGACGACCTGCTTGTGGACCTGGGACTCGGGCGGGACGTCGATCAGGACGTCGCCCTCGAGGGTCGCCTGGCAGGAGAGGCGGCGCCCTGGCTGCAGGCCTTTCTTGGCCTTGTGGCGCTCCTCGGTCGCCGTCACAGGGCCGACATGGCCCGCGGCACTAGTGATGCCGTGCTTCGTGAAGCTGCCCTCGGCGACCGTGATCTGGCAGCGGCCGCAGATGGCGCGGCCGCCGCAGACGCTGTCGATATCGACGCCAAGCTCGCGGGCGCATTGCAGGATGGGCGTGCCCCTGGGAAAGCGGCCGCGCTTGCCCGACGGGGTGAAGACGACGAGGGGTTGGGTGGTCATTGTTCAGGGTCCGACCGGCGGATGCGATATCCAGATGGCGGCTGCGGCATCACCATAGGCGTCGGCGGCGCCGTCGAGCCAGCGGGCACCGACCCGGCAGCAGACGAGCGCATCGATCACGTCCTCGACGGCTTTCAGCCTCGCGACGGGAGCCATCGGATCCACCGGGAGTTCCAGGCCGTCGAGCAGCGAACCGAGATGGTCTCGCACCAGCTGCCATTCGGTTGCCACCTTCATCCGACGTGCGGCCTGGGCCAGATCGGGCCAATACCGTCGACTACGCGCGACCTTGTAGGGCACGCGGTAGGCGCCACCCGTGAGGTGTAGAATGGCCGGGTGGGGATAGGTCTCCAAGAGGGCCTTGCCGGTCGACTCTCCGGCGGCTGTCACGAGTGGGTAGCGCAGTCGGCAGGCGGCGTCGCGCAGGCGCTCGCTGATCTGTCCGGGTCGCTCGGGCGAAGGGGTGTGGGTCCCACAGCCGCGACCACCGAAGCGCCCTGAGATGGCGTTGTCGGCATGCCTTCGTCCGGAGATCGGCTCGCGCGCAAGTGGCATGTCGACGACGATCAAATCGACCGGCTTCTCGGCCGGCTCTTCGGCTGCGGCCAGGATGTCGTCAAGCGGCGGCTCGCGGCCGGCAGGCTTCGCACGCCAATCGACGGCCTCGCCCCGCCGCAGACCGGCGAAGGCCCGATAGCCGGGTGCCATGGCCACCACCCGCGGCCGTTCGTGGTCGGTATCGACGAGCGCCACACCACTCGAGCCGTTCGCCGTCCAGGCGGCATCGAGGCGGAGGCCCAGAGGCAAGCCCCAGCCTCGCGGCCAGGGCACGGTCCAGGCGGCAGCGGCCGCATCAGGCGCGCCGGCGGCGGCGGTCGCCGCGCTCGGCAGCAGCGGCGGTGGGCTCGCGGAACCGCGTGAGCCAGCGGCGGCAGTCACGATCCTTGCCCAGCATCACGTCGGCGCCCATCACCGCGCTCATCTCCTCGGCGTGCAGCGGGTTCATGATGGCGGAGGTCAGGCCGGCCCCGGCCGCCATGCAGAGGAAGGCGGCATTCAGCCCGTGCCGGTTGGGCAGGCCGAAGCTGACGTTGGAGGCGCCGCAGGTGGTGTTGACGCGGAGTTCCTCGCGCAGGCGGCGGATCAGGCGAAAGGCGCTGTTCCCGGCCTGGCCCAGGGCCCCGATCGGCATCACCAGGGGATCGACGACGACGTCACAGGCCTTGATCCCGTGGTCGGCGGCGCGCTCGACGATCTTCGTGGCCACCGCGAAGCGGACGTCCGGGTCCTCGGAGATGCCGGTCTCGTCGTTGGCGATGGCGACGACGGCACAGTCGTACTTCCGGATCAGCGGTAGAACGGCTTCGAGACGGTCCTCCTCGCCGGTGACGGAGTTGACCAGCGGGCGGCCCTGGTAGACGGCGAGGCCGGCCGCCAACGCGGCGACGATCGAGCTGTCGATCGAGAGCGGGACGTCGGTCAGCGACTGCACGAGCTGGATCGTCTGCGCGAGGATCGCGGGCTCGTCGGCGAGCGGGATGCCGGCATTGACGTCGAGCATGTGCGCGCCGGCCTGGACCTGGGCCAGCGTGTCGGCCTCGACGGTGCTGAAGTCGCCGGCCGCCATCTCCGCCGCCAAGCGCCTTCGGCCGGTGGGATTGATGCGCTCGCCGACGACGCAGAACGGCCGGTCGAAGCCGATGCGGACGGTCTTGGTCGCCGAGCTGACGACGGTTTCGGTCATGGGCAGGTGGCTCCCGCGGATGGCGGTCTTGCCGCCCTGATGCCAGGAACGGTGGCCTCCGGATCGCCTGGGCGCGAAGCGGACCTGCGGGTTTGCGGCGTCGCGCCGGGCGATTCGGCGCGGAGCGGGGCAGCGCGGTCCAGCGTTTACCCCTGCGCATAGCGACGTATGGCCGAAGGCGTTCGGTCGGACCGCGTAAACCCTTCGTCGGGCGGTGCCCGCTACACTTGCGGCCGTCGCTCTTTTGTTTCGTGGGAGGTCGGCTGGTGCCGTCGCGTCGACACTTGCTCACGCGCCTCGCGGCGCCTTTCGCTCTGCTGCTGCTCGGCCGTGGCCGACCGGTCGACCCGGCCGACGACGACGTCGTGATGGTCGACGGCTGGATCCTGCGCCGGAGCGACCTGGAGCGGCACGGATGATCCTCGACGCCGAAGCGCTCGAGCCGACCCACTTCGACGAGCGTGCGTTCGACGTCTGCGTCGTCGGCTCCGGCCCCGCCGGCCTCGCGCTCGCCCACAGCCTGGCCGCCCAGGGGCAGAGCGTGGCGCTGATGGAGGGCGGCGGGCTCGACATTACCTGGGCCTCCGAGGAGCTCTACGAGGGAGCCAGCATCGGCGCCGAGTATTGGCCGCTGACCGCCTGTCGCAAGCGCTTTCTCGGCGGGTCGTCGAATTGCTGGTCCGGCGTCTGCCGGGAGCTCGACGCGCATGACTTCCTGCCGATCCCACATCACCCGGGCAGCGGCTGGCCGATCCGCAAGGCCGATCTCGATCCCTACGCGCCGGCCGTCGAGGCGTTCCTCGAGCTGTCCGCGAACCGGCCGCCGACACACTCGCTCTTCGCCGGCGATCCGGCCCCCTTCGTGCAGACCGACTTCCGGCAAAGCCACGGCAAGGTCCTTGCGCCACGCTTCCTCGACGAGCTGCAGCGGTCGCCGCGGATCGCCCTCTACCTCCACGCCAACCTGATCGACCTCGAGCTCGACCCCGACTGCCGCTTCGTCCGGCACGCGGTCTTCCGCAACTTCGAGCGGCCGGAGCCGTTCAGCGTCCGGGCCCGCGCCTACGCCCTCTGCCTGGGTGGCCTCGAGAACCCGCGCCTGCTGCTCAACTGCGACCGCCAGGTGCGGGGCGGCATCGGCAACGGCCACGGCCTGGTCGGCCGCTTCTTCAGCGAGCACCCGCACCAGGAGGTGGGCCGGCTCCTGCTCGCCCGGCCGATGCGCAACCGCGAGGTCTACGCCCCCTCGCCCGCCTTCATGGCCGACGCCGGCACCCTCAACTTCGCCCTTCTCGTCCACCCCGACGAGCGGCAGCTGCGCCTCGCCAACGAGCTGGCCCGCGAGGCCTCCTGCCGCGCCGAGGTCGTCAAGCGCCTCGCCGAGCGCTGGGCCGGCCATCCGATCGTCTGCGACGAGGGCGGCCTCGAAACCTACGCCCGGCAGTGGTGGGAGCCCGGCAAACTCTTGACCGGCCGGGTCGACATCTCGGCCGAGCAGGCCCTCGACCCGAACAGCCGGGTCGGGCTCACGCACGAGCGCGACCGCTTCGGCCTGCGCCGGCTGGCGCTCGACTGGCGCCTGGGCGAGCTCGACTGGCACACCGTGCGCACCGCGACCCTGACCTTCGGCCGGCTCCTGGCCGAGCGCGACCTCGGCCGGCTGCGGGTCGCCGACTGGCTCCGGGACGGCCGGGCCGACTTTCCCGGGCCGGACGAGGCCCGGGTCGGCGGGCCGCACCACATGTGCACCACCCGGATGAGCGACGACCCGCGCCGCGGCGTGGTCGACCGCCACTGCCGCGTCCACGGCATGGCCAACCTCTACCTCGGCGGCAGCAGCGTCTTCGCCACGGGCGGCCACGCCAACCCCACCTACACCATCGTCCAGCTGGCGCTGCGCCTCGCCGACCACCTCGCGGGCGAGCGCCCCGGCACCCCCGCCGCCACCTCCGGCCGCACGGTCCGCGAAGCGCTGCAGGCGGGCTGAAGCGACGAGACGGGAACGGCAACGAGAGGAAGGCAGGGGATGATGATCAGACTGTGTGGGAATTCGGCCGCTGGGTGAGTTGGGAAGGCCTTCCCTGAGGTGTCGGATCGT